>CAYZWM010000201.1:0-7877 GCA_964482155.1 uncultured Chitinophagaceae bacterium | reverse complement strand
TTCAACGAGTCGGCAAAGAAATTATAACTTCCAGAAAAACTCAAACTCTCTATTAACTTGATCTTCTTTTCTCCACCGTTTGACGTATCGTTCGGTGTCCGAACTTTCATCTCTAAATTATTATTAAGACCGAAATTAATCGATCCGTTTGCCCCACCGGATGGCCCGCCGTAAATCCCATTTTCATAAATGGAATACGGAGATATGGTTCCTGACGTATCCGTTTGGACCTGACGATACGCACCACTGGTAGAATTTATATAATCTGGGCTCCATCGCATACCAATGGTTGGTCTAATAATATGTCGAATGGCTCTAATTCGACTGGTTTGCTTAAATGCCTTGTTCCCATAAATAATGGTATTCAGGGTGATTCCTCCCGAATAGGCTGCAGCTCTTGAAAACCCCTTGACATCATTCTCCAAAAGGGTATCGTTCTCCCAGATCTTTTCTATGCTCTTAAAGTACCAGAAATCGGTCAACGAAACATCCGGCGACAAATTGAAATACTTTAGGATATTAAAACTTGTGCTAAACCGTGCATCGTGTTTTACTCCGTTTCGGACACTTTTTAGAAAAGCCGGATTGAGTTCCAATTTACGTCCCGTCCGGTTTATGATGGAATCCTGGTTGATATTGATGTTGTTTCGAAACGCCGTGGTATACGTAAAACCAAAATTCCTTAAAACCTTCTTCTTGTCTTTCCCACCTCCAATGTTCTTGAACGGCTGCAATCGTTGAACGTTGATATTCATTTGCGGTAATTCCATATTTAAATCACCGGAAGATAAATTTTGGTCAATACGTGCGTTGGTTGTTAAGAATACCTTTTTGTTAGCAAACGACCGACTGAACGCAACACTCGAATTGGCATTGGTGGCAATAATGTCACTCACTTCCGTCGATGCATATTTTTGCTGATTTTTGGTGATGTATTTCACATTGGCAGAAAAATTTCGTCCGGGTTTAGCCTTCCCATCCCGTCGATAAATCCATTCTACCCGAAAGTTGTTTACTTCATTATACTCTGGGGTTTCTTTCTCACCTTCCAGATACTTGTTATACTTTAGCAATACCATACCGCTGTATTTGTATTTCTTCCGGTAATTGGATTTCACGGAAAAACCCCAGCTTCCACGTAAATAAATGTCTGCAGACAGCAACATATCCAGGTAGTCATTAATCGGCGTATAAAATCCAAAATCACGTAAACCATAGCCCCATCTATCTTGTTGGTCGAAACTTCCAATCACCAGGCCTTTTGATCGTTTTTGTTGAATGGGAAAAAAACCAAACGGAAGAACCAGTGGCGTATTTATTCCACCTATGACCAAATTGGCCGGACCGCTAATTACCTGTTTCTCTGGAACGACCTTAAATTTTTTGGCGGATATCCAAAAGTGAGGATGTTCTGCGTTACATGTCGTGTACTTCGCGTCTTTGATATACATGTTATTCATGGAGTCCTTCAAAATTTTGGCTCCACGAATCACCCCAGTTCCATCTTCTTCTGTTGTAACCACGCCAGTAGAAATACCCTGTTTGGTCTTGAAATTATACCACATTTCCTCGGCGTTGTAAGGCTTTCCGCCTGACGTAAAAATGGGTTTACCCTGTATAATTCCTGTTGAATCTGCTACCCCAATCGCATGAATGTCGTTGGTTTCGAAACTAACTTCAATAAAGTCAGCCTCTAACCTCATATCCTCATACGTTACAACGGCATTCTTATATAGTAACACACGTTTGTTCTGCATGTCCAGGCGTACGGAATCGTCAGCTTCATAAATAACGGGGACTTTTAAACCGTCTTTGCCTGGGGATAAACCTACAACAAGCGAATCTTTTACGGTGATAGAATCTTGCTGTTGAGCAAAAACCTGTTTAGAATAAAATACAGACAATAAAGCAACTGGGATAACTCTAAAAGCCACCCTCCTGATACTCATGTATTTACCTCTATTTTTGGTCATAGTTAATAATGGGTTCAAAATTAAACAAATCCAATATTGATTTACACAATATTTTTTGTGTATAAAAAGTTAATAACTTTGTATAACTACTTGTTTACAACAATGCTTAAACAACTTGCATTATCGGCTTCTTTGATGATTGTTATGGTCGTAGGGGTATCACATCCGCTCAACCTAAGTAAATTATCGTTGAATACCATCGTCATAGACCCAGGGCACGGAGGACACGACTCCGGTTGCATATCCTATGGTAGTGATGTATATGAAAAAGACATCTGTCTAAAAATAGCTAAAAAACTGGGCAAAAAACTAAAAGACAGCCTGCCTGGCGTCACGGTGATATTCACCCGAACTGAGGACATCTTTATCCCTTTATGGAAGCGTGCAGATATTGCCAATCAAAATAATGCGGACTTATTTATTTCGGTGCATTGCAACGCACACAAAGAATCCACGGAATAGAGACCTATGTGATGGGACTGTATAAGAGTCAGGGTAATCTTGAGGTGAGTAAGCGAGAAAATCGGTCCATCGTACTGGAAAAGGATTATAAGGAAAATGCCGAATACAATGGTTTTGATCCGGACTCGGACGAAGCACATATCATTTTGAGTTTATATCAAAATGCGTTTCGGACTCAGAGTTTGACATTGGCTTCAACGTTTCAGGAAAATGTTGAGAAAAAGCAGATTCGAAAAAACCTTGGTGTTAAGGAAGCCGGGTTTGTTGTGTTATGGAAAACGGCCATGCCAAGCATACTCGTGGAAACAGGATTTTTAACCAACCCCTCTGAAAAACAGTACCTTACATCAGACATAGGTCAAAGCAAGATTGCAAACTCTATTTACGAATCCGTCTTAACCTACAAATCCACTTTGGAAAAGTAACCCACAATTATTGGGTTTTTTCTTCAATTGAAATCAGGGTAAACCTTATTGTTTATATTTGGGCGTTTTAGACGAAAAAAGCAAAAGAAACAGATGAAAATCTCTAATGAAACTAAGGTCGGAATTATTGCAGCGGTAGCAATAGTCATTTTGATTGTAGGCTTTAATTTCCTTAAAGGCGAGAGCCTTTTCTCCAAAAACAACACCTATTATGCTGTTTACCATGAGGTAGACGGCCTTTTCCGATCGAACCCCGTTATGCTTAACGGGTATAAAGTTGGTCACGTAAGCAGTGTTGAAATGAACCACGAAAGTTTGGACCTCATTGTAAGCGTTCAAATTCCGAATTCGATTAAGTTACGTAAAAACACTATTCTAAAAATCACCAATAACGATCTGCTCGGTAGCAAAGCCGTAGAGATTCTAATGGGTGACGGTAGTGTATTTGCCGTAAATGGTGACACATTAATATCAAAAAAAGACGCGGGTATGGCTCAGGCTCTTACCGCTGTTCTATCTCCTCTATCTGAGAAGGTAAATAACATTTTGATTAATCTGGATACCGCCCTTACGGATGTGAGTCTTAATTCTACCCTGGCAGATTTAAGTGACGCGCTGAGTTCTTTTAAAAAGACGGCCCTACTGATGAATGAAATGTTGGAAGGTAAAGCTGACAAACTCGACATCATATTAGACAATGTGAATGGGATAACATCGGACATAAAATCCAGCACTCCTAAGATTAAAGAGATCATTGCAGGTTTGGAAACCACTGCCGATGAAATATCCAAGTTGAACATCAAAGGGCTTGGAGACGAACTATCTAAGGCTATTTCTGAGGTAAGTTTAACACTTTCAGCCATCCAGAATGGGAAAGGCACCCTGGGAAAACTCATGAACGACGATGAACTGTGGAACAATTTAAACGCTGCCACATTACGGTTGGATTCGCTAACCAAAGACATCATCACCTACCCTCGCAGATATACGGGCATAACTGAGAAACAACGTAAAAAAGGCGACAAACAAAAAGAGTTAAACGAGGGTATTGATTTACCTAACGAAACCAAGGAGTAATTCTCTTCCTACGTTCTCTTCCTATTTTAGCCAACAGTAAAAATCGCTTAATTGTGTACCCTGCTTGCGTTAGCCCCTGAGTGTTTGTAATTTTGGTTAGAATCGGCGCATTGAAGTAACGTCGTTATATGAGTCGACCATGATTAAACATCCACAGTTTCTAAAATCTACCTTATTCTGGTTCGGTCTGGTTCTTCTGGTACTCAATGACCACATCTTTAAAGCCCAGTTCTCGAATGAGTTTACCGGCAAATTTTCGGATTTCTTAGGGCTCTTAATTTTTCCAATCTTTCTGACAGTCTTCTCTTCAAAATCCATCACCGCAAACTGCATTGCGGCAGGTATGGTATTTATACTTTGGAATTCACCGTTGGCCACGCCATTAATTGATGTTGCACATCGACTGGGCATACCTTTCCATAGAACCATTGACATCACAGACCTTAGCGCTCTTGTCGTATTACCCATTTCATACGTGTATATAAAATCAGTATTGAACACCAGCCCAACACTTAAAAAGCCGTTGCTGCATTCCTTCCTTGTTGTAACCAGTTTTATAGCGCTGTCGGCTACAACCATCAAACCTCAATACGAAAGATCGATTAACAAAAACTATGTGGTTCATGCAACGAAACATCAAATATTGAGTGAAATTGAAGCACTCAACTGTGAATTAATTTCTGTCGAGTCTACATCTTCCAACATAAATTCCTATAAAATAAATAACCTGGTCATGGGTACGGACTCCATTTTAAAAACGGCCTACTTCTCCATTACGGAAAAAAAGAATCGTTGCATTCTTAGGGTTACCGAAGTCACCACGTTTGACGGATATATGAATTTTTTCTACATCGGACACAAGGCTTTCGTCAAGAAGAAAGTTAAGAAATACTTTATGGAAGAAATAAAATAACAACTCAGCTCAGGGTCCAGTCGGTCTCAACAACTTCCAACCAATATTTTCCGTCTTTTTTCAGTATTGATTGTAAAAATTTATGGGGCTAATGTACATTTACACCATCGCTTTTGCTCTAAATAAATAACCCTTACCGAACGATGTATTTATGGCGTTTAACTTTACAAATCACCTTATTTTAGAAGACGATCAGATTCGGATTGAGCCTTTGTTGATGGACCACTTACCCCATTTACAGCCTATTGCTCAACAACATCCGGAGCTGCTCAGGTATTCTACATCCCGTTTTGGGGGGCAGGGAAATCTCGAAACCTACATGAACGACGCCCTGTCTATGCGTACTAAAGAGGAACGCTATCCCTTTGTCATCTTCGATAAGATGACGAATCGCTATGCAGGTAGTACCAGTTTTTGTCATGTATCGAACGCAGACAAACGGATTGAAATTGGTTGGACATGGTTAAGTCCCGATTTCCAACAATCCGGATTAAATCGACAAGCAAAATTCCTTCTTTTACAATTTGTGTTTGAACACCTACGATTCGAACGAGTGGCTCTCGTAACAGACAGTCGGAACACCCAATCTCGTAAAGCGATTGAAGGTATTGGAGCCACCTATGAAGGTAAGCTTAGAAGTCATACATTGATGCCTGATGGATTTCGAAGAGACACCGTATTCTATAGTATTTTAAAAACGGAATGGCCAGTTCTACGTCAAACTGTATTTCAACCTCAAACTTCTTAATTCACGCGTGAAAACAATTCAGACACCCTATCTGAGCGACAAACAAAAGGTTGACGTTTATAGCCTTTGGAACAACGAATATCCGTCCAATCTGGCGTATCCCGAATTATCCGATTTTGATGCCTATTTGAACAATCTGAAGGAACAAGATCATATTCTTTTGGTAGACCACCTTGACGTGGTGAAAGGGTGGTATTTCAGCTTTGTTCGGGAGGATGAAAGATGGTTTGCAATTATTATTGATGGTGCGTTGCAAGGTGCTGGATATGGCAGTCAACTTTTAAATATGGCCAAACGCATTGAACCTATCTTAAATGGATGGGTTATTGATCACAACAGGGATTTAAAACGCAATGGACAGAACTACAGTTCGCCACTACCGTTTTATATAAAGAATGATTTTGACGTACTCTCAGCCGTTCGAATAGAACTTGAGGTCATATCCGCCGTAAAAATAAAATGGAGCAAACCTGAATGACTGCATACCTTCAAAACGCGATATCCAACACCTATCATAGGCATGATCGAGTCGTGTTTGAAAAAACAATTAAAAGCTAAAAAATGGAATTTCAACTGAACCCAAATCTAAATAACATTTCGTGGGAGAAGGTTTGCTTACTTATTACTGAGGTCGGCTGGGAAAAACGAAATCCAGAAGAGATAAAATCTGCTTTTGAGCAAAGCGCTTATACCTGTTTCATTTTAGAAAACGGCAAACTGATTGGTTTTGGCAGAACCCTGGACGATTCGAAATATTATGCTGTGATTGTCGATGTGGTCATAGACCCCAATCACCAGGGCAAAGGTCTTGGTACCCAAATCGTAACTCGACTAAAAGACTGCTTAAGTGACTATTTGTTTGTTACGTTAAGCGCAGCTCCAGGAAAAGGTGGGTTTTATCAAAAGTTGGGTTGGAAAAAGCAACGATCTGCGTTTATTTGGCCCATCAACGCACAACAGGAAAAAGACCATTGCGAATAAGAGAGTATGATGATGAATAAGACAAAACTTATAGTTTTTGATATTGATGGAACACTTACAGACAGTGTATCCCTGCACAAAGCCGCATTTATTGAAGCCATTAAATATATTGGTATTGAGGATATAGACCACCATTTCAAGGACTACCTCCATCACACCGATTCATACATCAGCAAAACAATTTATGAAAAGGCCACTTCTTCCATTTTTGGCACAGATCAATTCAATCGATTCGCGTCTAAATTAAATGGGATAATACGTTCAAAGAGAATCACGGAAATAAAGGGCGCATTGGAACAGGTACATTTCTTTGAAAAAGAAACGGAATATGCGGTGGTATTCGCTACTGGATCGTTGATTTTACCAGCAGAACACAAACTGGCTCAAATACATATCGAATTTGAACCCTGGCAGCTGGTAGGTGCTGACCACATTTATGATCGAGAAGGAATAGTGTCTCTTGCCATTGAACGGGCTAAGAAACACCTGGACATACCTGAATTTGAACAAATCGTTTCGTTTGGAGACGGACTGTGGGACCTGATTACGGCAAACAATCTGGGATTGGATTTTATTGGCATAGGCCAGGCGAATAAAGAAATACTTCGAAAGAATGGGGCTCTGATCCATTACAATGATTGGACTCTGCTTGAAGTGAGTCAGGTTCAGGATCTACGTGTAACAAGCAGTTAGAAACGAATCCATATACGTTCAAATCACTCCATTTGGCTTACTTGATCGATCATAATTTTATTGATATTTAGCCTGATATATCATTTTGCCTTAGAATGCGTTATCATTATGTGAACCTCTGATAATGAAACTTCCATTTCCCTGGCTTATTGTTTTACTCACTATATCGTGTCATTCCAAACCAAATGACCAAGGTGATCCTTCATCACCTATCCAACCTACTGACAGTCAACAAGCAACGCTCCAGGCTCCTACAGACGAGGGACAACATGACACATGGGTCAATGAACCTTATGGACTCATTCCCTCATTTATTGACGATAACGGTGACGGGTTATTAGATTTCAAGTTGACCGGAAAATGGTCTTAACGAAGTATTTACCTGATGCGGGTGACTATGTTGATGGAGCAGTTATGCTTGGACAAGCAAAGAATTATTCCATCGAAAATCCCTATAAAAAAATACACGTAGAATATATTTTTACCTACGAAAAAAGCCTTGATCGGTTTATTCCGCAAGAAGACTATTCAAAAAAGTATAAGCGATTTGATGGTTGACACTTGACTAAAAATGGAGTAGTTTTGGATAGATGACAACAAATATG
>CAYZWM010000200.1:0-7941 GCA_964482155.1 uncultured Chitinophagaceae bacterium | reverse complement strand
GTCAGTTAGAAACATGGATCGATGAACAGACCATGGAGCTTCCTCAATTAAAATCATTTATTCTACCTGGGGGATGCCAGGCCAATGCGGTAGCTCATGTTGCCAGAACAGTTTGTCGTCGAGCTGAAAGGTGTACTGTTACCCTTTCGAAACATGTAGAACTAAGACCCGTAGTTATTCAATACCTCAACAGATTGTCCGACTATTTCTTTACCCTGGCCAGAACGTTAACTCGTCTGGAAGACGCAGAAGAAATCGAATGGAAACCCCGTAAAAAAACGTAAACTCCGTTTGTTATTTACCGGAATTTCGATTCTTCCAATCCTGATATTTCTTATCTTCCTGTAGCTCTTTAGCCTTTTTAGATGAAGACGCACCACTACGAGCTGTAGGTCTCTGAACCTGTTGTTGGTTAAACTCATTTAAGCGTTGAGTTAAAATCAATGCCGCTTCATACTTCGGAGTAACATTTAATGCCATTTTTAAGTATTGAGAACCCTGAAGCATATTATTTAATGAAAATTCGTATTGAGCTTTCATAAAGTAGGCACCTGATTTAATATCGATCATTTGGCTTCCTCCCTGACTTAAAGGGCTTTCCATCATGGTCGTATTTGGGTCGGCTATTATTGTATCTAATCGAGCCAACGCGCTTGGATATTTCTGTTGAACCATGCCAATTTGAGCCATCTTCATCATATACCTGATATCTCCGACCTCTTTATACAACTTCCTGAAGTTTTTGTATGACTTGGTTAAACTGCTCACATCTCCTTTATACTCCTGAGCCGTTGCAATAAGTTCCAGCAATTTATAATTGGTTGGATCTTCCTCCATGACAACCTTTCCAAGTTCAATGCCCGAATCAAAGTTGCCATTGGTGATGTAATGTCGTGCCAGTGAGTCTGTATATTCCATATTGGTTGAATCCTCAATCAACATATAATTCAACGCAACCACTGCCGTCCCCATATCGTCAAGTTTGAGTGCTCGCTCATACAACTCTTTATTAACATCGTATGTCGATTTTGCTTCGTTTGTTGTGGATTTATCTCCACAACTACCCAATCCAATCGCTACAACACATAAAAATACTATCTTTTTCATCCCTATTAATTTGGCAACGAAATTAACCATAAATCGTTCAGTATTAAAGTTTTTGCGATTGTACAATGAAGAAGACATCTCGCTGAATCTGACTCCAAAAATGTTAATAACTTGTAGATACAAACATTTATGCCTTACTTTGCAGTGCTGACAAATGCGACTACTACTACTACTAAAACGTCAGCTCGTGATGAAAAGATTATTAGCTACTGCCGTTTTTTCGGTTATTCTGTATTTTGCTGCGCTTTCGCAGTGTTCCAATTTAAGGCTTTCTGTCGACAAAAAAATTCAATGCGCTCCAGGTATTATTAATTTTAACGTTTCGGGTGCACCAACGGGTTCTTCCTATTTGTGGGATTTTGGTAACGGCTATACAGTCAACACCGATACTGTTTATGAATTTTTTCTTAACGCACAAGTCATTGACGTTAAAGTTCAGGTAACTTTTCCCAATGGATTTAAATGTACTGTTCAAGAAATAGGCATTGCAGAAATCTTAGCGAAGCCTATCGCAAGTTATACGATATCACGAAGAAAACTTTGCGATGGTCCAGACACGGTAACCCTAATTAATACTACACCAAATACACAAGAAATTAGCTGGATAGTTGATGGAACAAACTATTTCAGCGCACCTGACACCATAACACATAAATTTAAGACATCAGGAGATAAGAACATTAATATAGTTGTGACCGATTCCTTTGGATGTCGCAATGTGCAGGAATTTACAAACGTCGCAGTTGTACACCCTGATGTAATTGTCAATTTTACTGCTGACCATACGGATGGTTGTGTAACCAAAAATGTTCAGTTTACCGCTAATATTCGTAATAACGGCCAAAAAATAACCAGTTCTGAATGGCAGTTCAAAGGAGCCAATATTGGTTTCTCTGGAAACCTCACTCCTCCTCAGTTGCGTTACGTTAATCCTGGTGAGTATGGAGCTTCTCTTACCGTAAAAACGGACAAGGGCTGTACACATAGTCTTACGAAAGAGAAGTACTTAAAATTTGGTGATTCGATACAACTCGAATTAAGCATAAAGGATCAGGTCATGTGCGTAAGTGATAGTACTTCGGTTCACATAATTAACCCAGTAGCTGGAAGATACTATTGGAATATTGAAGGAACACCGGACACGACAATGAACTCCGCTACTGATTTAACGGTAAAATTTAATCAGGCAGGCGAATTCGACGTACACGTGGTATTAAATTTTGGCGGTTGCTTCTCTTTACTGAGCGTAAAAGATGCCATTAAGGTAAAAGATGTCAAAGCCAACTTCAAGAGCCCAGACAATTACCATTGTAAAATCCCTCACATTACCCATATTAAAAATACATCTACCTCATATAATAATACGGGACTAACATACCAATGGAATATTTCAGACATTTTTAATAATGCGATTTCAACTTCCAATAAAAAGAACTTAAACTATGCATCGCCTGATTGGGGTCGGTATTCGGTAGAATTGATTGCAATGGATCAATTTGGCTGTACAGACACCATGTTTGCAAACCAGTTTATACGTGTTGATTCTATTCGACCAGCCATTGCTCGTGACGAACGAGTAGGTTGTGTTAATCAAACGATAACCCTAAGAACGAGCACTCCAGAAAGCTCATACCAGTCTTCGGACTCCTTTTATTGGATAATTTATGACCTGGACGGGAAGACCATATACAACCAGGGTAACGGAAGAGAAATTAAACAGTCGTTTTCCAAACCTGGTTTCTACGACGTAAAATTATACGCGGGTAATTTAATTGGATGTATTGACTCTCTTAACGCCAAGGAGTTTATTGAAATTATTAAGCCTGTTAAAGGTTTCAAAGTGAACACTCCGATGATTTGTGCTTATGACGAGGTTGAACTACAAGCAACAACAACACCTGAATCTGCCCCATTTAAACACACCTGGGAAATCACTCATCAATCAACAGGTACGAGCCTACTTATGGAAACTGACACCGCAAAGGTTCGTTCAATTCTGCTAAGTAGACTCGGAAAGTACAATGTAATGTACCACCATCAAATAAATGATGGATGTAAAGACTCCTTGCAAAAGAACGCCGCCATCCATGTTAACGGTTTGACTGGCGAAATTAAATTAAGTAAAAGCAGCGGTTGTGTACCCATGGAAACGACTTCTTCCTTTAATGTTGTGAACAATTTTCACTTCGGAAACAACTCTGACTCAATAAGCTATTCATGGAGTGTAGCACCTAAAGAAGGTGTTGAAATTTCTGATCCCAAGGCGGCTAACCCGACAATCAAATTTACTAAACAAGGCGTATATACCGTATATATTCATGCGGAGAACAGCTCTTCATGTGGATTTAACTCGCGGTCACAACAAGTTTTTGTTGGAGTAATTGCAGATTTTGAAGTTGACAAGAACAAGGTATGTGCTGGCCAGGATATCTCCATAACCAATACATCGCAATTAGCCCCTTTTAAATACCAGTGGAACATATTTTCTTCAGGAGCTTATGCTATAGACCCCACCGTATCTCCAGTAATATTTACACCCAACGGAGACACGTACTACGATATTCAATTGGTTGCATCAAAAGAAGATGCTTGTTTTGACACCATAACGAAACGGGTTCATTCTCTTATTGTAACCAGTGATTTTGAGATGGCGGACACACACTTATTTTGTGCTCCTGCTTATGCTCAATTCAATACGTTAAGCGAGAATGCCGATACGTTCTATTGGAATTTTGGAGACGGTTCAGAGATTGCGTCCACAGATACATATATAGCAAACATTTACAACCGTAACACGGGATCTGGGAAAGGATTTGATGTTACGTTAATCTCTAAAAGTTATTTGGGTTGTGCTGATACACTAACCATTGAAAGTGCCGTAAAAATATTTGGGCCTGTTCCTGATTTTACTATTACCAACCCAATAGGTTGTGAACCACTTGAAGTGACGTTCACAAACAAAAGTCGCGATGTGGTCCAATACTTTTTGAATTTCGATGACAATACGAATCTGGACTCCACAGATTTTAACTCGCATACCTATGTTGTGCAAACCACGAACTTAAATCAAAAATTTATTCCAAGCGTTTATGCGCTTGATAGCCTAGGGTGTGCCACGGTTTATGTAAGCCAGGACACCATTACGGTATTGAAAAGACCGAAAGCAATTCCATCGGACCAGGAAATTGAAGGATGTTCCCCTGTTCAAGTCGCATTGAATGATGAAAGCCTAAGAATTACGAGCAGAAGCTGGCTTTTAAACAGAACGGAAATCTCGCGAGAGACCTCTATTAATCCTTCAATTTCCGAACCGGGGAATCATGTTATTGAGTTGATTGTTTCCAATAGTAACAATTGCTCAGACACCTCTACATTTAACGTAGCGGTGTATGAAAATCCGAAAGCGACATTTACCTTAACTCAGATTCCATGCTTAAATGAATTTATTGAGGCTACAGGCCAATCAACGAGAGGTAGTGCTATTAGTGACTGGGTTTGGGTAATCAAAAACCTGGCGATTGTAGACACGACACATACCCCCAATTACCCTTTACTCTTTAATCAGTCGGGTAATTACCGTTTAGAAATGAAGGCTATTAATACACACGGATGTTTTGACGAATATGACTCAACCTTCATCATTCGTGGTGTAGATGATATCCCTCAAGGAGAAATTGACTATGTAACGGTTAACGAAGAGGATCATATAGAAATTCATTGGACTGATATTAATCCTGATTTTATTAGCCAAACTACGGTTAGAGATCACGAAACACAGCAAGTTCTTTATCAAAATGGTGTCAACCGCGAGTCTATGGTTACCGTTCTGTATAACGACTTAAAGCAAGCTCATTGCTTTACTATTTCTCACACCAATTTTTGTGGCGATCTAGGAATCGAATCATCCTCACATTGTCCAATCATCTTGAATGTTGAAAAAGCTGGTAACTACGAATTAAACCTAAACTGGTCTTTGTATACGGGATGGAATAGTGTTAATGAGTATATAATTTACCGAAGCGCAGACGGCAAAAATTTCGAAGAATTAACACGGGTTGACGGATCAATTCAATCGTATACCGACAAACTACTATGCGATCAGCAATACTGCTACATAATTGAAGCAAGCAATGGTCAGTTTACCTCCAGATCGAATAAAGATGAGAACACACCCATTTACATAAATTACATGGTCCCTGTAGATATAACCTATGCGACCATTGAAGATAATTCGATTGTAGGCGTGTATTGGAATGCTCCTACTTCAAATTATCCGTTTACCTACCGCTTAAACCAATACGATGCGTACGGAATCAACCTTATTGAATCAACTGATATGGAAAACACGCGTTTTTATGATGACAATATTGATGTGACTTCAGAGAATTATGTTTATAAAGTCCAAATAGTTAACCATTGCGGCTTAGCTGGAATGGAAGGTTATCAAGGCAAACCAATTTTGTTACAAGGTCATTATATTGATGATGCTGGGCGTTTAAATTGGTCGGCGTACGAAGAATGGGATGAAGGCGTTGACTATTATGATATTCAAATCGAGAAGAATCAACAGTTCGTATCCATTGCAACTGTTCCTGGAAATCAAAATGCGTACGTTGACAAAGAATTTCACAAAGATATAAACGGCGATTATGTATACCGTGTTATTGCCGTGTCATACAATTCCGAGGTAACCAGCATGTCGAATCAAATCGATGTACGTGGTGCGTCTTATGTATGGGTTCCGAACGCATTCAGTCCGAATGACGACAACCACAACCCTAATTTCAAGCCATCGGTACAGTTTATGTATTTAGTTAATAATGGGACCTACCGGGATTATGAAATGAAAATATACAATCGATGGGGAGAAGAACTATTTAGAACCAATGAGGTAACCCTTGGATGGGATGGTACCTATAAACAGAAAGATTGCGAAATGGAGTCTTACCTATACCATATACGGGTAACAGGTTTAGACCGAGTTATATATGATAAAAAAGGTCTTGTTAGGCTAATGCGATAACGTTTGTTTATTGTTTTTGAAGGCTGTCCGAAAAGGCAGCCTTTTTCTGTTTTTGTACCTATCGAATTGCTATGTTTGCAGTCCAATTTGGTTAACGTATGTTCGACAATTTATCAAGCAAATTAGAAAAAGCGTTTCAGACGCTAAAGGGTCAGGGAAAAATCTCAGAAATCAATGTTGCCGAAACGGTAAAAGAGATTCGACGAGCACTTATTGATGCCGATGTTAACTACAAAATTGCCAAAGATTTTACGGCCCGAATAAAGGAAAAGGCTCTAGGCCAAAATGTATTAACCAGTGTTTCTCCAGGTCAGTTAATGACCAAAATTGTCCACGACGAACTTGTCGGTCTTTTAGGGGGGCAGACAGAAGAGGTTGATGTTACAGGAAGTCCGGCTATAGTCCTCATTGCTGGTTTACAAGGTTCAGGTAAAACGACATTTTCCGGAAAATTTGCTCGATATATAAAAAGCAAAGGCAGAAATCCATTGTTGGTAGCAGGCGACGTATATCGACCAGCGGCTATAGACCAATTGATGGTATTGGGAGAGCAAATTGAAGTTGATGTTTATACGGAAGTTGAAAACAAAAACCCAGTATCGATAGTTCAAAATGCCTTAAAACATGCCAAAGTTCATCAGCACAACGTTGTAATAATTGATACCGCAGGTCGGTTGAGTATTGACGAAGTGATGATGAAGGAAATCGGCGACATTAAGAAGGCGGTTAATCCAAATGAAATTCTTTTTGTAGTTGATTCGATGACAGGTCAGGATGCTGTTAATACGGCTAAGGCCTTTAACGATGTTCTTAACTTTAGCGGCGTTGTTTTAACCAAGTTAGATGGTGATACGAGAGGTGGTGCTGCTCTTTCAATCAAAAGCGTAGTTAACAAACCGATCAAGTTTGTAAGTAACGGTGAAAAACTGGACGCATTGTCTGTTTTCCACCCCGACCGTATGGCCAATCGGATATTGGGAATGGGAGACATCGTTTCTCTTGTGGAACGAGCCCAGGATACGTACGATAAAGACGAGGCAGAGCGACTTCAACGAAAAATAAGAAAAAACCAATTCAACTTTGATGACTTTCTCAAACAACTTGACCAGATCAAGAAAATGGGTAACATCAAAGATTTAATGGGTATGATACCTGGTGTGGGAAAAGCCATTAAGGATGTTGACATTTCGGATGACGCATTTAAGGGTGTGGAAGCCATCATTAGATCCATGACGATAAAGGAAAGAGAAAACCCTTCTCTAATAGACGGATCTAGAAGAAAACGAATTGCTACAGGTAGTGGTAACACCATAACTGAAGTGAACAAACTGATGAAGCAGTTTGAAGAAATGCGAAAAATGATGAAGAGTTTCAACAAAATGAAACCTGGAAGACGGATGGGTAATATGCCCAAACTGGGACGACGATAAAAACATCAACTATGGATTTAAAAGATCAACGTATCGACTACACTAAATACGAGTTAGACGAATCAACCGCTGGTAAAGATCCTTTTGAATTGTTTAAGGCATGGTTTACGCATGCGAATGAAACAGAAGCCGAGGCAAACGTAATGACTCTTGGCACAGTTCACGAAAACAAACCACAAACCCGAATCGTATTGCTTAAGGAAGTAATTGAAAATGAATTTGTTTTCTATTCCAACTATTCGAGTCAAAAGGGAAAATCGATTGACGAAAATGCAAACGTTTCTCTTTTGTTCTTTTGGCAACAAAGCCAGAGACAAATCCGTATAGAAGGAACCGCTAGAAAAGTGGCACCAGAACTGTCGGACAAATACTTCTACAGTA
>CAYZWM010000199.1:0-7954 GCA_964482155.1 uncultured Chitinophagaceae bacterium | reverse complement strand
ATTTCAAGCCTGCAAAACCGATGAGTCTATTATCGGGTTTATAAATGGTTGCCCACCTTCCATATCCATGTTTTTTATAGTCCTCAAACCAAACATTTCTTATCAAATCTTTAGCTGCCTCCAGCGACTCAACGCCGTTATCTCCTGTATATTTTAAGACTTCCTTATTGGAACCAAATTCGTAAACTTCCTTAAAATCACCCAGTTCAAACTTCCGAAGTATTAATCTATCTGTTTCTATAATTGTGTTCATCGTTTGAATTCGTTACAAGGTTAAGCACACTAAGTGTCATATCGTGACAGGGGTCAAAAACACATGGGCCGGCCTGGTCTTCGTGTAGGTCATTTTTTGTACGTTAAATTGACGAAACCAGTATCAAAATGTTTTGTTTTGACCAGGGTAAACGAGGTCTCTTTAGGGTTATTGGGGAAAAGCCTAATCCCGGTACCAAGAATAGTGGAAAACACACTAATGGTCATTTCATCTATGGCGTCATGGTTTAGGAATTCCGTAATAAGTTGTCCGCCACCGACAACCCAAACATTTAATTTACTTTCTGTTTTTAATTCGTCAATGGTAACGGGGTCAATTTTGTTTAGTGTGAAGGTATTGTGGGTTGAAGTCTTATAGTTTTTATCTGAAGTAGCGACGTAACTTTTACAATTTCCATAAGGCCAATCAACCCCAAACCCAAGAACCTCTTCGTACGTCTTTCGTCCGAGTACCACGATGTCAATGGTCGAAATAAATTCGCCATAACCCCCGTCGTTTTCACTTAGTTCAGATGCCCCTTCAGCCTCAGGTGCATTCGGATCTGAACCGGGCAACCAATCTAAAGAGCCGTCTTCTCTGGCAATAAAGCCGTCTATTGTTGTTGCTATAAAAAGTTTAATTTCAGCCATTCTCCTACTTTATTAGTTCCATCCAATTGATACTATTCAAATTGGTCTTTGAGCTACCAGTTATCAATCAAAATACGTATTCAAAATCAATTCTCCAGGTTCTCCAGGTCATGAAAAACCTGCAATGGGGTAAACACAACGGTCCCTTTCAACCCAATTCGTGAATAGATAGTTGCTATGCTCGCTTTAATTCACCACAACCTCCGTTTGGGTTTCCGTAAAGAACAACACATCCACGGCCTGGTAAGGGTTCATATATATTCTCGCATCCTGGAACCCCTCGCCTATTTTCCACTCTTTATTCAGATTCTGTTTGTCATCACCTGAAATAGATCGATAATAGTTTATACTCGTTTCACCACCAAGGAGGTTGGCCAATGCATTATCGTCTACTTGGGTCGTGTGGGTTTTATTAGTATTGTAAATATAATTATGACCAATCACCTTGTAATCGTCCTGATATTTTAGCGCCAAATACTGACCTAGCTTATCGCGTGTTATGTTAAAAGATGGGTTTTCCTGACGAATGGTTAGTGTCGATTTCGATAGGTGTATGATGTGTCCAAACAAAAACATCTTCGCATCACCTTCTCTCGATTTAATCCATTCGATATTGTCTGCCATTGCTCTGTCTCGTACATGATGCAAATCCCAAAACCAATTCGAAGAAATCACCTCACTAAATGAGACTGGCGTCCGATAGTTCATCGGAGTTGTTCTTAACCAATTGTCGATTTGTCTTGAGCAAATGGCAGATCGATAGGCCCAGTTGTAATCTTCTTTTGACGAACTATTGGTGTATCTAATCTCGTTTAATTCATAGACCTTAATCAGGTCATTAACGATACCCGTAAGTTCATTCCGTTGTGATTTATCCAGTTCCATATAATGACTTGTACTGTCGTTTGGGTCAAAATAATTAATATGAATGTGGCTCATAAATGGTTTTAACCTGTTTTCATATTCCTCCCATGCCGTGACATCTACCTCCTTTAAATAGGTTAAAGCCGTCGTAATAGCGGTGTTGATCTTTCTTTCTACCATCGGGTTCAATGGACTTCCGGGGATATCAAAACCGTACAATTTTACCTTATGGAGGTTGGTTGTGTCTATGTTGTAGTCACGAAGCCATTCGATCAGTTTTCTATTCTGTGGAAGTTTATGAAAGTTCCAGGACAAGCCCTGAGTCAATATTTGATCAATATCACCGTCTTTACCATTAACATATTCAAAAAGGTGCCTCGATTCTATAACACCCGATTCAAATGCAACCACGTCTATTCGCTTTTCCTTAACCAGGAATTTCACCAACTCATTGCGAAAATCCAAGGGCTCGTTTGCAAAGTGACTCCCTTCAGTCATGGCTATTAGTTGAGCATCGCCTAGCATGTCTAAAATGGGTTCCAGGTGGGTAGATTGTATTTTTGTGAGGTCATCAGGCAATGGGATGACGCCGATCTCTGTCGTAGTTTCTGAATCACTTTTCTCAACACAAGAACTGAGTAGAAAAACAACGCCTAAAGCCGTCAACAAATAGGTGCATACCTGATTTGGCCTATAGTTCTGATCTTTCATATTAGTCAATGATAATCTACAACGTTAACATAACCTCCATTTAACTTTTTCCCTTACGATCGCCTTACCCACAAGATGCCATTTTTGGTTGATATCGTTTTCAATTCTTTCAAATCGACCAGGTCTTGCAACAGGGTTTCACATTCTTGTTTTGCTAAACCACTCAATTCTGAAAACTCTCGGGTGGTCAAGGTGGGGTGTGTACTGAACAACGTTTCCCAGGAGGTATCGTAGTTGGTTTTGACGGCGTTCGGGAAACTTTTAAGGACAGATTCCTCAAACGTCTCGTAAGGTCTAAAACCATAAACCACCTGTTGATTGTTGAGACTATCTCTAAAAAACAATGTTGGAAAACCTCTTACGCCCATACTTTTGGCTAGTTCAAGATCAGTTTGAAATAACTCCTGAGCCCGACCTTCGTAATCTGTTTTTAGTTTTATCGTATCCAGCCCCACTTCACTTCCTGCGGTGCTTAGATGTTCCCATTTCGTAATGTTCTTTTTCTCTAGAAACACCATCTCTCGTATTCTTCTTAAAAATTTTATGGCTTTTACTTCATCTTGCATTTGAGCTGCTTTAAACGCAATAGATGGAGGGTATGATGAACTCAACGGATCTTCTAACCAGACGTCACCATCAATTGGCATATCATAATAGGCGGACACTTCGTCCCAATGATGAGCAACATCCGAAGGTTTACTAATTCCTCCACTGTTATAACTCCAGTCTTTTAACAGTCCACCCATTCGATATTCAATTTCAATACTGGTGCCATATTCAAGCTTGAGTTTTCTGAGCTGCGGTTCAATGCCCCAACACGACGAACAAATGGGATCGGTGAAGTAAATAATTTTAACCGGTTTTTTCAGTTCCGTCAGAGTATGTTCATGCGACGCAGAATCCGTGGTAACAATTTCACATATTCCTTTTTCAGGGTCGCATAAAACTGGGTTGTTATTCTTCTCCGTCATTTGCTTTTTCATCTGAGATTGACATCCAAAGCTACCAAGAACAAGAATTAATATAATTCCAGTAAGATTGATCTTTGTCCGTCCTACATTCCTTAAACGATGTTCATTCATTTGATTCGGGTGTCCTGGTATTAATCTCTTTTTAATAACGCCTTTAGAGGAAGGAAGAATATGACCGCGTTGGTGATAGCAACTCCGATCAATACAAACCCTATCCAGGTCAAATGTTGCGGTAAAGGCATCGGTTCAATCAATTGATATACTGAACTAAAAACCCAAAACAAGAAAATTATCGCGGTTAATACCTTAATTACCTCTATTTGGTCTCTCTTTTTAAACACATAGTATCCAAGGAACAAAGCCAGG
Source organism: uncultured Chitinophagaceae bacterium (assembly GCA_964482155.1). Classification (GTDB taxonomy): domain Bacteria; phylum Bacteroidota; class Bacteroidia; order NS11-12g; family UBA9320; genus UBA987. Next base: position 4,139 of record CAYZWM010000199.1, on the reverse strand, counting down.
ACTAACAGGTTAAAACTGAAGTAATTATTTAATGAAAATAGAGACCAGTTAATCGTTGCACTTTTTTGTTCAAGATACGTTCCCCACTTAAACTGGTACGGGATATAAAAATGATAGACACCCATTAACACCGTTTGAAGTGTTCCGATTTTTAGTAAAAAGTTATTCGTTTTAGTCATTTGTTTTTTATCTCAATTATTTTCACACCTCAATTAGCACATAAATCAACCCGCAACCAAGTACACCTCCCACGGTCATAAGTACCGCAGCAAAAAATACCCAAATTCCGATGTTTAGATTCAACATATCGCGAGATTTTTTGGATTTTCTTAATCCAACTATGGAAATTATTAGACCAATAAACCCGGCAGGGAACATGCCAACGAGAAAGATCACCCAGTATAACATTTCCGATTTACCTGACCCCAAATCATCCAGTATAAACAACCCAAGGAACACCAAAGGAATTGCATATAGAATTGCAGCCCAAAAGTACATTTTATAGATTTTCGAAGCGGTCAACATATCAATCAGTTCATTTTTTCATTAAATCATGCTCTCGTTTTTCCTAAAACACGATTTTGTTTTTCGCATTTCTACTCATAAGCCAAAACTATGTAGTTTCTTCTTGTTGGCCAATGTTTTTTAATTCATCTAAGAGTCGTTTGACCTGTAAATCACCAAAACCATATATAGGTTCTCGCTTGCTAAATTCCTTAAATATCAATTCAAATTGTTCGGTCTTTAGGTCGTTCATTATTTGGACAAGAGCCAAACCAGGTCTTCCCAAACTCCCTTCACTCGGAATTCGCTCAATATGGGCATTAACCGCAGGAAGGATGAAGGGGTACTTTTCCTCCAATTCTCTAGCCGTTTTTAGCAATGATTCCGTATTATCATTTTGATAGGAGGTCCAAAGGCCGGCCAATTGGTCAAGTTCCGTCAGTAAGATTCTGTTCTTATAAACTGAACTTAATTCTGCCTTATTGAGGTCTCCAAAACTATATGGGCTCCTTGTTTTTGGTCTAATTAGGAAAATGAGGTTATTGAGAGAAGACTGATTTAACAGATTGATTGTGAACCATAAATTTACCTGACAAAACAAGTCGTCCTCAAACCAAAGGTTAATGTCTGCACCATCTGTTATGTTTCGTATTTTTTGAAATTCTGGAACCGTTTTTTCGTAATAATCCTGAACGCTAAAACCCTCATAATTATCGCTAATAAAATGGGCTCTTGACTGAAACAGATCGGTTAAATTACGTCCCTTTATATCACCATCAACCAAACATTCGCGCGATACAATAATCTCACCTTCAACGTTTTCAGGAAACTGCTCTTTTAATGAATCGCCATTGAGTATATGATATTGTTTTCTCATAGTTTCGATTGAAAACCCTTAAGTTGACCTAATGGCTTTCGGATACGTTCACGGATTGTAGGTCGAAGTTACTATTCACTACTTAAACACCAAAGGACTCCAAACCGAAAATAGCATCGTCTGTACTCAAGTACATATTTCATTGGGATGAATACATTTAGCACAAAAAAAACCCTTCACGTTCGTAAAGGGCTTTTAGATCAAATCTCATTTTAGGCTACATAAACGGCATCTTCGTTACTTGTGCTTTTACCGCTTTGCCTCTAATTTCTATAAAAATCTCAGTTTCTTTTTTACCAAACCCTCGAGCCACATACCCCATACCAATGGCCTTATTTAAGGATGGACTCTGCGTCCCACTGGTCACTTCACCAATTGTGTTTCCATCTCCATCCAAAATTGGATAGTGCTGCCTTGGAATTCCACGGTCGATCATTTCAAACCCAACCAATCGTTTAGCTGGTTTGTCTGCTTTAATTTTTGCGTGATGTTCCCAGTTTACAAAAGGCTTGTCAAACTTGGTTATCCAACCTAATCCGGCCTCTATTGGCGACGTTTCGTCATTAATATCGTTGCCGTAAAGGCAAAATCCTTTTTCTAATCGTAACGTATCTCTACAACCTAATCCACACGGAATGATGTCAAACTCCTTGCCTGCTTCCATAATTGCATTCCACATTGCTTCGGCATCCTTATTCCAAACATACAGTTCAAATCCACCTGAACCCGTATACCCTGTATTGGAAATAATGATATCGTCTAGTCCGGCTACTTTGCCTGTTCCCCAATGGTAAAATTCAATGGCACTTAGGTCTACGTCGGTCAATTTCTGAATTAACTTCTCAGCGTTTGGCCCCTGAACAGCTAACAAGGATAGACCCTCCGATATGTTTTCCAGCTCTGCTCCAAAACCCTTTTCTTCGTTTTGGCTTACAATCCAGTTCCAGTCCTTTTCAATGTTGCTGGCATTCACTACGAGATAATACTCGTTGTTATCCCATTTGTATACGATCAAGTCGTCGACAATGCCACCCGTTTTGTTTGGCAAACAGCTGTATTGCGCCTGCATATTAACCAACTTACCGATGTCGTTAGACGTAATCCACTCGAGTAATGGGGTTGCGCCTTCTCCTTTAACCACAAATTCACCCATATGGGATACATCGAACATGCCTACAGAATTTCGAACGGCCATATGCTCTTCGCGAAGGTTGGTGTACTGTACCGGCATGTTGTAGCCCGCAAAAGGCACCATTTTGGCTCCTAAAGCTTCATGTACATGAGATAAGGTCGTATTTTTAAGTTGATCTGTATTGGACATTATTGAAGATATTAATTGTATAAATCTCGACTATTTGAGGGCTTCAAAAGTATTGCAAAAAAGGATAAGGAGGAAAAACGGTTCGGTTTTTACTTTGAATACTTGTTTAGGTGCTTAAATCGCTCCCGTACCGTTGATGGAATCGGCGTAGGGTCGCCTCCCTCATCGAGACGGACGAAGGTTATGCTGGTAGACAAAACAAGGTCTTCTTCCCCACTATACACACTTTCTTTCCGCGCTTCGATTGCCATCGCTATGGACGATCTACCTATTTCCGCCACTTTTCCATAAATTTTGATCAAAAAGCCCACTTTTACCTTTTTTTGGAAAATGAGTTCTTCAATCTTAACCGTTACCATATTCGGAGAGTGACACACCTGGCAAGCCATCACAGAGGCTGCCTCGTCAATCCATGCCATCATAATCCCTCCAAAAAGATTTCCATGCACACCCATATCTTTGGTCATGGCAATGTGGGTGGTTATTAGACTCATATCATCCATACGCTGTAATATTGTTCATGTTTATGGCTCCGTGAGAAGCATTATAAATAGGCTGTCCATCTTTCAATAAAATAACCTGAGGACTTTGATGTTCTATGCCAAATCGGGAAGCTATTGCATTGGAAACCTCTCTAAATCGGATTAGATCAAGATAATAAATTTTAGGCGTCGTTTCAGACGTACTTCCTTCTAGCCTTGACTTTGCCATATGACTTATGCTACACCGCGTACTGTGTTTAAACAGAACTACAGGGTGTTTTTTTGACTCCTCGACAATGTCATCTAATTGAGAAACGGACTGGAGCTCTTCCCATGTTTCCTTACCCATCGTCTTGTTCTTAAAAAATCCAAACATATTGATCAAAAATCAGGTGCAAAGGTAACCTCTTACCACACAAAATGTTTTGATTATTTCGAGCTATCGAATGTTGTGTATAATAACATCAACGTCGTAAACCGCTGGCTCTCGGAGGTCGGTAGAAAATAAAAAGCTACGTTGTGGCTCCATTTCGACCCAAAAGGTCTGAAACACAGAGTTTAGGTAATATCCAAACTCGTCGTACATAACGATTTCCAATTCAACCGATTCGATAAACGTGCTTCCGTCATTAAAAATTTCTCCATCCACTTCAACATTTCGAGCTCCTGCCCAAAAGTCGTAGGAGACGCTGGCTGTTGGAATTCCATTATTGATAACGATGTCGTCCGAACAGCTGTTAAGACCCAGGGTGATGACTAATAAAATTGCTATTGGTAAAAGTACTTGTCTCATAATCTATACATTAATTGGTGTTCTAATTTCCGAAACTCACGGACTACAATGGCTCAGCCATTAAGCGCTGTGTTTCTTATGCTATAAATTCAAAAACCAAACCAAACTACTTTGGAACAATTTCTGCTATTTTTGAGTCATGAGAATAGTCCTTTTGATTTC
>CAYZWM010000198.1:0-8005 GCA_964482155.1 uncultured Chitinophagaceae bacterium | reverse complement strand
ATTACCTTTGGCACAACACCAAACATGGCTCCACCATCGAGTTTAAAATTACCGGTATGAATTGTCGCTAAACGCATACGCTAAAATTTCATAAATTTAAGCACGGAATATACATCTCCAGACACCACAAAAAGATAATATAAGCCGGGTTTGTAACTAACCACATCAAAGGTAAACTGCCTTGATGTAAGGGATAAATAATTTTGACTTAACAACAAACTGCCATACGTATTTCGAATCTGTATGGTTGTTGGCCCCTTGTCGTAAAACTGGATGTACAGGTTAATATAATCCGAAACAAGATTTGGGTATAGGTCGGCAAAGAAGTAGTCGTTATAACAAACGCCATCGTGGCTGATAAGATTTACGCCGCCGTTTCTGAAGGCAACGCATTCATTTCTGTACGTTTTGCCATTGCAACCGCATACAGGCAGAAAACTTGGCTCGTTGCATTGAAAAAACGGATCAATACGCGTGCTATCAACACAAGGCTGGTTAATTTGACCAAAGCTCAAGTTTGAAAACAAACCCATACATAAGCTGATAAAGACTAATTTTTTCACGGCAAAACCCATTGTTCAAAGATATCGAATTGCCTTAAGGTGTACCTCCTGTTTTTATACTTTTTTGCAAAGGATTAACTTTGGGTTATCATCTTGTTAGAAAGACATACATATCCATTAGTAATTTCGGAAGAAGTACAAACGGTTTTAAGGGGGTATCCTGAGCTAAAAGATGTCAATATTGAGTTTAAATGGGGGGAGATTTCGAGCCAATCGTTCATGCTCGCTCAGCCCTTGTTTTTGACCTTGTTAAAATACAGGTCAAACCGGCGCTACCAGATCATAATGAAACAGAAGTTTTTTACGGAGAATACCAAAATTGAAGGTGGTCGAGTTCCAGCGAACGTTATTGTGGGATGGTTGGCCCATGAACTTGGTCATATTTTAGATTATAAACAGCGATCCAGTTGGAATTTGATTTGGTTTGGGGCGAAATATTATTTCTCCGAGCCATTTTTAAAACAGGCCGAAATAACGGCAGATCGCAATGCCATTGAACATGGATTTGTAGATGAAATAGTTGTTTCTAAGCAGTTTGCCAGAAACCCAAGGTATTTTCCAACCGATTATATTCAAAAATTAAACCAACTTTACCCAAGCGTTCGACTGATAAAGAAATGGGCTGTTGACCTGTAACATGTTGATTTTATGGCCGTTTTGGTATTTCGAATACGCTAGGGGCATGGTGGGATAATTGTCGATATCTAATGGTCAAATGAGTTGTACATCGAACGGGAATATTTACCATATTTGTGGACTCAAATAAGTAGTTTTTATGAGCGAAATAAAACACGATTGGACACTTGCTGAACTCCAGGAGATTTACCAAAAACCTTTGTTGGATTTGGTATTTGAAGCAGCCAGTGTACATCGTCAGTATCATGATTCATCCAAAGTGCAGGTGAGTAGTTTACTGTCTATAAAGACTGGTGGTTGCAAAGAAGATTGCGCCTACTGCCCACAGGCGGCTAGATACAATACCGACATAGACGTTCACAAAACGATGGATGTTGATGATGTATTGGTTCGTGCAAAAGAGGCTAAAGATTCAGGTGCAAGCCGGATGTGCTTAGGTGCTGCATGGCGAGAAGTTCGTGACAACAGCGATTTTGACAAGGTACTCGACATGGTTAAAGGTATTAACAAACTTGACATGGAAGTATGTTGTACCCTGGGTATGCTCACGGAGGATCAGGCCAAAAAACTGTCAGAGGCTGGCGTTTATGCGTACAATCACAACATTGATACCTCTCCAGAATATTACGAGGATATTATATCTACTCGAAAATTTGAAGACCGCTTGAACACATTGAAAAATGTGCGGAAAGCGAAGATGACTATATGTTCAGGTGGGATTATTGGAATGGGCGAGTCTATAGACGATCGACTCAAGATGCTTATTACCTTAAGTGGTTTTCAACCACATCCAGAATCCGTTCCAATTAATACATTAGTACCCGTAGAAGGTACGCCACTCGCAGATCAGGGACAGGTTCCATTTGAAGACTTACTTCGAATGATAGCAACGGCCAGAATTGTTATGCCGGCCTCTATGGTACGATTATCAGCTGGAAGGTTAGAGCGATCAAGACTTGAACAAGGTTTTTGCTTTTTGGCAGGTGCAAACTCAATCTTTGCAGGAGACAAATTGCTCACAACCCCGAATCCTGAATTCAATGAAGACCTCGATATGTTTGGATTTTTTGGTATCGAACCCATGGAATCTAAACACGTAACAGAAAAAAAGGAGTTCGCTGACTCGTGAAGTTCCTGAAGTCACAACTTGATGATTTGACGAACAAAGGGTTGATAAGAAGTCTTGTAAATCAAGGTGACTTAATTGACTTTAGTTCGAACGATTATCTCGGACTGGCCAGGTCAACATTGTTTCATGATCGATTTCTTGAACTCGCAGAAAAAACTTCCCGTTCAGGTTCATCTGGTTCAAGATTATTAACCGGCAACAACCCGGAAATTGACCAACTGGAGCAAAAGATTTCAAAATTTCACGACGTAGATTCTGCCCTGGTTTTTCCGACCGGTTATCAGGCCAATTTGGGTTTACTTTCAACCGTAGCCCACAAGGGCGATACCTTGATTTTGGATGAGTTGTGTCATGCAAGTTTGATTGATTCAGCCCGGTTAAGTTTTGCCCAAAGATTGAAGTTTAAACACAACGACTTATCGCACCTACAAACGCGTCTAGCTCAAGCTAACGGAGAGAAATTTGTCGTTGTTGAAAGCTTATATTCCATGAATGGAGGTCTGTCAGACTTAAAAGCCATTCATCAATTATGCGACCAGTATGATGCCCATTTAATTGTAGATGAAGCACACTCTGTTGGGGTGTATGGCGAATATGGACAAGGACTATTAAACGAACTAGGCTTAGAGAAAACGATTTTTGCTCGTATTGTCACTCACGGCAAAGCGTTTGGATATCAGGGCGGAGCAATTCTTGGCTCGTCCATTCTTAAGCAGTTCCTAATCAATAAATCAAGATCGTTTATTTACAGCACAGGAATCAGTTTACACCAGGTTTTGGGTTTGTCTGTGGCCTATGATTTAGTACGTGAATCCGGTAATCAACGGAGCTTACTAAAAAGCAACGTGACTTTTTTTAAGCAATGCATTCAAGAAAGCAATTTGCCCCACATCCAATCAGATTCTCAAATTCAAGCAATCCAAATTGACGACAACGATCGGGTTCTGATGTTGTCCGAAAAACTGCGATCAAATGGAATTCTGGCTCTGTCTATACGAAGCCCTACAGTAGCAATTGGTTCAGAGCGGATTCGAATTTGCCTGCACGCGTATAACAGTCGGGAAGAAATAAGAAAATTAGTTAATACATTGAAACCGTGAGCAAGACCTACGTCATAGCAGGAATATCTACTGAAGTTGGGAAAACGATTGTTTCCGCAATCGTGGTTGAGGCTTTGTCCGCAGATTATTGGAAGCCGATACAGTCTGGAAGCTTAACGGATTCAGATACGGATGTGGTTAGGGGATTAATAAGCAATTCACAATCAACGTTTCACAAAGAGGCTTATCGATTGAATGAGCCGCTCTCACCACATGCCGCGGCGAAAGCAGATGGTGTACAGATTGACCCAACACAGATTCAAGTTCCCAACGTAGACAATTCACTGATTATTGAACTGGCAGGAGGTTTAATGGTTCCCATGTCAGCTAATTTTCTAAACATTGACTTGCTGAAAAAATGGCAATACCCCGTCATTCTTGTCGTGAACTATTACCTTGGTAGTATTAATCACAGCTTATTGAGTATTGAATGCCTTCGTAACCATGATATTCCAATAAAAGCACTTGTCTTTAATGGAGATATCGTTGCTTCAAGTCGAGACGTCATTCTTGAATGTTCAGGAATCGACAATTACATAGAAATTCCAAACCTACCGTCGGTAGAAAAACAAGAAATAAAAGTGCATGCTGAGCGAATCGCAAAAAGCCTTTGATCAAGATCACATTTGGCATCCATATACATCCTTAACAGATCCCTTGCCTGTTTACCCTGTTAAATCGGCAAAAGGAATGTATTTGACTCTAGAGAGTGGGGAGAAGCTACTCGATGGAATGGCGTCCTGGTGGTGTGCTATACACGGATATAATCAAGAGGCGTTAAACAAGGCCATAAAGGGGCAACTCGATACAATGGCTCATGTCATGTTTGGTGGGATAACCCATCAACCAGCGATCGATCTCTGTCAGAAACTGGTTGAAATCACGCCTAAAGGCCTGGATAAGGTGTTCTTGTGCGACAGTGGTTCCGTTTCTGTTGAAGTAGCTATAAAAATGGCTTTTCAATATTGGGTAGCCCGAAATAATACGTCGAAAACGAAGTTGATGACGGTACGTAAGGGATATCATGGAGATACCTTTGGTGCGATGTCAGTTTGTGACCCAGTGGGTGGTATGCACCATCTATTTAATCACCTAATGCCCAATCACATTTTTATAAATGAACCCCAAACTCCGTTTAGCGAAGATCTTTACCTAGAAGACATCGACTCTTTGGAAAAGAACTTTGAGGAACATGCCCAACATGTAGCGGCTTTTATTTTGGAGCCGGTGGTTCAGGGTGCGGGCGGTATGCGCATTTATTCGCCCCAATACCTTAAGAAACTGAAGGAGTTGTGTAACCAATATGATGTATTACTTATTCTGGACGAAATTGCCACGGGATTTGGAAGAACAGGGGAAATGTTCGCAGCCGATCACGCACAAATATCGCCAGACATCATGTGTTTAGGTAAGGCCTTAACGGGTGGAACAATGACTATGGCAGCAACGTTATGTACGCATCATGTAGCCCATACTATTTGTGAAAGTGAGGCCGGTGTGTTAATGCACGGTCCAACTTTTATGGCCAACCCATTGGCTTGCAGCGTGTCGCTAGCAAGTATCCGTTTACTCGAATCGTACGACTGGAAAGCTAAGGTTAATGAGATTGAACGCATTTTGGTTCAAGGCCTTTCAGTTGTAAAGGACCATCCAAGAGTAAAAGAGGTTCGAATCTTAGGAGCAATAGGCGTAATTGAGTGTACTGACGTGATCAATGTCGCTGTCATTCAAGAGTATTTTGTTCGAAATAAGGTCTGGATTAGACCTTTTCGAAATTTAATTTACATTATGCCACCGTACCTTATGCTTGAAGATGAACTTAATACGTTAAGCAGAGTGATGATAAGTTCGCTAGATAGCGATACCCATTTTAAAAAGTAAGATAGTAGGTTAGCTTTGCAGCCCAATTCAGGAAATACATGATTGAATCCTTATTAGTCGATATTGTTAATGACAACAGTTTACATGCCAAGTGGTTAAATACGCTTTCGTACATGGAAAATTGTGGTGCTCGTAAAATCTCGAAATATGAGCATTCCAATCAGGTGGATATCACGGTATTGAAACACGCTGCAGAAGAGCATCGGCATGCATTTTATTTGAAAAATATGATTGCCCGTGTAGAAAAGGATAGCTGCGAATTTTACGGACAAGATGAAGTGTTAGGTGGATACGATAGTTTTCAATATTTACCTAAGCTTGATATCTACGCGGCTCGGTATTTAAAACAAGAATTGGGTATTCAGGGGAGCGCGATGAAACAACTGGCATATCTATTGGTAACATACGCCATTGAAATGCGAGCAGATGAGTTGTACCCAATTTATCAGTCTGTTTTAAAACGTGCGGATAGCAAGGTGTCAGTATACAATATCATCAAAGAAGAAGAAGGCCATCTGCGTGAAATGATTTTATCTCTGGAAGGTGGTTTACCCAACTGGGAAGAACACGCCAAGGTGATACTACAGTATGAAAAGGAGCTTTTTAACCATTGGTTAACCATTATCGAAGCTCAAATTAGACAACCCGCCTAACGGTCTGTAGATTTAATCGATCCGCTTAAACCCTAAATAAGGGTGCAATACGTCTGGCATATTGATGCCTTCAGGTGTTTGGTTATTCTCCAAAAGTGCAGCAACTATTCTGGGTAACGCAAGTGCACTCCCATTTAATGTATGTGCCAATTGAGTTTTACCCGCATCATTTCTAAACCGAAGTTTTAAACGATTTGTTTGATACGTTTCAAAGCACGAAACGGAACTCACTTCAAGCCACTTTTCCTGAGCTGCAGAAAACACTTCCATGTCGTAGGTCAACGCACTGGTAAAGCCCATGTCTCCTCCACAAAGCTTAAGCACCCGAAAAGGTAAGCCCAGTTTTTTGAGAAGATCCTGTACGTACGTGCTCATAACTTCAAGCGTTTCATAGGATTTGTCAGGATGGGTGATTTGAACAATTTCCACTTTATCGAATTGGTGCAATCGATTCAAACCGCGGACATCTTTACCGTAACTACCTGCTTCACGTCGAAAGCACGGTGTATATCCTATATTTTTAATCGGTAGATCTTCTTTCTTTACAATCACATCGCGGTATAGATTCGTAATGGGTACTTCACCGGTTGGAATTGCATATAAATTATCAACGGTCATATGGTACATCTGACCTTCTTTATCCGGAAGTTGACCGGTGCCAAAACCAGAGGCCTCATTGATAAATATAGGAGGTTGTACTTCCTGATAATCCATCTCCAAACCCTGGTCCAGGAAAAAGTTGATCAACGCGCGTTGTAGTCGTGCGCCCTTGCCCTTATACACTGGAAAACCAGCACCCGTAACCTTAACACCCAGTTCAAAGTCTATCAAGTCATACTTGTCAGTCAATTCCCAATGCGGAAGTTTCTGGTCAAGTTGTGGCAATTCACCGTGGGTATGAATAATCTCATTGTCTTCTGGTGTTTTCCCTGTAGGAACGGAGGAGTGCGGGGCATTCGGAATCTGAGTTAATGCAGAAGTTAAATCCTCAACGACAGCTTTTAATACCGTTTCCAGGTTTTTAGAATTCTCTTTTATATCAGCTGTTTTCGCCTTTAAAGCTTCAGCTTCTTCTCGTTTGCCTTCTTTAAAACAAATACCGATTTGCTTCGAAATGGCGTTCATTTCTGCTAGTGAGCTATCGAGTTCGGTTTGTGTGCTTTTTCGTTTGTCATCAAGTTGAAGTGCATTTTTCAACTCGGCTTCAAAGTCTTTTCCGCGTTTCGACAAACGATTGTTTATCGTGTCAAAGTCTGCTCGAATCTGTTGTATTTGTAACATGGGTATTCTAAAGCAGCAAAGGTGACCTAAATGGTCTAAAGACAAAAATCAGAGTTCGATATTTTGAAAAATATCCACGATAGTTTCCCTGCATTGGATAATTGGTATGTTGTATGTTTGCCAATAATACGTCCAATTGACTACGTCGAGTAAAGAAAATACCAATTCAAGATCACGATCAGGAATCCCCAGATGGGTGTATTTGGCATGGTTCGCACTCACGTGTATTGTCCTTATTTACATTCTCAAGCCGTATAACAAGGCCTTCAAAACCTTCGAAAAACCGAGCTATGCATTTAACAATCAAACGGAAGATGTTGACGGGTATGTGGTTGATTATGATGGGGTTATAGATTTTGTACAAAAGGCTGGAGATACCCAGGCCGAGCTGTTAATCGGCGAGACCTGCAAACTATTGGTCAAGGCTTCTGCAAAATTAGAGGGCCGAAATTGCAAAATAATATTCCTTGTAAACGGTTATCCTGTCGATTCTGCTAACGTAGAATATGGGACTTCTCAGAAGCGAAAGTTTAATCTTAGAAAGAATGACTATTTCAAGATAAAGGTGTCGTCGACGGATGATATTCAATCTGAATTGAGTCTCAAGCTCGAAGAAAGTAACAGAGACATCCAATTCGGTGTTTACGCCATTATTGCCCTATGGATTTTTCTAGGTTTTATAGCGCTCATAAAAATCGGAGGAAGTCATTTGTTTTTACCGTCCATCGTTCTTTTGTTAGCGGTCTATAGTGAACATCTTTA
>CAYZWM010000197.1:0-8117 GCA_964482155.1 uncultured Chitinophagaceae bacterium | reverse complement strand
GATAACGGGTATAGTTTCCAGGAAAAAGTAAGCCTCTGCCTGCAAGCAGTGCAACACCACCCATTAAAGCAATTGTAGTTATTTCGACGGTTCCGTGCAGCCAAATGGTTAACAGCGAATCGTGAAGTCCACCGTGCTGGTAGAAAAAGAACTGAAACACCCCGACCATAATACCGTTTCGCACAAGAACCCAAAGGGCACCAAAACTAAAAAACAGCCCAAGACCCAACATCATTACGTCAATCCTCGCGTTGTTTTTCAAAATCCGTAAAAACCCCTCCCATCCACTGCCACCGGTATACACAGCCATCGCTTCCCCTTTTGCAATGTTTTCTTTGGTCATTTCTACATAGCTCTCGCCCAAAACCACCGATGCAAATTCTGGGTTTTGAATGCAGGAATACACGCCTATGGCCATTGATAAAATAAATACTAGAAAAGAAATGAGCATTTCTTTTCGAGCGATATACATGAGCTGAGGCACCTCAATTCCGTAGAATTCTTTGATCACCTTAAAATTCAGCTTCTTTCGCTTGCCCAGTTTATCAAATATTTTACTGGCTAAATCGTTGAGATAGACTCGAACCGAACGGTTGGGATAGTTCGATCTGCTGTGGCTTAAATCATCCGTAACCTGGATAAAAACTTCGCTAAGTTTATCTGGGTCGGTTTGGTTCTGCTTAATAATACTTTCGTATTCAAGCCACTTATCCTTATTTTGGTCGATAAATTCGGATTCCTTCATTTGAGTCCGAAAAAGTAGATAAAATTTTTAATGCGAACAATAGAAATTACCACAACTCAAAATGTGGTTATTCAGGTTAAACTTGCCACCTTAATGGATCGAATTATTGGGTTCATTATAGATTTAATTCTTTTCACGATTCCGGCTATTCTCGTCTACTATGCTTATTATCCATCCGTTGGTTGGCAGTATTTTTTGGTGACCCTTGTGCTTTGGTTTTACAGTTTAATCTTCGAAGTACTTTTAAGAGGTCAAACGCCGGGAAAGGCAATTGTTGGCATCAAGGTGATTAAAGTAGATGGTGGCCAACCCGAATTTGTTGATTATTTCCGTCGATGGGCCCTCCGATGGGTAGACATTTATGGCAGCTTTGGTGCCGTTGCCATGTCGTCGGTAAGTACGTCTGATAAAGGCCAGCGATTGGGAGATAAAATGGCTGACACCATGGTGGTAAAAAAGAAACAATTATCGGGATATCATTTGAATGACATTCTAGGCATTACCAATTCCAAAAGCTATACGCCTAAATACCCTCAGGTTAAGACCATCCCCGAAACCAATATGTTGGTAGTCAAACGAATTTTATCAAGAAACCAGAAATATCCGGGCATCAAAACCTACCAGGGGTTAATACAAGAAATGAGCAATAAATTCGAAGTGAGCTTTGACATCAAACACTCGGAAAAGACGCATACCGATTTCTTAAAGCAATTGCTTAAGGACTATGTGATTTTGACTAGATAGACTTTGTAAACACCAAGGGCCAATTTTGCCTTGACTACACCGTTATTCTGATAATTGCACTAGTCTAACTAGTCACTATTAGCCATTTTTAGTTCAATAACGTCTATTTTGAATCAAACTCATTTCAATTTCCTATCTTCAACAAAAATGGATCAACTCGCACTTTAATCATAAACAATATAAGCATGAGCACCAGTCAAAATAATAAAATGAGATGGGTACTGTTTTACGTACTTATTGTACTCTATGTTGTTGTTACAACTCTAACGATTTTAAGTTTATTTTTTGGTCTCGGTGACCTGGAAGTATCGTTTAAAAAACCTCTATTTATTACCTTCATTATTGAGATTGGCATTACAATCACGGCTCTATTTTATTCCCTATTTGGGCTTAAAAAGAGTCCAACCCAAGTTTTACCAAAAAAGATCGACACCGAAATTATTAGAGACGTCGATGTTGTTAATGATTCTCCTCTTAAGACAGAGATTCAATTGAATTCACCCGTCGAATTATTAGAATCTTATAATCATGAAATCCAATCCATGTTGGCATCTGAAGAATTTTCGAAAGAATTTTACCCTTCGATGTTGCTTTTTACGTCATTAGCAACTGACTACAAAGAAACTACTCCCACAATTGTCATTCAATTATTGGCTGACCCGTTGCCTCAACTTAATATGACACTTGCAGATTATTTGGATAGCGCCCATGCCCAAACGGCAGATATGCAAAACATAATTGGCAAAAGACAGGTACGAGTTGGAACAACTATTGGTACGCAGTGGTACAGAGCTAAACTCACCAATCTATTTGGTAAAGATGTTGACCTTGATATTGTCTATACTCAGTTTCAAAAAGTAGTTGTTTCTGATGGGCGTATGGGAATAGTTACCATTACGTATGGCGATGAAACGACACCTAAGGATATTAAAATTTTACAGGATGTGCTGAAGGAATTTGGTATAGCCAAACAAGCCTAATTACCTCTTTCTTGTCGTATACATTTCTAGAAAACAGGAAGTTTCTATTGACCTACGATGCGTTGGATTTCAACCTTTATCAATCAGACATCTTCACTTCTATCTGGGTATTGTTCAACCAATTTATCATCAAGGCGGGATTGGTAGAGATCGATGCGATGTAATACGTGGAGCTCGGGAAAGCCGCCGACTCGAGGGCTAACTCAACCGCTACTCCCCCATCACCTATATAGTTGGAATGGATAAAAAACACTTCTCCATTTCGAATAAGTAAATACCCAACATGACTCTCTAAACCGACAAAATACAATCCGTCAGCGAAATCGGTTAGTAACGTCTGCCTAAGCTCTGTAACGGTAATGTTATCAAACTGAATCAAACTATCTGACAGGTTGATAGACAATGCTTCATTTTGCGGGTTTTGTTGCGCCAATCGATATCGATTCAAATTGAAACCAATATGTTTGAGGGTGGTAGAGACAAAATAACCACATGCCACCTCCCCTTTGCGTGGTGAATTGGTATGACCTTCAAAACTCCAGGGTGTACCGTACCAAAAAGGAAAGACCTGATTTATTAACGATGTTTCCAGCAAATCAGAGGCCTTTTGCAAGACCCGTTTACGGCCAGAGTCCGACTCCGCTCGTTGATATTCTATCCAGAGCTGCATTCGGTCGCTGGCAATAGATGCTTTTGTTATACTGTAGCTTGCTTTTGCTTCCATTTGTAAATGGAAAAATGCCGTATCAATCCCTGCCTTTTTGGGTATTGAATCTAAGGTGTCTTTGACCGTTTCGACTGATCGAGTTGAGTTCGTCGGGTTTGAGTCCATTTTAAAAAACCCAACAAGAAACAGGCATATACCAATTAGTGAGACCAGGGTAAGCGTCTTTTTCATTGAATAGTTAACGCAAATAGGACGTTCTCATTGCCTCATTAGAACACATTTAACTGGCCATTACCTCTTGCACCCGAAGCTGAAGCTCAGGAATAGCATCCATTTCAAACCACTCATTTTTTCGTAACCAAAGTCTATTTCTTGGTGATGGATGGGGCATTGGAAAAAAACGAGGCAAATACTCTTCTCGATTCCTGACGGTTTCCGTTAAGTTTCGTTTCACCTCTTTTCCTAAATAGTACTTTTGAGCGTATAAGCCAATAAGCAGGATCAATTCTACCCTGGGCATTTTGTCGAACAACGTTTTATGCCACTCAGGAGCACATTCGGGTCGAGGTGGTAAATCACCCGAATTCCCTTTTCCCGGATAACAAAAACCCATGGGGATAATGGCAATTTTATCCGAATTGTAGAATTGTTCAGGCTCCATATTCAGCCATTCTCTTAACCGCTTCCCACTGGCGTCATCCCAGGGTATACCACTTTGATGCACCTTGGTTCCAGGCGCCTGACCAATAATGATCAACCGGGCATTTCTATGTGCGTTAACGATTGGATTTGGGCCAAGAGGTAGGTGCTTGGCACATAGTGTGCATTTCCGAATTTCATTGAGTAGATTTTCCATTCGTTTGTAAACCAAGTGACTTGGAGGCAATCAATTTACCCATTCTTAAACACAAAACGTTTCTTTTCGTCAATGTCCAATTCGATTTTACTGTCGTTCGAAATATTTCCTGCTAAAATTTCTTTTGAAAGCGGGTTGAGCACTTCTCGTTGAATGACTCGTTTTAATGGTCTTGCTCCAAAACTTGGGTCGTAACCAATCTCTCCCAGCCAATCCAATGCCTTTGAACTTGCTACTAAAGTAACTCCTTGTTCGGCCAATCTTTCCTGAATGGAGCGAAATTGAATATCGACAATACCTCGAATCTCATCTCGTCCAAGAGGTTTGAACATGATTATCTCGTCTATACGATTTAAGAACTCAGGACGTATAGATCGTTTTAACAAATCGAATACCTCCGATTTAGTTTTCGCCTCAATTTCATCTCGATTATCATCTCTTAACTCAGCAAACCGCTCCTGAATAAGGTGGGCACCAATGTTGGATGTCATAATAATAATCGTATTTCGGAAATTCGCCGTTCGACCTTTGTTATCCGTCAACCGACCATCGTCCAGTACTTGGAGAAGAATGTTAAATACATCGGGGTGGGCTTTCTCAATTTCGTCGAGCAAAATAACCGAATAGGGTCTTCGTCGTACAGCTTCCGTAAGCTGGCCACCCTCATCGTATCCTATGTAACCTGGAGGCGCACCAATTAATCTTGAAACCGTATGTTTCTCCTGGTATTCACTCATGTCAATACGAACCATCGCATCCTCTTTATTAAACAGATAAGACGCTAAGGTTTTGGCCAATTCAGTCTTACCAACACCGGTGGTTCCTAGAAAAATAAAACTACCTATGGGTTTTTTAGGATCTGACAAACCCGCACGACTTCTTCGAATTGAATCTGAGATGGCGGTAATGGCTTCCTCCTGTCCAACAACACGTTTATGAAGCTCCGATTCAAGATTCAAAAGCTTTTCACGTTCACTTTGCAACATAGATTGAACCGGAATACCTGTCCAACGGCTTACCACTTCAGCAATATCCTCATTCCCTACTTCTTCCTTGACTAAACTGGAGTCACCTTGTTTTTCTCCCAACTCGACTTTTAATGAATTCAATTCATCTTCCGCTTCCTTGATTTTGCCGTATCTTATTTCAGCTACCCGACCAAAATCCCCTGATCGTTCAGCCTGATCTGCTTCCAACCTCAAATCTTCAATGCGCTTTTTGACATGTTGAATGCCGTCAACAATGACCTTTTCACTTTGCCAACGTGCCTTAAGTGCATCACGGTCTTCAGTAAGATTGGCAATCTCTCCTTTTAGTGCACTGAGTTTCTTTTTATCGTTCTCGCGCTTCAAGGCTTCTCGTTCAATTTCCAATTGTCGAATCCGACGCTCCAATTCATCCAGTTCTTCGGGTACGGAGTCAATTTCTAGACGCAACTTGGCCGCTGCCTCGTCAATCAGGTCAATGGCCTTATCCGGCAAAAATCGATCTGAGATGTATCGTTGAGAGAGCTCAACTGCCGAAATAATGGCCTCATCTTTAATTCGAACCTTGTGATGGACTTCATACCTTTCCTTCAGTCCTCTAAGAATTGAAATAGCGTCTACCGTATCAGGTTCATCTACTAAAACGGTTTGAAATCTTCGTGCGAGAGCTTTATCCTTTTCTATGTATTTCTGATATTCAGCGAGCGTGGTGGCTCCAATGGCGCGAAGTTCACCTCTGGCAAGAGCAGGTTTCAAAATATTGGCTGCGTCCATTGCTCCATCTCCACTTGCGCCAGCACCAACCAGCGTATGAATCTCATCAATAAACAGAACCAGTTCTCCATCGCTGTCTACCACTTCCTTAATTACCGCTTTGAGTCGTTCTTCAAACTCCCCTTTGTACTTCGCTCCAGCGATTAACGATCCGATATCCAACGAAAAGATACGTTTGCTTCGCAAATTCTCAGGTACATCTTCACTTATGATTCTGTGTGCCAGTCCTTCGGCGATTGCCGTTTTACCAACGCCCGGTTCGCCAATCAAAATAGGGTTGTTTTTAGTTCTGCGGGACAAGATTTGTAGGAGGCGTCTGATTTCGTCATCCCGACCGATAACCGGATCGAGTTTGCCGTTTTTGGCCAATTCATTCAGGTCTCTGGAATATTTCTTAAGTGCATTGAACTGGTTCTCTGCACTTTGGCTGTTTACGGTATTTCCACCCCTAAGTTCTGTAAATGCTTTTTTTATCTCATCGAGTTTGACTCCGGCATCTTTAAGCAAATTACCCACCTGATCCTTGCCCTGGAGCAAGGACATAAAAATATGCTCAATAGTGACGTATTCATCCCCAAATTCGCTCATAAAATTTTGGGCCTTAATCAAAATTTTATTTGCGTCGTTGCTCAGATAGTTTTGTGAACTTCCTGAAACCTTAGAATACGACAGTAACATGGCATCCAGTGCCGAATCTATTCGTTTGTAATTGGCATTGACCTTTTTCAACCCGTATTGCACCACATCCTCATCTACAAGGAAAATGGCTTTAAGCAGGTGTCCAGTTTCAATGGCCTGGTTGTCGGCAGAAACGGTCAGCTCTTGAGCTTTTTGGACTACTTCCTGCGACTTTATTGTAAAATTATTTAGGTTCATGATTTGCGCCTTTGACGTTTAGTAAGCAAAAAGTGTGACGAACCATTTGGTCTGCCATTTTTTCTGAGTTTTACACCCCTCCACCCTAATATCTGACAAATATTCTGAATAACACATTGATTTTAAGCATTTTACCGACGAAATGACAGTTTTAGTCCTTCCGAAATATATGTTCTTAAATCAATTAACGATTGGAATAAGGACTACAGTTTAATGAAATAAAAATTAACTACGAAGACGGCATACAAATGTTTATGAATCTGGTTAATTTCGCCGTTATATGGAAGTTTCCAAGCGTTTACAAGCGGTTACTGAATCACAAACTCTGGTGATGACGAAAAAGGCACGTGCATTAGCAGGCACTGGTGTGAAGGTGATAAATTTGAGTATTGGTGAACCCGATTTTGATACGCCTGATTTTATTAGAGATGCTGCAAAAACAGCGATAGATGAAGGTTGGACACACTACACGCCTGTTTCTGGTTATTTAGATCTGCGTCAGGTAATTTCTGCAAAATTTAAAAACCAAAATGGATTGGATTATTCCACAGACCAAATCGTTGTAAGTGGTGGTGCAAAACATTCCATAACCAACGTCATATTTTCCATCATTAATCCAGGTGATGAAGTCATTATTCCGGCACCTTATTGGGTAAGTTACCCCGAAATGGTAAAATTGGCCGGAGGTGTACCCGTAATCGTAAATTCTGATATTTCTTCCGACTACCAATTTGATCTAAATGATTTAAGGTCAGCCATAACTCCCAAAACGAAACTGGTCTTGTTCAGTTCGCCTTGTAACCCAAGCGGATCTGTATTTAGCGAAGACTTTTTGCGTAATATGGCTAAGGTAATTGCTGAGCATCAAGACATTATGGTCATTTCTGATGAAATCTACGAGCACATTCAGTACGGAGAAAAACACGTCAGTATTGGCAGCTTCGATACCTTAAAAGATCGGGTGATTACGGTAAACGGGTTGAGTAAAGGGTTTGCTATGACTGGTTGGAGGATTGGTTATATCGGCGCTCCAGTATGGCTAGCAAAAGCCGTTGAAAAGCTCCAGGGACAATTTACCTCGGGTACAAACTCCATTGCCCAACGCGCCGCAATAACGGCTTTATCAGGTTCAATGGATGATACGTATGCGATGCGTGACATATTTGAAAAAAAGAGGCAAATTATTTATGATGGCTTAAATGCCATAGAGGGTATAAAACCTAATTTCCCTAAAGGGGCGTTTTACGTTTTTCCAGATATTAGCCACTACTTTGGTAAGCAGGTTAATGGGCAAACCATTAATAATGCAGGTGATTTATGTATGTTCTTACTTGAGGATGCACATGTATCTATTGTAGGTGGAGGTGCTTTTGGCAATCCAGAATGCATTCGAATCTCGTATGCTACTTCCGTAGCTGATTTGCATGAAGCCTTATCCAAAACACAAACTGGAAAAGAGCTACTGGGTACAGGTAGACGGCACACCATC
>CAYZWM010000196.1:0-8186 GCA_964482155.1 uncultured Chitinophagaceae bacterium | reverse complement strand
ATGGTATTCACAAAATTACTGGAGAGCAATTAAGCAACCTCAGTCTTGACCTTGCTAATATTGAAGCCAGTTCGTTTAAAGTTTACGGACACTCGGGAGGCATGTTGTCAGAAATTATTGGCGATGAACGTACGGATGATTTAAAACAAGTTGGCGTTGAACTGGTTGACAAAAACGGAAATAACCGCATGGATCCAGAAGATTTCATTCGGTTTTATGCGCAACCTTCAGGAAAATGGAAAATGGTTAAGGACTATTATTCGTTTGAAAAGAACGTATACGACAATAATGCTTATGTTTTTATGACTTTTGGGGGTGCATCTGCAAAAAAAGTGACGACTTCTTCATCAGGAAAAGGTGGACCATCACAAGTGACTATAGACTATTTCTACGACATGCTTCATCATGAGAAGGATGAGGTCAACTTTATAGAAAGCGGTCGTTATTGGTATGGGGATGAGTTTCGGGTAAATACCACTCAAAATTATTCTCACACGTTTTCAAACGTTCGAACCGATTTACCGGGTCACTTTTCGCATAAATATGTGGGTAGAGCCATCGGAGCTACAGCCACTCTTAGAATCAGTCTGAATGGTATTATATGGTCGACTGATAATTTCTCACCCGTTACCGGCGACTACGACGACACCTTTGGGTACATCAAGAGTAACGACGGCAGCTTTGATTTGACCTCCAATTCGGTTTCTATCAATTATTCATACAGCCCAAATGGTGGGGAAAGTAATGCCTGGATAGACTATTATAATCTTGCCGTTCCGGTGGACCTTACGTTATCAGGAGGACAAAAAATCGTTCGAAGTAAGGAAGGTGTTGCCTACTCGAATATTAAATACATGTTTGATGGAACGAATTATAACGTTTGGAACATAACCGATTATTTTAATGCTTCCATTCAGGGTTTCTACACAGAATTGGGGAAAAACACGGCCATTATATACTCCAATCAAAAGCCTGTTCATTTTGCCCTGTTTAATGCCGGTTCAGAAACGAAAGCCGAGTACGTTAGCAAGGTATCAAATCAAAACCTTCACGGTCAAAAAGACATTGATTTCGTCATTGTTTCACATCCTGACTTTATGGATGAATCGAACCGACTTGCAGAGTTTCATAGAGATGAATATAAACAAGCTGTATTCGTAGCGAACAGCAAGTTGATCTATAACGAATATTCGGCAGGCAAACTAGATCCAGTGGCCATTCGAGATTTTGTACGCATGTTTTACTCCAGAGGCCAATCGTCTGGAAAAGCGCTTGGGCATGTATTGTTGATGGGTGATGGTAGTTATGATTATAAGGATCGATTAGAAGACAACACAAATTATATTCCCACTTTTCAAAGTAGGAATACGACAAACCCGACCAGCTCGTATTCTTCAGACGACTTCTTCTCCATACTTGACGATCAGGAGGGCTATTACGATGTCGCCTCAGACACCGAGGGGCTCGATGTAGGCATTGGACGAATACCTTGTCGTACCGTTGAGCAAGCACGAACCATGGTCGATAAAATTATTCATTATCACGACCCGGCATTTTTTGGAGACTGGCAAAACAGAATTACGTTTTTGGGCGATGATGAAGACAATGGAGCCCATGTTGATGATACGGAAACGGCGTTTAATTATGTAACCGCACAAGAACCGGTTTTTAACATAAATAAAATTTACCTGGATGCTTATGTGCAACAGAGTTTTGGAAGCGGTGAAAAATACCCCGATGTCAATCTAGCCGTGACCAAGTCGTTTGAGCGAGGCACTCTCATCTTTAATTACATCGGCCATGGTGGAACAAGTGGAATGGCACACGAACGTGTCGTAACACGAAACGAAATAAGAAATTGGGACAACTACGATCGACTTGCTTTAATGGTTACGGCCACCTGTGAGCTTAGCCGATTTGATGACCCAGCGCAAGACTCGCCAGGCGAGCTTATGTTGTTCAATAAAAAAGGAGGAGCTATTGGATTAGTTACCACTATGCGCCTGGTACGCATAACCCTCAACCGACAAATCAGTGGGCGGATATGGGACGATAATATTGTCAACATAAAAGGCGGTGTTCATTTTCTGGGTGAAACATTTATTAACAGTAAAAACAGTTCATCTCAAGCGATAAATCTCCGTAATTTTTCATTGCTTGGAGATCCTGCAATGAAATTGGCTATCCCGGAGTATAAGGTAGTCAGCACCCATATAAACGATTCATTAATTGGTGTTCAAACTATAGACACATTTAAAGCTTTTTCGAGAATAAAAATTTCGGGCGAAATTCAAACACCTGCAGGACAACTGGATTCTACCTTCAACGGTTTGGTCTACCCAACTGTATTTGACAAGTTTTTGGATTATCAAACCCTGGCAAATGATCCGGATCGAAGCCGAAAAGTGAATTATCAATTGCAGAACAGTGTCATTTACCGGGGAACGGTTTCTGCCATAAACGGAAAATTCTCCTTCCAATTTGTTGTCCCTAAAGACATCGCATATCATTACGGCTATGGAAAGATATCTTACTTCGCTGAAAATGGAGTAATTGATGCTCATGGGTATGAAAACACCGTAACCATAGGTGGATCGATAACGGACATTGCTGACGACTCAGACGGACCGGATATAGATCTGTTTATGAACGACGAAAGTTGGGTTTTTGGTGGCACCACCAATACCTCTCCCCTACTTTTATGCAAGGTGTATGACGAAAACGGTATCAATACGGTAGGTAATGGTATTGGAAGAGATATAACAGCGATATTGGATGCGGGTACGGAAAATGAGGAAACCATTGTGTTGAATGATTTCTACCAGGCTACTCTCGATTCGTATCAGGAAGGTGAAGTGCGTTACAACATGGAAGGATTGGCTCCTGGAAAACATACGCTTAAGGTTCGGGTATGGGACGTTTATAATAACGTGTCCGAAGACCAAACGGAATTTATTGTATCAAGCGATGAGGAACTTGCAATCAACAATCTACTCAACTTCCCCAATCCATTTACAAGCAGTACCGCTTTTCATTTCGACCACAACAAGGCTGGACAAAATCTGGATGTATTGATCCAAATCGTCACTCCAACAGGAAGCATTGTTAAGTCGTTTGCACAGTCTACCGTTTCGGCTAACGGGCACTTCGACAATATCTCATGGAACGGGAAAGATGAGTTTGGTGACCAATTGGCCAGAGGGGTCTATTTGTACAAGATAACGGTAACAAGTGAAGACGGACAAACGGCAGATGCCACACAGAAATTGGTTATATTAAAATAGTTGGAGTCAAAATAAAAATATAAATTTGCCTTTAGCGTTAAAAGAATAAACGACGTATAATATTGTGAAAGTAACAAGTAAAGTAAAACCGATTCTAATGGCGCTCACTGCGCTATTATCATCACAAATCGCCCATGCACAAGGAGGTTTGCAAACGGATGAAAATTTATTAGGACAACTCAATACAATTACAACGGCAGTACCTTTTCTTACTATAACTCCTGATGCACGTGCAGCAGGAATGGGTGATATCGGTGTTGCAACTACTCCTGATGCCAATGGCCTTCATTGGAATCCAGGGAAGATGGCATTTATAGAGAAAAAAGCAGGTTTGTCTTTAGGGGCTGCACCATGGCTTAAAAGATTGGTGCCAGACATTTGGTTCTATTATTTATCTGGGTACACTAAAGTTGGTGACAAAGGACGAGGTACGGTTGCTGGGTCTTTGAGATATTTTAGTCTTGGAAACATCCAGTTTACAGACGAATTTGGTAACCCACAAGGAAGTGACGAGCCAAAGGAATTCGCCTTTGATCTATCGTATTCTCTACAACTGTCTAAAAAATTCTCTTTTGGTATTGCGACCCGGTACATCAATAGCCGGCTAGTATCGCAACGAGCTACTAACGTAGATATTCAACCGGGTCAAGCCGTTGCAGGTGATATTGGTGCATATTATAAAGACAAGATTAAGATCAGCGGTCGAAATTACAATTGGGCGGTTGGTGCAAGCATCACTAATATGGGTTCAAAAATCACCTATACTAATGACGCTAACCGAGACTTTATTCCAATCAATTTACGAATAGGAACGTTTTGGGAAACAGAAATTGACGAACACAACAAAATTGGGTTCGGAATAGACTTTAACAAATTAATGGTTCCAACACCTCAACCTGTGTATTTACAAAACGGTGGGGGTATGGATTCTGTCTTTAACGACGGTTCTCGACAAATTGTTGGATGGACGACTTCAGATGCACCCGTGGTTTCTGGGATGTTCTCTTCTTTTGGAGATGCTCCTGGAGGGTTTAAAGAAGAAATGAAAGAGTTTATCACCAACATTGGTATGGAATATTGGTATGAAGAGAACTTTGCCATACGAGCAGGTTACTTTAACGAAGCGGCCACTAAAGGTGGACGTAAGTATCTTACTCTTGGTGCAGGCATTCACTACAATGTGTTTGGATTAGACATCTCTTATTTGATGCCATTCAAAAATCAACACCCGTTGCAAAACACCGTTCGGTTTACGCTCCTATTTGATATGGATGCATTCACCAAGCAATCCAGTAGCGCATCGAGATAAAAAGAAATTAATTGATATAAAAAAAGCGAGTGATAACATCACTCGCTTTTTTTATATCCACTGTTTTTATCTTAGGCTTTACCGCCTTCTGTTTTCCATTTCTTGTAGTTCTTAACCTTTTCATTGGTCAATGCCATGTCAAGTACGTTCAACATGTTATTGACGTGGTGAAACTTTAAATCGGTCAGGTAATGAGCTGGAATATCCTCGATGTCTTTCTTATTTGTATCAGACAAGATAATCTCCCTAATCCCTGCTCGTTTAGCTGCAAGAATCTTCTCCTTAATACCACCAACAGGCAACACCTTTCCACGCAGCGTTATTTCACCTGTCATAGCCAGGTGAGACTTAACCTTACGTTGTGTAATCAAACTCGCAAGAGCCGTTAGTATCGTTATCCCTGCAGACGGTCCGTCTTTAGGCACAGCACCTGCTGGGAAGTGAATATGAAAATCGTATTGATCAAACACCTTGTAATCGATGTCCAAATAGTCGCTGTTCGCTTTGAGGTATGTTAATGCCGTAATGGCCGACTCTTTCATTACATCTCCCAATT
Source organism: uncultured Chitinophagaceae bacterium (assembly GCA_964482155.1). Classification (GTDB taxonomy): domain Bacteria; phylum Bacteroidota; class Bacteroidia; order NS11-12g; family UBA9320; genus UBA987. The sequence continues at coordinate 3,037 of CAYZWM010000196.1, read as the reverse complement.
GCCCCGTAAGGGTCAACTTTCCTTTGCCCTTGGTCATACTGCTTTCTACAAACAGAATTTCGCCCCCTACAGACGTCCAGGCCAAACCAGTCACTACTCCAGCCGTATCATTGTCTTGATACTGCTCTTTTTCTATGCGTTGACTACCAAGAATAGATTCCACCTCTTTGGCCGAAACTTTATTCGAAATTTCTTCTTTTCCAACAATCTGCTTGGCTCTAAATCGGGCCAAAGATGCTATCTTCTTTTCGAGACCACGAACCCCACTTTCACGGGTATATTCGTCAACTACTTTTCCTATAACACTGTCGGAAATTTTGAATTGATTTGCCTTTAATCCGTGTGCTTTTCGCTGCTTCGGCACCAGGTACTTCTTGGCAATTTCAACTTTCTCTTCCTGGGTATACCCACTAATCTGTATGATTTCCATACGATCCAGCAAAGCCGGCTGTATCGTATCCAGTCGGTTGGCCGTTGCGACAAACATTATTTTAGACAAATCATAATCAATGTCTACATAGTTGTCGTGAAAACTATTGTTCTGCTCGGGATCTAAAATCTCTAACAAAGCAGAAGACGGATCTCCTCTAAAATCATTGCCAATTTTATCAATTTCGTCTAATACAAAAATGGGGTTAGACGTTTGGGCTTTCTTAAGCGATTGAATAATTCGACCCGGCATAGCACCGATATATGTTTTCCGGTGGCCTCTTAATTCAGACTCATCATGCAAACCGCCTAACGACATCCGAACATATTTTCTTCCCACTGCTTTTGCTATGGACTTACCCAATGAGGTTTTACCAACGCCTGGAGGGCCATAAAGACATAAAATGGGGCTTTTCATATCGCCCTTAAGTTTTAACACCGCCAAATATTCTAGAATTCGGTCTTTTACCTTTTCTAACCCGAAGTGGTCAGCGTCTAATGTCTTTTTAGCTCGTTCGAGGTTGAAATTATCTTTCGAATATTCACCCCACGGAAGTTCTAATAAAAGTTCAGCATAGTTGAGGCTCACAGAGTAATCTGGGGCAGCTGGATTGGTTCGTTGTAGCTTGTCTAGTTCTTTGCTAAACACTTTAGCTACCTCACCAGTCCATTTCTTTTTCTGGCCCTTCATCCGAAGTTTTTCAATTTCCTTATCTGGCGATTCCTGTCCAAGCTCTTCCTGAATAGCTCTAATCTGCTGATGTAGGTAATATTCGCGTTGTTGTTTATCTAAATCTACTTTAACCTTCGATTGAATTTGTGTTTTCAATTCGAGCATTTGCAGTTCTTTAGTCAAATGCTGCAACACTTCTTCTGCTTTTTGGGGCAGATTATCATACTCCAGGATCGTTTGCTTCAAGTCAATCTCAATATTGAGATTGGAAGCAATAAAGTTGATTAGAAAATGAGGGCTATCGATATTCTTTAATGCGAACGTAGCCTCTGTAGGAATGTTGGGAGAAAGTTCCACAATCTGGGTAGCCAACTCCTTTACCGAACTCAAGAGGGCTTTAAAACTCTTGTCTGATTTGTATTTCTTATCCGGCTGGCCTTCTATTTTAGCTTTAAAATAAGGTTCAGTCTGGGTGATTTTTTCAATTTTAAATTTGCGTTTACCCTGTATAATGGCCATGGTATTCCCGTCCGGCATTCTGATCATTTTTACGATCTGTGCCACGGTTCCCATCTGGTGCAAGTCGCCTGTAGTCGGGTCTTCAATCTTGGAGTCTTTTTGTGAAACCACTCCAATAATTTTAGTCGACTTATAAGCTTCTTTAATTAGCCTGATGGATTTATCTCTGCCTAACGTAATAGGAAAGACCACACCTGGGAACAACACTGTGTTGCGCAAGGGCAACAAGGGTAGTTCGTCAGGAAATTCTTCTTTATTTATTTCATTCTCCTCGTCTTGCGTCATTAACGTTACAAAACCCGGGTTGTCTATATCGTCCTCGGTTTCAAGATGAAAGAATGTCTTTGATTTCTCAAACATTGTCAATGTGTCAGATTATTCTAAATTCAATTTGGACAGTAACATTGACAATTGTCGTGCCAAGCTATTCAAAAAGTTTTCCTCTTTTTGCCGTGTACATAAATCCCATAAAAGACAAAACGCCTGATATCAGAAATTTGATGGCTGCTGCCCATTCGTGAAATATCACTTTACCACTGCAAAACAACGCGCTGTATACCATAACTACCGCCAAAATCCAGGCCAGAACCAACCACATAATAGATGAATTGTCTGGACTGCCAATAGTGCCCCAAGCTCCCTTTGGCTTTACTTTCTCATAGAACCTATCCAACACTTTCCGGTCTGTAGGACGTGTTAAATACGTTACGATTAGCCACAACACGGTGGTTACTGCAACCGAAAGTAACACTCCATAGGCAAAGTCATAAATCCAATAGTCGCTTTTAGCCAATTCAAGAGACTCCAGAGAATGAGTAAGTAAGTATTCCTTTTCGAAATAGTATCTAATAAGGTGTAAATATCCATAGACCAGAAAAGGTGCTATTGTGGCAGTTATCTCACTCCAGACGTTAATTCTATGCCAAAACCACCGTAATATCAGTACAAGGCCTAACCCACTTCCGCACTGGAATATAAACTCCCACACCCCTGTAATGGTAGTGATCAAAGAGGTGACGTACAAACCAACGATCATAATGACAAACGTGGCCAGTCGACTCACTTTTATTAACCCTTTCTCGGATCCTTCCTGAGCCGAATCTCCTGCCTCTTTTTTCTGCTTATCTTTTTTAATAAAAGGAACATATAAGTCATTTACTAAATAACTCGCGCCCCAATTGAGTTGGGTTGAAATAGTGCTCATATACGCCCCAAGAAATGCGACAAGAAGCAAGCCTCTTAAACCCGTTGGAAGATAGTCTTTCATAGCCATCACGTACCCAAGCTTCTGATCTGCAGGTGATAAATCGGGGTATAAAACCAACGCACATAAAGCCACAATTATCCATGGCCAGGGTCTTAAACAATAATGAGCGATCTGAAAAAACAACGTTGCGAATAGCGAGTGCTTTTCGT
>CAYZWM010000195.1:0-8202 GCA_964482155.1 uncultured Chitinophagaceae bacterium | reverse complement strand
TGGAAGGGTGGAAGGATGGAAGGGTTGAAGGTTGAAGGGGGGAAGGATGGAAGGAGTTAATTATGGAAGGGTGGAATTATGGAAGGGTTGAAGGTTGATCACAACTAATTATCTCCATATTTTATATTACCTGAAACAATAATTTTGACAAATAGACCATGAGAATTAACCTTAAAAGATGGAGACTAACAGGAATTGTAATCGTAACCGCTCTTCTGCTTATAGCTACGGTTAAAAAGTTTATTCCTCAAAACATCTCCGGAGTTGCCCATGTTCTCAACCTAAATAGAATTTCCGTCACAACCAATAATGACCTGGACTCCGATTTAATTATCATTGACCTATCCATTCAGGGCACTCGACATATAAATAAGGCCATTTTCCATGGTGGCACCAAACAGAGTATCCCTAAGGGTTATGGAGAGAACGACTGGTATCTTTCATACAATGACTCTCTATTTACGGTTTTTAGACATTTTAAAACCAATAACTGGCACGACCACGATTATCATTTTCATTTCTATAAATCTGACGATAAAACTCTGTGTGACGTAAATATTGCGGGACCAGACCCTCTAAACCAAACAATCGCCATTGTTAATAGTCAGAAAGAACATGTTGGTGATTTATAACCCGAGCAGATTCTGGCGTGCAAATTCATTAACTTGCTCAATAGACAACTTTATTTAAACGCAACAAGATGTATAAAGCAGGCTTATGGTTGGTACTCGGACTACTATTTATAGAAACAGGTTGTAATCCCCATGTGGATCCGTACAACAATACGCATACGCAATCAGTCATTGACACCCTTGTTGTACGCGATACGATATTGCAACAAAAGACCTGGCTGATTGAGCAAGATTTTGAGTTTGACGGACGGCCAATTAACCCAAGGATCATAGAGGCCTTTACGCCCTGGTTATCTGACTACCAGGCTTCCACCCTGTCGATTGATGTGAAGGCCGCCTCAGGTAGTAATCAATATGCATTTGAGTTTACTGACAGCAATAACCTGGTTCGTTACGTTGGTCAGGATAATTCATCGTTTTCCTATAGACATTTGGGACAATTAACTTCCGGGGTACATGTGGTTAAAACCTTTAAGTCTGGTGGTGGTGTTGGTCTCTTTCAAGACGTGCTGTTTTTTCGTTTTAGTAATGAAACTATTGATATTGACGGACGGATAAAAAACCAACTTGTCCTTCATCTTATTAAATCCTATTGCCTCGGCGATCGAACACAAGTAGACATTGAAGTCAGAGAAAATTCTGTACGAATTGACGCCCCGTGCGGTAAAGATGAATCTGTAACTGTTAACTTTAAATAATTGGTTCTAGTTGCACATTATTTGGAAATTGAGTCATTCATAAATAGGTTCGCGCTCGGTTAATTATCTATCGCGTAGAAATACATTAACCTTATCTTTGCTACGTAATATATATCAAATGAAAAAGATCTTAATTCTTCTGTTTGCCACGTCTCTGTTAATGGCGTGTAACTCCAACAAAAAAGTGGATGATAAACCAGAGGAGACCACACAAGAAACCGTAACCAAATATGCTTACCAACGTGCGTTTACCACCCTGGAGTGGACGGCTTATAAAACAACCGCTAAAGTTGGCGTAAAAGGTAGTTTCGACGAGTTTAATATTACTCCCGGACAGGAAGAGGGAAGTGCACTTGAAATCATGAATCAAATGAGTTTTTCCATTCCTGTCAGTACCACCAATTCAGGAAATGAAGAGAGAGATCCAAAGATCATAGAATCGTTTTTTGGGGTAATGATGAATACGAAGACAATTACAGGCCAATTCGTAAGCGTGAATGGCAACGATAGTGTTGGAACGATTCGAATTCGCATTAAAATGAACGACGTTGAAAATGAAATTGATGGAAACTATACCATCAATGGAAATGAAGTTAGCGTAAAAGCAACGATGAACCTGGCAGATTGGAAGGCTGAATCAAGCGTGACCGCTTTAAATGAAGTGTGTAGTGACTTGCATAAAGGGGATGATGGTTCAAGCATCTTATGGCCTGATGTAGACATAGCAATCGTCTCTAAACTAAAACCTATACGAACCGCCACCGCACAATCAGCTGAATAACAAATGGTGAAATATATCGCAGTGTTGATTTCAATAATTGGATTGATGAGTTGTCATTCAGGGGATCAGAAAAAGACAACAACCACGGATATCCCACGGATCGAAATTCCGGCAGAGGTACAATCTGCACTGGCACGAAACACCTGTCTTAGCTGCCATAAAGCAGACTATAAACTAATCGGTCCTTCTTATATTGACATAGCGAAGAACGTATCTGATGTAGAGCAAATTGTTGAATTGATTCGACACCCTAAACCAGAACGTTGGGAGGGTTATCCAATGATGATAGGTTTTCCAATCTCAGATAAAGACGGTGAACTGATTGCAAGTTGGATCTTAAGTTTGAATAAAAAGCCTTAAGACAAGAGGCTCATTCCCAGACCTTCACGAATAATGTAGGCCTCCTTTTCGGTACAATCCAATACGGTACTCCCGTAGTTTTGACCTGAACCACCATCAATGACATAGTCAACCTTGTGTTGCCATATTTCAAAGATTTCTTCGGGATTGGTCAGGTATTCCAATACTTCATCTTCTGAGTGAATAGAACTTGAAACTATGGGGTTTCCCAATTCAGTAACCAGAGCCTGTACTATTTCATTGTCTGGAACTCGAATACCGACCGTGCGTTTATTGCTTTTAAAGATCTTAGAAACCTCACTGGTCGCTTTTAATATAAATGTAAACGGCCCAGGAAGAACTTGCTTCATGAGTTTAAAAATGGGGTTCGGAAGAGGTTTACAAAATTGAGCTAAGTGGGTCAGGTTATTACACAGCAGAGAAAGATTGGCCTTGTTGGGTTTCTTTCCAAGTAACTTACAGATCAATTCAATCCCTTTCTTATTGTACAAATTGCACGACAAGGCATAAATGGTGTCTGTAGGGATAATAACGATCTTGCCTGATTTGTAGGCCGCTGCAATTTCCTTTATTTTCCGGTTGTCTGGCGTAGAGTCATGTAATATAATGTATTCGGCCGCCATACTATACCTTTTAAGACAACACCGATTTAACGGCGTCTGCTGCCTCTTGCAACAAGATGGCTGAGCGTACTTCAAGCCCGCTCTCATCAATAATCTTTTTGGCTTCTGCCGCGTTAGTTCCTTGCAATCTCACAATGATAGGTACAGGAATATTTCCGATATTTTTATAGGCATCTACCACACCTTGCGCAACACGATCGCATCGAACAATTCCTCCGAAAATGTTAATCAAAATGGCTTTGACATTTGGATCCTTCAAAATGATTCTAAACCCAGCTTCAACAGTTTCTGCGCTTGCAGTACCTCCAACGTCTAGAAAGTTGGCAGGTTCTCCACCACTCAACTTAATAATGTCCATAGTTGCCATAGCCAATCCTGCTCCGTTTACCATGCAACCCACGTTTCCGTCAAGGTTTACATAATTCAGGTTAAACTTCTTAGCTTCTACTTCCGTTGGATCTTCCTCTCTTTCATCTCTAAGATCTGCAAAATCTTTATGTCTATAAAGTGCATTGTCGTCCAGGTCAACCTTGGCATCAACCGCAATAATTTTATCGTCTGAAGTTTTCAAAACGGGGTTAATTTCAAACATCGCTGAATCGGTTTCGACGTATGCCTGATATAAGGAGTTCACAAACTTCACCATTTGTTTCATGGCCTGACCTTCTAGACCCAGGTTAAAAGCAATTTTTCGAGCCTGGAATCCGAGCAATCCTGTTGCCGGATCAATCCACTCTTTCAAAATTTTATCAGGATGCGTTTCTGCAACTTCTTCGATGTCCATACCACCTTCCGTGGTATATATAATCACGTTTTTACCTAGCGCACGGTCCAAAAGAACGCTCATGTAATACTCCTTTGGTTCTGAGTCACCAGGGTAGTAAACGTCCTGTGCAATCAAAACCGAATTAACTTTCTTGCCTTCTGGGCCAGTTTGTGGGGTGACCAATGTCATTCCCAAAATGTCATTCACCACTTGCTTAGCCTCGTCCATGTTTTTGGCAAGCTTAACTCCTCCGCCTTTTCCTCTTCCTCCTGCATGAATCTGAGCTTTAACCACAACCCAATCGGTTCCAGTTTTATCCTGAAGATCTTTTACACTTTTTTCCGTGTCGTTCGGATCATCAATCACCACACCTTCCTGGATAGCGACGCCGTAAGATTTTAATATTTCTTTGGCTTTATACTCGTGAATGTTCATGCTGTATTATTTGGGGGCAAAAATAAGATTTTAACCAGCTTATTTAAACAGTCTTTTTTAAGTTTTTAACGCACCAATGTGCATATATTTTCTCATTTTGGGACAATTATTTCCATTTTGTGGAAAAATGACATTGTTTTTGTTAATAATTAGCCCAAAGGCCATACATTTGTATTGATGAAAATTACTACTACACTATGCAGCCTACTACTGCTGTGTTTAAACTCTTTTGGACAAAGTCCACCTGAAACCAACAGCACACGTTGGGATTCCATTAGTTCGAGGAAATCCATTACTCAAAAAAATGTTATAAATATCAAACGATTAGGTGCCGATCCTACAGGTCAGGTTGCCGCGGATAGGTATGTTCAAATGGCTCTGAGTAATTCTAAGCAAACCGGAGCGATTATTTATTTTCCGAAGGGTACATATTTGTTAAACAAAACGATAAACCTTACTTCAAACCAATATTTAGCGGGAGACGGTAGCAACCAAACCACGTTGCGCTTCGATCTTGGGGGCAAAGGCCACCTGATCACATCCATAGGCCAAACATTTGCAGGTTGGAGCAAAATTATCTCAGAAACCAAAAAAAATGAGAAGGTCATAAAGACGGATAACGAATTTATTTCTGTGGGTGATATAGTACGAATCAAGATTGACGATACGAATAAAATTACGTCAAGCTGGGCATCAGGAACAATCGGTCAACTCTGCGAAGTAGCAGCTATAACGAAGGATCAAATTACGTTTACCGACGAATTGAGATTAGACCTGACTCAGGCTGAACATCCGCAATTGATCAAAGTCTTGCCACAAACGAATGTTGGAGTCGTCAATTTAAAGATTGTTCGTATGGATATGACATCTTCACAAACAGACAACATTCGATTTCAGTACACGAAAAATGCTATTGTAAGTGGTGTACACTCTGATTCATGCAACTTTGCTCATGTCAACAACCTGTACTCATATGCCAATAGAATAGAAGGATCATTCTTTACCAATGCCTTTAATTATGGTAATGGAGGCAAGGCCTACGGTGTCGTACTTGCATTTACTTCGAGTCAATGTATGGTTGAAAACAACGTGTTCCAAAAACTGAGACACTCTATTCTTTTCCAGGCGGCATCAAACGGAAACATCATTGGATATAACTATTCACATGAGGCTTATTGGACCGGTGTATTTAGCCCTTCAGATTTTGCCGGTGATATTGTGATGCATGGAAACTACCCATTTTTAAATTTGATTGAAGGAAACATCGTTCAAAACGTAGTGATTGATAACTCTCATGGTATAAACGGACCTGGCAATACGTTTCTAAGGAACCGAATTGAAAATGCCGGAATATTTATGAACTGTAGTCCTTCAACTGATTATCAGTCATTTATCGGTAACGAGATTACAGGAACAGGTACATCTTCAAACGGCCTTGTACCCTTCCCCAAAGGACTCTACTCACTGTGTGGTAAGGGTCATTACGAATTTGGGAACGATCAAAATGGTACGATACGTCCCAACAAGGTGGACAATATGATCACCTCTTTATACCTCGACGCACGCCCCAATTTTATCTCATCGGCTCAGTTTCCAGCCATTGGATACCCCAATGAAACTAAAACGGGTTTTAACGCTGCCTACGATCGGAGAAATCTAAAAATAAAAACCATAGAATACCTTTTCGAATTCCCATTGGGTGTCCGTTTCAATTCGATTGAAGCCAAAAAAGATAAAGCGAATGACCGCATAGTTGTTGCCTGGTCTACCAATACGTTAAACGAATGTGTCGAGTTTATAGTTTACAGGTATGATGAAGACATGACGGAGCACATCGCTGCTCGGGTTGACTGCAGCAAAGCAACAACCACCCATTTTACTCTTTCAGATTACAACTTCAACCCATCCAATAAACATGTTTCCTATAAGATTGAGTGCATTGATATTTTCGATGATGCAGTGACGTCAGACCATATAGTTGTCGCCCTTAAAGAACCCAGTTCTGGAATTAAAACCAACGGACAGGGTGACTTGTTTTTTGACAATGAAGTGCAACGCATTCGTGTTTATGACTTAAAAGGTGGACTGGTGTATAAGCAGAACATAACAAGTCGAAACCACACACTTCCTACTTCGCTTATCTCTGGAATTTATGTTGTTGAGGTTTATGGAAATAACACCGTGGCCAGAAAGAAAATTGGCCTAAACTGGTAAAGGTTATTTCTGAGCCTTAAAATAAAGATATGCGGCCACCACGGAAAAGGCAACATTCGGAATCCAAACGGCAAACATGGGATGCATCGCCCCCTTACTGCCCATTGACGTAAAGAACTGAATGACAAATAAATAGAAGAAACTGATGAGAATGCCTTTCGCCAGGTTCTTTCCAACTCCTCTTCTTGATTTCTCTGTTGACACACATACCCCTACAAACGTTAGGACCAACATGGCAAATGGACTGGCATACCGCCTGTGTTTTTCTGTCTTATAAAAAGAAGCGTTCGAGGTTCCTCTCATATTCTCAAGCTCAATATACTTGTTCAATTCCTCCATGTTGAATGACTGAACATCTTCCTGTCGCCTAAAAAAATCTTCAGGATCGAATGGGACCATGGTATCCAAGTATGCACCGCTAACCAGTTCTTCTGAGCCATCTTCCTTAAAGTATCGGATTCTATAATTCGAAACTCTCCATGAATTAGCCTCTTTGTTCCAGCGTATTTTATCGCCAAACAACCTGGATTGAAGCCGACCGTTTTCTACATGTTCAAGTTGAATTCGATACCCAAAACTGTCCAGGTAGTTGTAATTCTTTAGAGACATGATCATGCCCGGACGAATTTGCTGCCTGATATTTTGCTTGTAGTTGTGTTCTAAGTTTCGTGTATACTGGTTTTCAAACTCAACACGGTTCTTGTCGGAACGTGGAATTATCCATGCATTTAACGCAAAGGAAAATGCCCCAATTACTAATGCCGACAGCATATATGGCCGCAATAACCGCATATAGGATGCCCCTCCAGATAGAATGGAGACCACTTCCGATTTTTCTGCCATTTTTGAGGTAAAGAAAATGACTGAAATAAATACGAATATTGGACTAAATAGATTGAGTAAGAATGGAATAAAGTTGAGATAGTAGTCAAAAATAATGGCCTTTATAGGGGTTTGTTTTTCAACAAAGTCATCAATTTTTTCTGCTATATCAAAGACTAAAATTATGATCGTAAACAGACCAAGTGTGAGCACAAAACTGCCCAAAAATTTCTTGATAATGTACCAATCTATTTTTTTGAGCATGGTGTACTTATTGCATTTTGTCCATGCCCCTTTTCAACGCATGTAAGAACATCTGGGATAATGAATCACTTTCTTTGATCAACGGATCTAGAATATCGGGTTTGTTTAACAGACCTTCTTCTAAAATGATTTGAAGCCAAAAAGCACACCCGTTACAACTTTCTGCCGTTTTGCTCAGTCGTTCAATGTATAAATCCGGTGGCAAACCTACCATTAGACCTCGAGATCTTATTCCTAAATCTGACGCATGTCGAACGAGTTCCACACGGGCAAAAGTCGCCATGGTCTGATCGTGAGGAAGCACTGAAGACACCTTTAAACATGCTCTGCTTAAGGTATTTGTTCGTTTGTAAATTTCTGTTGCATCCATATTATAACCGTGTCGTTATTTGTTTAACTGTAATTGCCTTCCATTCGGAAAAGTCGCCACTCAAAATGTGTTTTCTTGCCTCTCGAACAAGCCACAAATAAAACGATAAATTGTGTTTGCTTGCGATTTGGGCAGCCAAACGTTCCTTGCAAATCGTTAAGTGACGAAGATAGGCTTTGGAATACCCTGGTGTCAATTCTTCATCGATGGCCGAAAAATCGTCTTCCCAGCGTTTGT
>CAYZWM010000194.1:0-8330 GCA_964482155.1 uncultured Chitinophagaceae bacterium | reverse complement strand
ATGTATTAAGTCGAAGTGTAGACACAGGGTCGTTGAGACCTATAGTTGCCACTCCATATCACACCCGGCATTATCAGGACACGAATTTCGATTATTGTTGGGGAGGATATTGGTATAGAGTTACTGGTTATGAAGAAGGTGGTTACGGTGCCGAAAGCCAATCCAATAGAATTTACCTTATTCAACCGCCATTACTTCATGTGCCAAATGCGTTCACGCCCAATGGAGATAATTTGAACGAACTGTGGGGCATTGTTCCGGTTTTTGTCAAAGAGTATGAAGTTCAGGTATATAACCGATGGGGCGAGAAAGTATACGACTCCAACAATGTAAAAACAGATTGGGACGGATTTTATAAGGGTAAACAGGAGGCAAACAACGTATATATCTACAAAATTCGCTACACCGGATGGGATCGCTCAATTCACCATCGCAAAGGCACTGTAACTGTTATCAAATAAGACATGACGATTGTTGTCATAATGCGTCAAACCAACGAAATATTTCAATTAAAAGACACTTATTAACACAAATTAGTGACTCTTCCTTGTCTTTTACGTCATAATTCTTATATTTTTGTGCTATACTAAAACGATCGCTACACATGCTTTTTGACTACCTGAGGAAATTTTTCAGTAGACACACTCCGAGATGGATTGTATTTAATATTGATCTATTCGTTGCTGCTGTCTCCTTTATGTTTTCTTACTCAATTATTCGTAATCTTCAGTTTGAGACATTTTCCACTGAGGAAATTTTACTGCCTTTAATGCTGATGCTTCTTTTTAGGGCCGTGGCAATTGTTGCCACAAAGTCCTACAAAGGAATTATTAAATACACAAGCATCCAGGATGCGACTCGCATATTTGCAGCCATCACTATGAGTACCATTGCCTTCATACTTTTCAGAAGGTATATGCAGCAAACCCACGACATATTAATTGTAGCGCGACGATCCATTATTATTATGGACTATCTGATCTGTTTGGTCATGCTGACTTCATTAAGAGTTTGCTACAAACTTATCTATCAACGGATTAACCGAACCCAACACAACTTTTTACAAAATACCATAATATACGGTGCAGGTCATACCGGTTTAATGGCAAAACGATCCATTGATGCGGATATGGGGTCTCACTTAAAAGTGGTTGCATTTTTGGATGACAACCGACAGCTCGCTGGAAAGTCGGCTGAAGGTGTGCCGATCTTCAACTTCAATAAGAAATTTGAATACGTCGTAGACAAATACCAACCCAAGGAACTTATTATAGCGATACCTGAAATTCCTGGATTTAAAAAGAAGAAAGTAATTGAACTGGGTCTACAGCACAACATGGTTATTAAAAACGTTCCTCCCATTGACAAATGGATTAACGGAGAGTTTACGTTTAACCAAATAAGAAATGTAAACGTATCCGATTTACTTGGCCGTGAACCAATCAACCTGGCGAACAACAATATCAAACAGGCTATTAAGGGTAAAGTTGTTTTGATAACAGGTGCTGCAGGATCAATTGGAAGCGAAATTGCTAAACAATGTATCGAATATGAACCAAAGTATTTGGTTCTGCTTGATCAGGCCGAAACTCCTCTATACGAATTGGAATACCGATTAAACTCCAAAAATACGGAAGTCGTTATCGGTGATGTTGCCAATGAGGGCAGAATGGAAAAAGTGTTTAAGGCATTTACGCCTGATGTGGTATTCCACGCAGCAGCATATAAACATGTTCCACTTATGGAAGACAATCCATATGAAGCGTTAAACACCAATGTATTTGGCACACGGATATTGGCCAATATGGCGGTTAAGTACCATACGGATAAATTTGTATTTGTATCGACAGATAAAGCGGTAAACCCAACCAATATAATGGGGGCCAGCAAACGAATGGCCGAAATCTATGTTCAGTCTTTTGACAATATCTTAGAACTTGATAGCGAGAACCATACGAAGTTTATCACTACCCGGTTTGGTAACGTGCTGGGCTCAAATGGTTCTGTAATTCCTCGATTTAAGGAGCAGATAGAAGAGGGAGGACCGGTTACGGTTACTCACCCAGATATTACACGATACTTTATGACCATACCTGAAGCTTGCCAATTGGTATTGGAAGCTGGAGCTATGGGTAATGGAGGTGAGATCTACATTTTCGACATGGGTGAATCTGTTAAAATAATTGACCTTGCCCGTAAGATGATCAAACTGTCTGGGTTTCAAGAAGGGAAAGACATCGAAATTGTCTATACCGGCTTACGACCTGGAGAAAAATTGACTGAAGAATTATTAAACACAAAAGAACGCACCATAGGTACACATCATCCAAAAATCATGGTTGCCAAGGTTCGTAAATTTAATTATAACGAGATAGAGGAATCGATTGTCTCTATGTATGATAAAAAAGATAAGTTGACCAATAAGCTTATTGTAACCACGATGAAACAAATGGTACCTGAATATATCAGCAACAATTCTATTTACGAAGAACTGGATGCGAAGGCTAAATTAGCCATGGGTAACCTGGATTAAGTAAGGTCTTAAATTGGTTTAATCAAAAAGGCTCAGTTGTTTCCAACTGAGCCTTTAATATTTATTAGTTTTTGTTTTTGCTAAGATATAGTTGACTGAACATGCATAATGTCTTTCACTCGCTTTTCAGCTAAATGAGTTGCAGCCGCCTGTGTATGTAATCCGGTTTCTTTCGACACTTTAAAAATAGAATTTAGTGTGTCGTAAATACGTTCGGTGTCTCTCAATGCATTTTCACGATTATAACCCGTGTACTCTGAATATACGTTAATTAGGCCACCTGCATTAATTAAGAAGTCAGGCGCGTAAACGATTCCTTTGGCAACCAACATATCGCCATGGATGTCTTCATCTTCCAGTTGATTATTCGCAGCTCCGGCAATCACTTCACATTTCAGTCTTTCAATGCTGTTGGTATTGATAATACCTCCTAAGGCACACGGCGCAAATATTTCTGCATCCGTATCGAAGATGTCGTCATTGGCAACGACAGTTGCACCAAATCGATCTACCGCCTCTTTCAAGGAAGCCTGATTCATATCTGAAACATAAAATTTGGCACCGTCCTTATGCATGTACTCCAGTAAATGCATGCCTACTTTACCAACACCCATAACGGCTACTTTCTTTCCAGCAAGGCTATCACTTCCCCATCGCTTATGTGCAGCAGATTTCATGCCTACATATACCCCGTACGCCGTAACTGGAGAAGGGTCTCCCCCTCCACCTCTACCTTCAGGTAAACCAACTACGTGTTCTGTTTCCATGTTCACGTATTCCATATCCTGGGTAGTCGTCCCTACGTCTTCTGCGGTTACATATTTTCCAGCCAGGTTGTTTACAAACCGACCAAACTTTCTCATGAGTGCTTCGCTCTTTTGAGTCTTCGAATCACCAATTATGACAGCTTTCGCTCCTCCAAGATTTAATCCAGAAATAGACGCTTTATATGTCATCCCACGGCTTAGACGAAGAACGTCTCTCATAGCCTCAGATTCGTTATTGTATTTCCACATTCTGGTTCCGCCCAACCCTGGACCTAGAACCGTATTGTGAATGGCTATGATTGCCTTTAAACCTGATTGATTATCGTTACATATCAAAATTTGCTCATGATCATGTTCAGCCAGATTTTCAAACAAATTTGTACTTAGTTGGTTTTTTAACTGTGATACTTCCATCATTTCTTATGCACTTTAAGATTGTGATTATAGGCGTACTTTTGCCGCTGCGAAATTAACATTTTTTTTGACTGAAAACTAGAGCTGTTGAAACCCTTATTCTATTTAAATAAATACTTCAAAAAGTACAGAATTTATCTGGGTTTGGGTATCATTTTTGTCATTTGCTCCAACGTTTTTGCCATCCTAATAGCGCCAATTGTACGTACGGCAATCGACAGTATGATTGCGAATGTAAAACTATACTCCGTTTTAAACATCTCGATATCCACCCTAACAGGATATATCAGCACCATGGCTTTATTTTTTGGTGGATTGGTATTGGCAAGTGCTGTAGTCAAAGGAATATTCATGTATTTTATGAGACAGACCATAATCGTGATGTCACGGTACATTGAATACGATCTCAAAAATGAAATTTTTGATCAGTATCAAAGACTTGGTGCTCCGTTTTACAGTAAAAATTATACGGGTGATTTGATGAATCGAATCAGCGAAGATGTCAGTCAGGTACGGATGTATCTTGGACCTGCCATTATGTATACCATTAATCTGGTTTTCTTATTTATTCTGGTCATATCGGTGATGATTTCAATCAATCCAACGATCACTTTATATGTGCTTCTCCCGTTGCCTGTTCTTTCAGTGTCTATCTATTATGTCAGTGACATTATCAACAAGCGCAGCACCGTGCTTCAGGAAAAACTATCGGGCATAACCACCTTTGTTCAGGAGGCCTTTTCCGGAATTAGGGTACTAAAGGCTTTTGCAGCTGAAAAACATTTTGGATCGCAATTCGAGGCAAAAAGTGTCGACTACAAGAAACAATACATGAAGCTGGTTCAGGTAAATGCGTTGTTCTTTCCATTGACCATGATGTTGGTTGGTTTGAGTGTGATCATAACGATCTATTTTGGAGGAAAACAAGTTATTGCAGGCACATTTTCGTTCGGCAACATTGCGGAATATGTAATCTATGTCAACATGTTGACCTGGCCTGTAGCGTCACTTGGTTGGGTGACAAGCATTATTCAGCGGGCTTCAGCGTCGCAGGAACGAATCAATGCCTTTCTTTTAGAAGAACCGGAAAACAGAGAGGGTAATCCCCGATTTGATTTTAACGAGGAGTTGACCTTCGATTCCGTGAATTTTGCCTACAACTCTACGCCCGTTTTATCCAACATCAGTTTCAAACTTGAGAAAGGCAAAACACTGGGCATCATAGGGACTACGGGCAGTGGCAAATCTACCCTCGCTTCACTCCTCTTAAGATTGTATGCGCCCACATCAGGCCAAATACGGATTGACGGTAAAGACATTTCGGGTTTAGAATTAGAATCCTATCGGAACCTGTTTGGCTATGTTCCCCAGGATATCTTCTTATTTTCTGAAAGTATTCGGAACAATATTCTATTTGGCACACATTTAGACAAAACCGATGAAGACATTGAACACGTTGCGCGTTTAACAGATGTTTGGGATGACATCATGGGTTTTCCTAAAAAATTCGAAACCACGCTTGGAGAAAGAGGGATTACCCTTAGTGGTGGGCAGAAACAACGCGTTGCAATTGCCCGAGCCTTAATTCGGGATCCAGAGATTATTGTACTGGACGATTCCTTATCAGCCATAGACACAAATACGGAGAAAACCATCAAAAACAATCTTCAAAAATTGGGACATGACAAGACCTTAATTCTTATTTCTCATCGTGTTTCTACTGTAGAAGATGCAGATTACATCCTTGTTCTCGATGAAGGTGAAATCATTGAACAAGGTTCACCGTCGGAACTCTTGTTAAAACAGGGGTTGTTTAGTGATATGGTAAAAACTCAAAATGCTCAGAATCAACTACTTTAATTGCCTTCTAATACTAGGTTTTCCTTGTGAAACCGAAGAATAATCGCTTTTTTTGATGTAGTTTTAGTAAAAGAAAAACAAGACAGGAGATGGAAGATAATCGCGAAGTTTTTTCCAAACGAGTTAGAGCGGGAAAACGAACGTATTTTTTTGATGTAAAAACTACGAAGGGGAATGACTACTATATTACCATAACAGAAAGCAAGAAGCGTTTTGAAGATGGGAACTACGTAAAGCATAAAATTTTCTTGTATAAAGAGGATTTCAATAAATTTATGGATGCCTTCACAGCTACAGTAAATCATGTAAAATCTGAACTAATGCCTGAATACGACTTTGAAGAATTTCAAAGAGAACGTGAGAAGGATAACGAAAACCAAGGGTAAAGCAACAGTTACAGATTAGTCTCTGGCACATTTTTATGAGTAAATATTATTTAATTTTCGGGGGAATCGCTGGAATATGTTCAGCGGTATTGGAGTATTTATTGTTTTCTGGCAAACTGGGTTTTGACAAAATGGGTGGTGTTCTATTCGGTAAGATACTCGCCCTTGTCATCTGCATTGTTTTTGCCGTTGTTCTTATTAAGAAGTTAAACGGTGGGATCAGCTTTATGAGAACTTCTTTTAGCGGTTTAATGATCGCACTGGTTTGTTCCGCAGTTTCTGGAATCAACTATTCCTATATGAACTATCCTGATGGCTCATTTTTTGAGGATGCTAAAGCGTATAGCCTTGAGAAGTGGGAAGAAGCAAACAAGGACAATCCGGAAGACATGGCAAAACTGGAAGAGCAGAAGCAACAGATAGACCAAAGTTTTTCATTAAAGTTTCATACGATTTTGGACTTAGGTACGTTTTTAACTATTGGTTTGGTATTTACAGCCTTTTTTGCAGGCGTCATAGCAGATAGGAAAAGTTTAGCAGGTTGATATGACGGAAATTTTAAGTGAAGAAATATCAATAGATCGAAGTGCTGAAAAGGTCTTTCTTTTCCTGAAAGATCTGAGAAACTTCGAAAACCTAATGCCCGAAGATGTTACTGGCTTTAGTGCTACAGAACAAGAAGCGAGTCTCGACCTTAAAGGTCTAGGCAAGTTTAACATTACGTTAACCGAACAGAATCCCAATAGACAGATTCGACTTACACCCAAAGGGAAGCTTCCTTTTAAGTTTGATATCGAATGGTTGATCTCAAGTCGAGATGAAACCTCAACTGTAATAGGCAAGATCAATGCTGAATTAAATATGTTTATGAAGATGATGGCTGAGCCTAAACTGCGAAGTTTTCTAGAAACGCAAGCTCATAAACTCAAAGAATACCTGGAAAAAGAAATCACCTAAACGGCTATGAAATCTTTTTTCAAATATGCGTGGGCCGTTTATTTTTTAATGTGGTTCATTCTCATTTTTGCTTTCTTTTATCCCCTGTTTCTTATCCTTCTGAGAAATCCTAAAAATTACAGAAAAGCGCATAAGCTAAGAGCGGTGTGGGGTCGATTAATTATGTTTTTTAGTGGTCTTCGACCCAGAACGACTTTCGAGAAACCCCTCGACAAAAACGACCAGTACATTTTCGTTGCCAATCATTTCAGCTATTTGGACATTTTAAGTTTAAATGTTCAACTCGGTGTATATTTCCGTTTTCTGGCAAAAAGTGAACTGGCAAAAATACCGGTCTTCAATATTTTCTTTAAAACCATTGATATCACTGTAGACCGAAACAGTATGAGGTCTTCCGTTACCTCATTTGAGTTAGCCGGAGAGTCGTTAAAACAGGGAGATAGTTTAGGCATATTTCCTGAAGGAGGTATTGGTAGACAATCGCCCAAAATGGTCAAATTTAAAACCGGTGCATTTCGGATGGCAATTGAGAACAAGGTAAAGGTGGTGCCTGTTTCCATTATTGACAACTGGAAAAGGCTGCCGGAAGGTGGTCTAAATAAGGGTGGAACACCTGGAATAATGCGAATGATCGTTCATGCACCAATTGATACCAGCAATATGACCCATGCCGATTTACCTGAATTAATACTGCAGACTCGGACAACAATTCAAAATAGCTTTGATAGTCTTAACTTTGACGCCTGAATAAATGAAGATTACAGACAAAAAAATAGACGAACTCGCTCATTTGGCGAAACTGACGTTCGAATCAGAAGGCAAAGAACAGATTAAACAAGATCTAGACAGGATTCTAAAATTTTGCGAACAACTAAACCAACTTGATACGACAGGGGTTGAACCCTTGATATACATTTCGGACCGGACAACACATTTGCGTGAAGATGTAGTTGAAGAATCTCTTCCAAAACGAGAGGCACTTAAAAATGCTCCTAAGGCTGATTCTGACTACTTTAAAGTGCCCAAAGTGATTATTAAGTAGCTGGAAATGAAGGTTTATACCAAAAAAGGAGATCTTGGCAAGACGTCTATCCTTGGACAAAACCAGGTTGACAAAGACGATCTTCGAATTATTGCGTATGGCACAGTGGATGAACTCAATTGTTTTGTTGGGCAAATTGGCACGCTAACTTCAGACAGTTACATTCTTGAACAACTCGAATTAATTCAAAACGACCTTTTTTCGTTAGGTTCTGAGCTGGCATCACTGCCAGAAGTCTTTGAAAAACTTAAACTCGACCGAATCGACCAATCAGAAATAAGTCAGTTAGAAACATGGATCGATGAACAGACCATGGAGCGTCCTCAATTAAAATCATTTATTCTAACTGGGGGATGCCAGGACAATGCGGT
>CAYZWM010000193.1:0-8348 GCA_964482155.1 uncultured Chitinophagaceae bacterium | reverse complement strand
TGTTTGGCGAAGCATTAAAATTGCACAGCTACCAGGAGCATGAAAAAGCATTGACGTTATTGGAAAAAGCGATCAATAAGGATGCAGAGTACATTGATGCCATCGACTTAAAAGGCAATATACTTCGTAGCCTTAAACGCTATTCTGAAGCCAAGGTTGCGTTTCAACGAATTCTGAGCCTAGATCCAGATCACGTATATGCCCTAACAGACTTGAGTCAAATACACTTTGATTTACAGGAATACGATGCGTGTATTCGGGTGCTCAATCAAATGCTCCCTCTGGTTGGGGTTGGCGACAAACGTGCGGAGGTACAAACGAAGCTTATTCGCGCTGAATTTGCCAAATACTCCTACAATCATCCGGTACCTTACGATCCTGTAAACCTCGGCCCAACGGTCAATACCGTACAGGAAGAATATTTTCCCGGACTCGACATTGAAGAAAAGACCTTGTACTTTACCAGAAGAGACGGCAGTTTAATGCGCCATAATCAAGATGAAGATCTGTACGTAAGCGATTTACAGGTCCGCTCTGACGAATTAGTCTGGGGTGAATCAAGGTCGTTAGGCAGACCCATAAATACACCCGAAAACGAGGGTGCTTTTAGCGCTTCGCCAGATGGTAAATACCTGTTTTTTACGTCTTGTTCACGTCCTGGAGGCTACGGAACGTGCGATATATGGTTTACCACAAGAGACGGGAACAAATGGACAGAACCTGCCAACATCGGAAAGCCGATTAACTCTAAGTATTGGGAAAGTCAACCCAGCATTTCAGCCGATGGTTTTACCATGTTTTTTGTAAGCAACAGACCCGGTGGCTTTGGAGGAACAGATATTTGGTTTAGTAAAAAAACACAAAACGGTTGGAGTAGGCCGACGAATCTTGGCCCAGAAATAAACACGCAGGGAGATGAGCAATTCCCATTTATTCATAACGACGGCAAGACGCTTTACTTTACATCAGAAGGCCTTCCCGGCATGGGGAAATCCGATATTTTCCTAACCCGATTGGTAGGTAATACATGGACAACACCAAAAAATCTTGGATACCCAATCAACACCAATGAAGATGAGTGGAACTTCATTGTGAATCAAAAGGGTGACAAAGCCTATTTTTCAAGCTCTGGGATAACACCAAATTATGGAGGCATGGACATTTACTCGATTGACCTCTACGAAGAAGCAAGACCCAATCGGAGCAGCTATGTACGTGGCATCGTTTTTGATTACAAAACCAAGAAAAAACTCAAGGCAGAAATTGACTTGTTCAGTTTAAAAACAGGCAAAAAGGTAACGAATACATTCTCAGATAGGACCAATGGCACCTTTCTGTTAAACCTCCCTTCAAATCAGGAATATGCCTTAGAGGTGAGAGCACCTGGCTATCTATTTCATTCGGAAAATTTTTCATTGACTGAAACGAATCTGGACAAACCATTTCAAATAAAAATTGGCCTTAAACCTATTCAAACTGATGAGACCATGGTGATGCAAAATGTATTGTTCGATGTAGACAAGTCGGTCTTAAAAAGAGAATCTTTTGTCGAGCTGGATGTGCTCGTCAACTTCTTACTCAAAAATGGCGACTTGCGAATTGAAATTGGAGGCCATACTGACAACACCGGTTCAGAAGAGCATAACAAAACACTGTCTCGCAATCGCGCGCAATCTGTTTATGATTACCTGATCGGTAAGGATATTGATCCCAGTAGGTTGACGTACAAAGGCTATGGCAGTAGTCAGTCTGTAGCCAGTAACGAGACGTCGGAAGGGCGTTCACAAAATCGGCGAACAGAAATCAAAATTTTATAGCTTTTTAGAATCTGACTTCCGTCAGTTAAGATAAATACACCGTCATTTCGCCATCTTCATTTCTGGTAAAATGAATGTGCTCTTGCAACGTAGTTGCCAATGAAATTCCAACAAAATCTGCTTTTATGGGAAACGATGTATGGTCTCGATTCGCAAGGATTGCGGTTTGAAGTTTAGCTGGGTTTCTAGACAAAATAGGCAGCGTGGCGTACATCAAAGTTCTACCACTATTCAGCACATCATCAACCAAAACGACATTGCTATTTTCAACGTTTTCGACGCAATCAAACCTGGTTCCTTCCAGTTTTGGATTTCTTTTGTCTATCCAAACCTTGCCTACATGAACTGGTATTTCACAAATGGAGGTTAACGTTTTGGCAATTAACTCGCTTACAATGCTTCCCTTCTTCTCAACACCTACAATAATTAATCGACTTGCATTGTGATTGTTCTCAAGAATCTGCCATGCCATTCGCGTAATCTTCTGTTCGATTTCAGAATGAGTAAGAATGAGGGTTTGGGATAGGTTTGCCATAATTAAGCCACTGGTTCCGGTTCGGTTTCAGTTGAAGCCAATTCTTCCAGAAATATTTTGTGCAAACTTAACACTTGCTTAATCAATGAGAAATTGGTTGAATTTTTGACCACGTAATCGGCATGTTTCAGCCGGTCCTTATCACTCAACTGATTTTCAATCCGTTTCAAAACTTCCTCTCGTCGGATATTATCGCGTTTGACAATTCGTTCCAGTCTTGTATCGATAGGACATGTAACGACAATAAGTTTGTCCAACTGTTTGTACGTTTCTGCCTCTACCAAAAGGGCCGCTTCTTTTACAGAATATCGATGCCCAGCAGACGCTTGTTCTTTCACCCACCCGGCATAATCTTCAAACACTGCAGGGTGAACAATCTGGTTAAGAATTCGCAATTGAGGTGGATTGTTAAATACAATCTTTGCGAGATAGGGTCTATCGAGACTTTCGTCTTTTCTATAAACCTCCCAGCCAAAGGCGAGTCGAAGTTTCTTGCGAAGGTCTTCGCTCTCCAGCATCAGCTGTTTTGCACGATTGTCAGCATTGTAAACTGGAATACCAAGGTGTTCAAAAATCGAACAAACTGTCGATTTACCTGAACCAATTCCCCCGGTAACCCCAATTTTCATATGCTTTGACACCACTTTTATTTCTTAGACTTATCGGTGGTTTTACCGTTCAACACATTGGTTGCATCCATTGAAATCGAAGCCTTCTCAATCTTCAATTTCCCACCACCTTCTGTATCAATAATAAAAACCTGCTCTCTAATTTCAGCAATTTTCCCGTGAATACCACCGTTTGTTACAATCTTGTCCCCTTTTTTAATGGTTTCTTTAAAGGCTTGTTGCAGTTTGTTTTTCTTCATTTGAGGTCGAATCATGAAAAAATACATGACTACAAACATCAAACCCAGCATAATCATTGTTGATTTGCCGCTTCCACTTTGTGCCTGGAGAAAAAATAAATCCATACTATCTTAATTTACTAATTGTTAAATACTCACTTATTCATTTGGCAACACAACCGCTCGAAACGTCAAAACTGTTTCGGGTGGATTGGTATTGGCCATAATGGTTACATTCTTAACCTGGATACCTGGCTTACGGTTACTGTCAAACGAAATTTGAATTTCACTTGACTCGCCCGGAGCTATCGGTTTACGATCACACTTTGCCACTGTACAACCACAACTTACCTGACACTTTCGAATGACTAAATCTTCATCACCTACATTGGTAAATCGAAACGTGTGCTTTACTTCTTCTCCTTCGTTGATTTTGCCAAAGTCCCAATCCGTATGTTTAAACTCAAACTTGGGTTCTGGATTCTCAGCAGTTGGGTTACTGGCTGTTTTATTATTATCTGCAACCCCAGGATCTACTTGTTGGGTATTTGAACCTGTTCCATTCGAACAGCCAAACATTGCAACAATTACTAGGCCTAGACCAGCAGTGAACATAATTTTTTTAGCGTTTTTCATCTCAGATAAATTTGAATTAATTTGACCACAAAAGTAGAATTTTTGGCGCTTATCCTACCATGCCGCGACCTTTTTTTACCAATCGATCTTCCGCTTTTAATTGTTTTACCAATTTGTCGAGAATTCCGTTTACAAACTTGCTGCTTTGTGGTGTACTATAGACCTTAGCAAGCTCCAAATATTCATTTAAACTTACCTTAATGGGTATGTAAGGAAAGTGAATCAACTCGGTCAATGCCATGGTCATAATGACCATATCTGCTCTTGCAATTCGTTCTTTGTCCCATTTTGCAGCAGAAGCAGCAATAAGGTTTTCAAATTCTTCATTACTTCGAACGGCTTTTTCAAGCAAGTTCTCTGCAAATTCCCAGTCTGACTCTTCCGAATTATTTCTGGATGGTTTAGCATCCTGATTCTTAAGAATATCTTTTACAAACGTATTTACCGCCTTATGGATGGGTCTTTTTTCATCCTCCCACAGCATTTCAACTTCTTCCATTTCCTGATTAAACTCATCTGAATCGTTGATGAGGTAATCGTAAATAGACAAGAATGCAGTTACCTGATCGTTGCGATCTGGGGCAGAAATAGCAAAATATTTTTCAAATTTTTCAGCCCTTTTAATTTCCTTGTATGCCGATCTCAACATACTGGGATTGTCTTGCCAGGGATGCTTAGGTTTTCTCATATGTTTTGAAACTTCTGGGTTTTGCACCAAAGTTTCATACAAACCGTCAAATGATAAGCAGGAATATACGGCCTTATCTTCCTTTGTGGGGAGGTATTTATTCTCCGAAGGGTTCAGATTGGTCCGAACAAAATGAGCCATTTCGATGGGAAAAAGCAACACGGTAAAAAAGTTGTGTTCAATACCGGAAATCGAATTTCTGAGATACGATTTTGCCTTATTTAAGCTTGGAGTTTCGTCCTGTAAATATGCATACAGTGCTTGAAAAACCTTAATTCTAATGAGTCGTCTATTGAGCATGAATTTTCGAGGGCTGCAAAGATATACTTTAACTTAAGCCTTAGGCATTGCCTGAAAATAAAAAGTCGATTTCTTTTGGCTGAATATTAAAGCGCTCTCCCAAACTATTATTGGTTAAACTTCCTTTGTAAACATACACCCCTTTTCGAAGGCCATTCTCCCCCCATAAATAGTTATAAAAGCCGCCTTCATTCCCAATATCGATCATTAGCGGAGACAAAATATTGCTTAGGGCATAACTTGCTGTACGACTAACCCGCGAAGCAATATTGGGCACGCAATAATGAAGCACTTCGTGTTTAATAATAATGGGGTTTTCATGATTCGTAATTTCACTGGTTTCAAAACACCCACCCTGATCGATGGCAACGTCAACAATAAGTGATTGAGGCTTCATTTTCTGGACCATGCTTTCAGGTACAATAATTTGACTACGACCATTCGGGCTTCTTAATGCGCCAATGGCAACATCACAACTTGCCAGAGCCTTTTGCAATATATGCGGCAGTATAGTTGACGACGCTATACGTCTGCCAATGACCGTTTCCAATCTTCGAAGTCTATGGAGCGAATTATCAAATACGGTAACATGTGCGCCAAGGCCCAAAGCTGCCCGAACGGCGTATTCGCCGACGGAACCTGCGCCAATAACCACAATATCGGTTGGCGGAATTCCAGGTATCCCCCCAAGGAGCTCCCCCTTTCCATTCTTTGAGTTGTTTAGATATTCTGCGGCAATCAAGATAGATGCTCTACCCGCGATTTCGCTCATCGCTCGAATCATGGGTAAGGTTTCTGCATCATCTCGCAAAAACTCGTATCCAATTGCTGTAATTTTTTTTCGACACAGTAGCTGTAGATATTCTCGTTTCAAATCGGCCATCTGCAAGGCACTAAAAAGCGCCTGCCCCGGTTTCATAAACTCAATCTCATCTACCGTAGGCGGAGCCACTTTCAGAATGATATCCCCTTCGAACGCAGATTTATGGTCATATACAATTTGTGCGCCTACATTGCTGTATTCTAAATCCTTAAAGTTTGCCTGTTTCCCAGCACCTGTTTCGATCCGCACTTCATGGCCGTTGTTGATTAACATTTCGACCGAAAGGGGCGACAAAGCCACTCTTTTTTCCTGATAGGTGATTTCGGCTGGAACGGCAATTTGAAGATCACTTCGTTTCTTTTTAACCTGCTGTAACTTCTCCTGAGGTTGCAAACTGGCTTGTTTTGCTAAATCCGACCACACTTTGTTTGAATAATCCGCCATAGTAGAACTATATCTTGTACTAAATTAAGGGAAATACTTTATTAAATCAAAGATAAATCAATTGTAAGAAACACTACATTTGACGCCTCTTTGTCTGTCTATTAATTTGATCGATGCTACAAAAAATAATTTGAACGTTTAGCAATTAATACGCTACTTGAACGTTTGAATTTAGAATAATTATGACCTTGTCCAGAAAAATACTTCAATGGGGCGTGTTGCTCTTGCTTCTCAGCTCCAGTTCTGCATTCGCAGAAAATGAAGACGAAAAAGCAGATTCCACCAAAGATTTAGCGTCTGTTAAACGCAACTCTGAAAAAGAGTCTGATGGCACGGCTAAGGATGCCAGGGCCGATTTGATTTTCTCCGATGCGATCACTGAGTTTGCTGAAAATCAAATTCCAGTTGATAGTGCCCTCTTCTTCACTCATATGAATACGCTTGAGTTTGAAATCTCCATGGATTACAATTCCGAGGTAAAGCGATTTATCAATTATTTTGGAACGAGCTGGCAAGTAAAACTTAAGGAAATGATTACCTTAAGTGAGCACTACTTCCCCATATATGAAAGCATATTAGACAAGCACGATCTACCGCTTGAATTGAAATATATAAGTGTTATTGAAAGTGCGCTTAACCCCTATGCCACTTCACGTTCAGGTGCGGTTGGTTTGTGGCAGTTTATGCCTTACACAGGCAAGATATACGACTTAAAAATTGATCGATATCAAGATGAACGACGTGATATAAAAAAGAGTACTGAGGCTGCTGCACATTACTTTAAAGATATGTCACTTGTTTTTGACGACTGGTTAGTGGTCATTGCCAGTTACAATTGTGGCCCAGGCAATATCCGTAAAGCAATAAGACGTTCTGGAGGAAAAACAGGGTTTTGGGAAATCTACCCCTTTTTACCTACCCAAACAAAGAACTACATCCCGTCATTTATAGCGGTAGCATATCTTATGAATTTCTACGACCAGTACGGTATTTATCCTACCTGGGTAGAAAAACCAACGACAGGTGTCACCGAAGTTGAGTTTACGCCAAATCACAACCTGAAGGCAGTATCTGAAATTCTTGGGATATCTCTGGCAGAGATCAGAAAATTAAACCCTCCGTTAAAAAGCAACAACATACCGGCAAATGTTAAAACCATGGACATATACCTGCCTAACGACCTGGCATACGCCTTTATTGAAAAAGAGGGTGAAATTCTAACCTTAAGCGAGGAATATAAACCAGCCATTACAGAAGTGGTTTATGTGGTTCGAAGAGGAGACTCCCTGTTGGCAATTGCCAACCGAAAAGGGTGTTCTGTAAGAGAGATCAAAGAATGGAACAACCTTCGGTCGAATATGATCCACCCCGGCAATCGTTTGAAACTTTACCTGTAACAATCAATGAATAAACTTGTCGCATTATCCCTCTTAAGCGCATTTGCGTTTCTGGGATGTAAAAAGTCGTCCGAAACTTCTACCGTTCACAAGCCTAAATCGATGGGCGAAGTTGGCAAAATTGCCCTGCTGGTTAACGACGTAACTTATGTGGAGTGTAAAAATGCCCTGGATTCAGTTTACCAAAAACCTTTAGAAGGAACGCCTGCATTTGAGCCGTATCTTAAAACAGTGAGATGCAGTGAAGACGGGTTTACTAAATACTTCAAGCACAATTACAATCTATGTATTGTTTACCAACACGATAGAAGAGGTAAATTAAAGACACTTTTGGGCGATGAACTCATGACCTTGATCAAGGAGAAATTGAATAATGATGAAACGATATTTGTTTTAAAAGACGTTTTCTCAAAACCCCAGGAAGTGTGTTTTATTCTTTCAAAAAACAGCGAGGATCTCAAATCAAAATTGGCGTTAAACAGTGCTAAAATTCTGAATCTTGCTCTTGAAACGGAAACGCGAACAACACGCAACATCGTCATTCGAACTCCTAAAAAAGACGATGCCTTTTATAACAACTTAATGGCGAAATATGGATATGCCATTCGAACTCCTTCGAATTTCAGAGTTTCGGTTCGAAGCAAAGAATTTAATGGTATAAACCGCTCTTTTAGTGGAGATAAGAGATCCGGCTTATACTTGTATGAAGAAGAATATAAAGGAGAATATCAATTCGATCAGAAATACATCATAGGACGACGAAATGAAGTCTTAAAAAGACATCTTCATGGTACGGATCGAAAAGACAGCCTACCCACATTCGTAACAACCGATACCATCAATGTGGCTCCGTACTCGTAC
>CAYZWM010000192.1:0-8365 GCA_964482155.1 uncultured Chitinophagaceae bacterium | reverse complement strand
TTAAGGTTATATCGAATATTTTGGTTCCGATCTAGAGTAAGGATATTATTTAGTCCGGTACTAAAATAAGGCTTTTTTTTTGGGTACTTAATAGTAGACTCAACAAGAGTGCAGTT
Source organism: uncultured Chitinophagaceae bacterium (assembly GCA_964482155.1). GTDB lineage: Bacteria > Bacteroidota > Bacteroidia > NS11-12g > UBA9320 > UBA987. The sequence continues at coordinate 8,249 of CAYZWM010000192.1, read as the reverse complement.
TGAATCCGTGTAAGGAACATTTGAATTAGCTGTTTGTACGGGAGACAGTTTAACCATAGTTTTAAACTTGGGCGTAAATGTAAGAAGTCGATATGACCTATAAAATAGTTAGATATTGCTATATTCTTTGTTCGGATTTTGTTGAAAAAACTAATTCAATACGTTTTACTCATTCATTTACGTCATCCGTCAGAACCAAAAATATTTCCAAAAAAAACAAACTTGTTGAATTCAGTTTGGTCGCCATTCTTTATAATTATACCAATATTATTTAGTGGCTGCCAAGCACGAATAGTTATGTTTTTGAACAAGCTAAGTGGGACTTAATTAAAATCAAAGACGGATCATTAGAAACACTTCTAGGCTAAAAATTTTCATTTAGAGTGTTGATTCCTTCATCTGTTTCAACCAAAATTTAAGGAATACAAGCGAATTAATTTATTATTGTTAAGATTTTTCCACTTTAACTAATTTCAATTTTGCCCTATGAGGTATGTAATTTTCTCCATTTTGGCTGTCCTTATCAGTCAATTTTGCAGTGCTCAACACCGAAATATTTTTGATTTATTAAAGACTGATCAGGACTATGCCTATTATTCGGAACAAGGCTTATATCAAAAGGCCAATCATTTTTTTAACGTTAAAAAATATTCAAAAGCAAAGAAACTCTACATCAAATGCCTGCAAGCAGGATATATTCACCCAAAGTTAAAAGTAGAGTTATTATACTGTTTACAAATCCTAGGGGAATTGGACGAAGCCAATCTTTATATTCCTGATTTTAATAAAAACATTAAACCAACAATCTACTTTAGCTTATATCAATCGCTGAATTTTATTGATTTAAAATGTTATTCAAGGGCACAGAAGGTGCTAAACCAGGCAATAACGAGCCAAGTTAACCTTAAAAATTATGACAGTATTGCGATTGCGGTGGCCTATAGCTATCTGGCATACTGTAAACTTTTGAAACAAGCTAGTCAAGTTAACTTAATGGACATCGGTTCGATGTCTCCGTGCAAAGAGACCATTAACTTAGACAACGTTGATGCAATATGTTGTTACTATAAAGCCATTAAACTGGGCTTAAAGGACAGCGTTATTCACCAAAATGTTTTACATCTTGACTCTTTATATAAAATTAAGGAACCCTTATATAAGCTTCCAGGTGAACTTGGGGTAATAGAAGATTGGGGTAAAAAAAGTGAAACAAGTTTTGAAAGAATAATTCTACCCAAAAGGGATACAATGATGTTCTCATGGTTTAATAAAAAGGATGAAATTGTTATGATTTTTGACCATTCTGGGTCGATGTTAGCTAAGGTAAATACACCGAATGGTAAAATTACTCGTATGGAATTAATGCAAGCTGAAGCTCTTCACCTATTGGCATTATTGAAAGAACATAGACCAGATATAAAGGTAGGTGCGGTCTCAGTTGGGCTAGACTGCAGTGTAGAACCTCTATTAAATTATAGAATTGACACGGCAAATTTTAACAAGATAATTCAAAGTGTGCAAAATCTAACAGCGCAAGGCATGACACCCTTAAATAAAATCCTATTAAAAGTAGACACACTGTTTTCAACCGATTCAAATTCCTCTAAGGGTCTATTAATATTTAGTGATGGAAGAAACTCGTGTAGTCGATTTAAGCACGGTGGAAGTTGCTACATTGGGGACTATCTCGCTCATTTTGGGATTCAAAGTGCCGTGTATAGCCTATTGCCAGATAAGACTAAAAACTCTAAAGCCTTTGGTGTTTACGAATGTATTGCAGAAAGAACAGGTGGAGTCTTAATAACCATTAACGAAAAGTATGAACTTGAAATTCTAAACAAGGAGAAACTCGAGCCAAAGTACAGGTTATTGGTTTTAAGAAACTTTGTAACAGATGATGGAAAAGCAGGCCACTTTATTCTCAAAGATGAGTACAAACAAGATATGGAAAAATGCAATAACTTAGGGAATTAGGAAATACTAAAGGGTAATTTGAAATCAACACCGCCATATATATTAGATTAGAGCCTCCAAAACATTGACCAGTAGCCATTCCGGTTCCGTCGCATGAATCTCAGTTTAAAGTAAACAGCCTGAAGAATTATTGCTTTTGGATATCGATGGTGTTTGTAGCTCATTGCTCCAAATCTAAACTTTTACTCGAATGATCAGATTAATGCGACAGAACCAGCATTCCCATCTTTCTCATTTTTATTCAACCAATTCCTTATCAATCTCCAAAATAAGTCCCTCGCTACGTCTAATAATTTCTTCCGTTAAGTTGACAAGGTTTGCATTCGTGTTGGTATGAAAAGATAAATTCGACACCAACGATTTATACTCCACGCTAGAACGATCGAAAAGCCAATTGTAACTATCAACAAATTCATTCATCGTATTTTCTCCGTGTGCGTTTTCAAGATATTCCCAATACTTCCTACCAGAACGTAAAGAATCAACCTCGAGCCAGAAGTTTGGTTCTTTACGAATATTAGTCTGACGTAAAAGAAACATCAATTCACTTTGAAACGCCTTAAAGCCCTCTTTCATATCAATTTCATATTGACCGCTCTCTGCTTTTCGCATAGCACAAAAGTCCTCAATATCTTGAACCCGGGTGTAATGGAGTTGAATTTTTGATAAGAGTTCTGCATTCTTCAGTTTAGTTAGCTCTCCTGTGTTCATTCCTTCTTCGAACACACTGGAGCTCATGGCCACAGAATTTATATGTGAGAAACCGTTTAAGTAAATGAGTTGACTTGTATCCAAACCCTGTTGAACTATTGCAGTTAGTTCTTTTATATGATTGAGCATTACAGTATATGATTGGTTTGCATCATAGAGAATAAGGTTGCCTCGGTTGATATTCGTCTCTAATTCTGCCTTGAGTCGACCGAGGTATATTTGCTCCCTGTCTATCTGAATTCGTCCCTGATTCCAAGTGTTTATCTGCAGGGCAATAAGAATTCCAACAACCACTAAAACTATTTCTCCAATTGCATACAGGAGATATTTACTGAATTTGTTTTCAGCTAATAGCCTTTGCCTAAATTTTCTAAAGAAGTTTATCATTGGTTTGTTATAATGAATGGGAACATCAGCATAAACGCAATATAAAAATTCTATAGGGTTTATATCTATTATAATCACCAGTCTAATTATGAAGGAACTGAATAGTACAACCCAGGGGCCTTCAGTCGAAATTTTGGTAGTGTATTTAGGGTGTAGTCAGTAATTTATATTTTTGGGTATTTAATTTTACTAGGTTCGTTAATCCGAACACGTCATGCTTACATACAACTTCAAACGTCTATCACCATTGAGTTCACAAGTGATTCTGTTTTCAGATAATCGATTTTCAGATTCTTTATGGTTGCCTAAGATCAAAGTATCTATTTAAATTCGTACATTTATGTTCTGGACGATTCTCATTATTATTAATTTATATGGAACAACTAAAACCACTTTCTAAGGACTCTATTCCTAAAGCCTTAATTAGAGCAAAACATTATCGCTTGTTAAATGAACCTTGGCAAGCGGCAAGTATTTGTAGAGATATTTTAGTCGTTGAACCTGAAAATCAGAATGCACTCTTATATCTGGTATTGGCTATTACAGACCAATTCGGTACGCATAACAGTTCGTTTTATACTGAAGCGAAGAAATTATGTGGTCAATTACAGAATGAATATGAACGTTACTATTATCGAGGTATCATAGAAGAACGTTCTGGTAAGGCCGCCTTAAAACGGTCGAGCCCTAGAGTTACATACATAGCTTACGAATATTATAGAAATGCGATGGGCTTTTTTGAAAAAGCGGATAAATTTCGTCCGGAAAACAATCAAGATGCTACGTTAAGATGGAATGCCTGTATTAGAGGAATTCAAGAATTTAATCTAAAACCTTCTCCAGATGAGAAAGGAGTTCAGCCTTTTTTAGAATAAGCGGCTATCGTTGAGAAGTCAAGGATTTATTGGAGGAAGCTTCTTTTTCTTTTTTCCAAATAGCTTACGCCCAATAATTGCAATAGGATCATAGTATCTGTCAACTATGCGTTCTTTGAGTGGAATGATGCCATTGTCAGTAAGGTTAATATGTTCAGGACAAACATCCGTACAACAGCGCGTAATGTTGCACATGCCGGAGCCAAAATCTTCTTTAAGTTCAGGAATTCTATCTTCAATATACAAAGGATGCATTTCAAGACTGGCCACTCGGATCATGTATCTTGGCCCAATAAAATCATCTTTTTTATCATGATCACGAATAATGTGACATACATTTTGACACAGATAACATTCGATACATTTCCTAAATTCCTGGACGCGATCAACGTCTTTTTGGTACATAACATACCCTTTTTCGGTCTTCGCTTCAGGAGCTAATTTGACTGGTTTTATCCTCTTATTCTGACTGTAATTCCATGAAACATCGGTAACCAAATCTTTAATTACAGGAAATGATTTTAAGGGTGTTATGGTTATTGTTTCTCCATCTTCATATTCATTCATTCTGGTCATGCATGCTAATTTTGGCTTTCCATTTATTTCAACACTGCAAGACCCACATTTCCCAGCTTTACAATTCCAACGAACGGCTAAATCATTGGCTTGTTGAGATTGTATTTTAAGGATGACATCTAAGACTACCATGCCTTCCTTAACGTCAGCTTTAAAGTTTACAAGCTCTCCATTTTCATGGCCTCCTCTATAGATTTGAAAATTATGTGTTGCCATAATATTGATATTGTCGTTCGAATATTCTTATTGTTGTCTTATCAATTTCAATGCTTCCTTTCTTCTGCAATCTCATTTTCAAGGTCTTCAATTGAAGACTTAGCAATACGCGCCAATTCAGGATCTGGAGCTGGTCGCTCTACTTTAGTTAGCTTCATTCTTCCATCTTCTCCTTTTGACGTTACAATATTATATTGAAGCCATTCTTCTCGTTCACCTGGGAAATCTTCACGTGTATGAGCACCTCTGCTTTCTTCTCTTAAAAGTGCTGCGCGTGCAACGGCTTCTGCAGTAATTAAAAGATTACGCAATCCTAATGCCTCGTGCCAACCCGGATTAAATTGACTTGTTCCTTTTGCCTTAACCGTTTTATACGATTCTTTTATTTTCTCAATCTGTTCAATACCTTTTAACAACACATCATTTGTTCTGATGATGCCAACTTTTGTCTGCATATTCTGCTCCAGCTCTTCATGCAGTAGATATGGGTTTGTCCCAGATTCACGATTTAATATGGTAGTGGCATTTCGTATAATTTGAATGGCATGTTCTTTATTTATATCGGAGTGTTTCGTAATTTTTTTGGCGTATTGAGAAGCGCTTTTACCGGCTAAATAACCAAATACGAGTAAGTCAGACAGGGAATTTCCACCCAATCGATTGGCACCATGCATTCCAGCAGCGCATTCACCACAAGCAAACAATCCTGGGACAGTACTCATAGTAGTATCTGGATCAACGCGTATTCCTCCCATAAAATAATGACAAGTAGGGCCAACTTCCATTGGTTCTTTAGTGATATCTAACTCTGCCAAAACCTTAAACTGATGATACATTGAAGGTAGTTTCTTTTTAATGACATCTGCTGAGCGTTGTGTTGCAATATTCAGGTAGGCTCCACCATGTTCTGACCCTCTTCCTGCTTTCACTTCTTCATTAATTGCTCTAGCTACAACATCACGCGTTAACAATTCAGGTGGTCTTCTTGCATTCGGATCACCAGCCAGCCATCGAGCCGCTTCTTCTTCAGTATCAGCAGTTTCAGAACGAAAACGTTCTGGAATATAATTGAACATGAATCGTGTTCCTTCACTGTTAAGAAGTATTCCACCTTCACCTCGTACACTTTCAGTAACCAAAATACCTTTTACAGAGAGTGGCCATACCATTCCTGTTGGGTGAAACTGAGTAAATTCTAAGTCCATAAGTTCAGCACCTGATTCATATGCTATAGCATATCCGTCACCAGTATACTCCCAAGAATTTGATGTTACGTCCCAAGCTTTTCCTCCACCTCCAGTGGCAAAAATGATGGATTTTGCTTTAAATATCGTAAAGGTTCCCGTTTCACGCCACATACAAACGATACCACAGACATCACCTTGTTCGTTCTTGAGTAAATCTAATGCCGTACATTCCATATAGGTTTCAATTCCTTGATGGATGCCATGATCTTGTAACGTTCTGATCATTTCCAATCCTGTACGATCACCAACATGAGCCAATCTTGGATATCGATGCCCACCAAAATTGCGTTGATTAATTAGGCCTTTTTTCGTTCGATCAAATACGGCTCCCCATTCTTCTAATAATCGAACTCTTTCTGGAGCAAGCTTTGCATGATGCTCTACCATTCTCCAAACGTTCAAGAATTTTCCACCTCTCATGGTATCACGAAAATGGATTTTCCAATGATCACGTTCATCAACATTTCCCAAAGCCGCAGCCATACCACCTTCAGCCATTACTGTATGTGCTTTGCCCAGCAAAGATTTCATAACAATACCAGTGCTCATTCCTTGAGCAGAAGCCTCAACGGCGGCACTTAGTCCCGCTCCTCCGGCACCGACAATAAGTACGTCATGTTCAATAATTTTTATTTCGGAAATATCTAACATGTTTTTTCTATTGTTTTACTTATTACCATGTGTTGAGGTCAATTATATGTCCCATAGAAACCATTCGAATATAAAAATCAGCCATCATGATCCATATTAAACTAAGCCATGCAAATAGTTCATGACGTTGGTTGAGCCAGCCAATAATTTTTCCATTATTGTGTGCCACATTACCGCCCATACCACATGAGTAGCAATCCCTGTTTCCACCAAAGAGATGGCGAACAGAATGACACCCAAACGTATAACCAGCTAATAAAATCGGGTTCCCTAAAAGTAAAATACTTCCGATTCCTACACCAAGCTCTCCACCTCTGAAAAATGATAAGTAAGCATCATAGAAGAAAACAACGATGTATAACAGTGCAAAATACATGGCGTAACGATGTAAATTTTGTACCAGCATAAGTCTGGTTTCTCCTTTATACCCAGATTTTCTTTTTCGAGGTAAGGCACCAACAGCACATGCTGGAGGAGTTCCAGTGAATGCCCTGTAATATGCTTTTCTATAATAATAACAGGTAAATCTAAAAATTCCAGGAATTGCTAAGATCAATAACGAGGGTGAAGGCGGAAGCCAGCTTGGCCACCAGTTGGGCCATGTTCCAAATAGAGCATGTTGTATGGGGGCTGCACCTTCAACACCTTCTTTTATAAACAGAAGTGGTGAGTAAAAGGGTGCTAAATATCCACCGAAACCATCTTGCCCAGCACTATACCAATAAAAGTCGGCCTGCCATGCTGACCAGGTTCCATAAATTAAGAAAGCAGCAAGTCCGAACAAGACCAGACCAGGATATAGCCACCATTTGTCGGTACGTAAAGTTTTTGCAAATCCTTGGGTGCGTATAACATTAGAAGTTTTTAAGGACATGCCAATTGATTAGTTTATTTACGTAACGATTTAAATAATTTTCAACAATTTAGTAAAAAACTGATCTTAATAAAATTTTTAAATGAAAATCATCTGATTGAGAGCATAAATTCAATCAACGAATGATTAAAGAAATTTAAAGTTTCAAATCAAAAAAGCCAAGACGATAAATGTCTTGACAAAGCCCAACCTGGTGCGGTTGAGCTTTCTCGTGTAGCTATTGCATTCATCATAGCTTTAACGCTTACGCCGAAGCTTCAACGCTTACACCGAAGCGTCAGCACAGGTTGTAGCGCTGGCGCTAGCGAAGATGAAATTATAGCGAGTAGCCCGAAGGGGCCTTAAGTCGAACATATTCATGGTTAAAAGAACATAAACGCAATAGGCTCTGATTAAAATTGTTCGTTATCCGAACATGCCATATTACGTTTACATACAACTCCAATGACCTATCACCATCGAGTTCAAGAGTTATTCTGTTTTCAGGTCATCATGTTTCTAGTTCTTGATGGTAGCCATGGTAAGCCGTTTGCTCAGAATTGAATCGAGAATTGTCGTAAAACTCAATGAGATATAATCAGTCTACGGCGGGCAACGAACTCTCCATTTGCATTCAATAAATACAAATACATGCCGTCTTTCAGTTCAGAGATATCCATAATAACTCGTTTCTGAGTGTCCTTCACATCCCGTGACAACACCTTTTGACCATGGAGGTTATACACGACGATAACGGCC
>CAYZWM010000191.1:0-8372 GCA_964482155.1 uncultured Chitinophagaceae bacterium | reverse complement strand
CAATCGTTCGGCTGACTTTTAGAATCCGATCATAAGCCCGAGCCGAAAGATTCAATTTATCCATGGCATTTTTAAGCAGCGAACTCCCCGTTTCATTCAGTTGGGCAAATTCATGAATGTGGTTGGTATTCATTTGTGCATTGCAATAAATACCCTCCACCGTTGAATAGCGCTCCTCCTGTTTTAACCGAGCCTCGATAACCCGCTTGCGAACCGCCGAACTGTTCTCAGAGCTTCGTTCCGAAGACAGTTGATCAAAGTTGACTGGCGTTACTTCGATGTGAATATCAATCCGGTCTAAGAGAGGCCCTGAAATTCGGCTTAAATACTTTTGGACCACGCCTGGCGCACATACGCAGTCTTTGTCGGGATGATTGAAATAGCCACAGGGGCATGGTTGCGTTGGATTTTTGCAAGGTATCGTAAGATGGGCGTGTTTGATGAGATTGTTTAAAATCTGGAGCCTTGGTGGTATTGATGTTGGTGCCGCCATTGGATGAACCAGAATTGCCGTTTCTCTTGGGTAAGCCAATCATCCTGAATTCTAAAGTATCCTTATACACGATGACTTTTTCAACAATAATCTCAATGATGGCTTTCTTATCCTCTTCACTCAAGAATTCCCATTGAAGATGAATGTCCTGCGCTTCGATTACCGAGACCTCAGTATGTTCTACTTGGTCTGAAAGCGTTACAAGTTCTTCTTCAAGCTCTGACATATGAACTTGAACCTGCTCTAATTGGGTAAAAACTGGTGTGTAGTGATCTTTAAATCCTTTTGCTGGAAGTTCCCCTAAACGCTGTAACTCTAAAAGCTGATTGAGTTGTTCTTTGAGTTCCTTGGCCTGTTTGGTCTGTTTACGTAATAAAGTGGTTTTGCTTTCTCGCTCCTTGTGGTTGTCTGCAATTAAGTCCGAAGTAAAATTTTCATCAAAGAGAACATTTCTTAGTTGCTCATGAAATACCATTTCGAGATCATCTTTATGAATCTTGTTGCGACAGCTTTTGCAGGTATATTTGGGTGAATTGGAAAGTAGATACATTTTGGTGCCGCAATGACAATAGCATATGCTTCCGAATAGATGAGTTGCTTTTCTTCTAGGCCTCGTACGTCTTTGAGATTTGATAAGGTTATTTACCTGGTTCCAGATATCCTCAGAGACGATTGCAGGAGCCTTTTGAAAAACCCATTCTTCCTTAGGTTTAATAATCCATTTTTTGTTTTTGCCCTCACTGCGCGTGTAATTGACTCTCCTCAACCCTTTGGCAATTGGATCAGTTAAAAGGCGCTCAATACTTGTATCACTCCATTTCCCGCCCTTACGGGTTCGATAGCCGCGCTCGTTTAACATACGAGCCACACGACCACGTCTCTTTTCGGTGAGATAGAGTTCGAACATAAGTTTTCGTATAGGTGCTTCTTCTTGGTCAATTAATAATTGTTTGTTATCCCAACGATAACCATAAGGGGCTTGACCACCCAAGGATTTACCCAGTTCTGCCCTAATAGGAACTGAAGCCGCTACTCTTGCAGATATGGTTTCTCTTTCAAATTGCGCAAGAGAAGCCATCAGTGTAAAAAGAAGTTTACCCGCTGGGCTTGAAGTATCAATACTTTCTGAGATACTGATGAGGTCAGCTTTGTATTCATTGAAGATGTCGCAGAAATCTAATAGTTCACGAGTATTTCTTGCAAGTCTCGTAAGGTTGGAAAATATCAAACCAGTAATTCTACCAGATTTGAGATCATCAAGCATTCGCTGGCACTCAGGATGATTCATGACTGATTTACCACTAACCCATGAGAGGTCATAGAGTTCGGTTGCCTCCCACCCTTTCATCTCAAGGTACTTTCGTGCCCGTGCCTCATGGTGCTGTGGTGATTCTCCATCATTGTCACCAGCTGGTGACACACGTATCCAAATACCTACTTTTTTTGCCACTTTGTCCATAGTCCCAAAGTTATTCAAAGTACTGAAATATCTAGGGTTCTGAGGCCTTAACTACGCTCTAAATAGCAGTATATTTGCAATATGGCAAAGTGATACAAAAGGAGCATATTAGATGAATAAGCCACTTCATGAGAAGGAAAATAAAATACCCTAACTTTTAGACAATTACAGCATTAATGCGACAGAACCAGCAACTGGTTTGGTCGTGGCATCATTTATACAGAACTATTTCTGGTCAAGAAAATCTAGAGTTCAGACCAAAAAATTACCTAATAAATACAATAATTCTAGGGTTGTTAGTGTTCAAATGAATAACCTCGTATATTGGTTTTGTAGTACGTAATTTAAGTATCCATTGAATGAATAACTCTGTCATCTATGCCGTCATTTTCGCAACATTGTTTCCATCTTTGGGCTTTGCTCAATATCCATCTGAAATAAAATCGTTAGTGTGGGAGAATCAAGGAGACCGTGAGTCTTTTTTAGATTGTGGTTATCGCGAGATTAACAACGAAATATATCCTATTTTCTATGACCATATTCCCTTGCAAAACTCTGAATTAAGGGTAGAAATAACTAACTCACTTTTTGATAGAGACAACAATCAAATAACTGAAAGAGCACGATACACCGCTTCGCAAAGCAAGATGATAAATCAGTTCGTCACCTTTGAAAAAGGCAGACCCATTTTAAACGTTGCTGTGTTTCCATATCGAATTTCTTCATCTGGGCAGATTGAAAGATTAACCAGGTTCCAATATAAGTTTATCTCTTTACCAGAGAAAGAGAATGGACAATCCCATGGGAAGGTGAGCAATTTTGTTAAGGAGAGCGTGTTGTCCAATGGAAACTGGTTCAAATTCAAAATCTCCCAGGAAGGCGTGCACAAAATAACGGGAGAGCAATTGGCCAATCTTTCCATCGACCTTGCCAATGTTGAAGCAAGTTCGTTTAAAGTTTTTGGTCATAAAGGAGGTATGTTGTCCGAAGTAATTAAAGATGAACGTAAAGATGATCTTGGCCAAATGGCGGTTGAACTGGTCGACAACAATGGCAACAATAGAATGGATGCGGATGATTTTATCCGTTTCTATGCACAACCTGCAGGTCAATGGAAACTTGTGGTGGACCACTTTGCTTTTGAAAAAAATTTATACTCAGACAATGCATATGTCTATTTGACCTTTGATGGTTCAGTAGCAAAAAAAATAACCACGTCATCCTCCGGGCAGGGAGGACCTTCTCAGGCAACTATCAATTACTTTTATGACCTAGTGCATCGAGAGAACGATGAAGTTAACTTTATGCAAAGCGGTCGCGTATGGTACGGTGATGAGTTTAGCGTAAAAGCCTCGCAAAAATATTCGCACACCTTTTCAAATGTCCGCACCGATTTACCGGCACATTTTTCTCACCTTTTTGCCGCCCGGGCCATTGGAGCAAACTCGTCGCTAAACGTAAGCCTGAATGGCCAAAGTTGGCATGACAAAACATTCTCCAAGGTATCAGGAGATTATAACGACACCTATTGTGATCTCACTTGGAAATCTGAAAATTTCACTATATCAGGCAACTCTGTTTCCATTAATTATCAATACAACCAAAATGGAAGCGAAGGCAATGCTTGGATAGATTATTACACACTTGAGGTTCCTGTTTTATTGACGTTAAGTGGCAACCAGAAGGTAGTGCGGAGTAAAGAAGCTGCAGATTACTTCAACGTAAAATACCTGTTCGACGGAACAGGATATACTATTTGGAACGTCACCAACTATTTCAACACTTCTATCCAGGGTTTATACACGGATGGCGGAAAGAATTCAGCCATCATTTATTCAGACCAGAAACAGGTGGACTTTGTATTGTTTAAGGAGGGCACAGAGACAAAGGCGGAGTTTGTGGGCACGGTGACGAATCAAAACCTGCATGGGTTCAAGGACAATGACTTTATTATTATTTCGCATGCCGACTTTCTCGAGGAGTCCAACCGCCTGGCCGAGTTTCACAGAAGTGAATATCAACAAAATGTACTTGTGGTAAACTGCAAGGACATTTACGACGAATTCTCAGCGGGCAAGCAAGACCCTACAGCAATTCGTGATTTTATCCGAATGTTTTATGTCCGCGGTCAGACTTCAGGAAAGGAGCTTGAGCACGTGTTGCTAATGGGAGATGGTAGCTATGATTTCAAAAGCCGCATTGAGAATAATACGAATTATATTCCGACATTTCAAAGCAGGAATACCACCAATCCCACCAATTCCTATTCTTCGGACGACTTTTATGCCATTTTGGATGAAATGGAAGGACATTATGATGTTGATTTATCGGTAGAAGGTTTAGACATTGGAATCGGTAGAATTCCCTGTCGTACTGTTGATCAAGCTCAGACCATGGTCGACAAGATATTGCATTATCATGATCCCGCTTTCTTTGGGGATTGGCAAACCCGCGTTACTTTGTTAGGCGATGATGAAGACAATGGAGCACACGCCAAGGATTCGGAAACAGCCTTCAATTTCGTCAACGACCAGGAACCCGTGTTTAATGTGAACAAGATATATCTGGATGCCTATGAACAACAAAGTTTTGGTAGTGGCGAAAAATATCCTGACGTGAACCTAGCGGTTACCAAATCATTTGAGCGAGGCACTTTAGTATTCAATTACATAGGGCATGGAGGCGCAAGTGGTATGGCACACGAGCGTGTGGTAACACGGTCCGAAATCCGTGGATGGGATAACTATGATAGATTGGCGCTAATGGTAACGGCAACCTGTGAATTGAGCCGTTTTGATGATCCCGCTCAAGATTCACCCGGTGAACTCATGTTGTTCAACAAAAATGGAGGTGCGATTGGACTGGTAACCACCATGCGATTGGTAAGAATCACATTAAATCGACAAATTAGTGGGCGTATTTGGGATGATAACGTTGTTAAGACCAATGGTGGGGGACAGTTTTTAGGAGAGACCTTCATTAACAGCAAGAACCGATCATCACAAGCCGTTAACCTTCGTAACTTTTCGTTACTTGCAGACCCTGCGATGAAATTGGCCATTCCTGAATATAAGGTTGTGAACACCCATATAAATGATTCCATGATTGGCGTTCAATCCATAGATACGTTTAAGGCTTTTTCCAGGATTAAAGTTTCTGGCGAGATTCGAACACCTAATAACGTTTTGGATTCAACGTTTAATGGCGTTGTTTATCCCACCGTATTTGACAAGTTTCTGGATTACCAAACCCTTGTCAATGATCCGGACAAAAGTGCTGTAGTAAACTTTAAAATGCAGAATAGCATAATTTATCGAGGAAAGGTCTCGGTCAAGTCAGGTAAATTTTCGTTTCAGTTTGTCGTTCCTAAAGACATCTCTTACCAATATGGTCCGGGGAAAATATCATATTTCGCCGAAAATGGAGTCATTGGCGCCATCGGATTTGACAATGACTTGATAATAGGTGGTTCCATTCCTCTTATGGCTGATGATCAAGACGGACCCAATATTGATTTATTTATGAACGACGAAAGTTGGGTATTTGGTGGCACCACTAACCCTTCTCCGCTTTTGCTGTGCAAGGTGTACGATGAAAATGGAATCAACACCGTGGGAAATGGCATTGGTCGGGACATTACAGCTATATTGGATGCAGGAACTGAAAATGAGAAAATTATCGTCCTAAATGATTTCTACCAAGCAACCCTCGATTCATATCAGGAAGGAGAGATTAAATACAATCTTGAAGGGTTGATGCCTGGTAAACACACTTTAAAAGTACGTGTGTGGGATGTTTACAACAACGTATCCGAAGACAAAACTGAATTCATTGTGGCCAATGATGAAGTATTGGCGATTAATCATTTAATAAACTATCCGAACCCATTTACCACTAGTACAGAATTCCATTTTGATCACAATAAAGCTGGTCAGAATCTGAATATTTTGATTCAGATTGTCACGCCAACCGGACGCATCGTAAAATCGTTTGCCACTACCTCGCTTCAGGCAAATGGCCACTTCGATCAGATTGTCTGGAACGGAAAAGATGAGTTTGGAGATCAACTTGCCAGAGGGGTTTATTTGTACAAAGTTTCAGTTACCAGCGAGGATGGTCAGACCGCTGATGCCTCTCAGAAGTTGGTCATTTTAAAATAGTCGGGTTAATTATTGGTCATTTTAAGGGCATATTGGATGGTGAGATTTAAGAGGAAAACAAGATACTGAACTTCAATGTTGAAATTGGGCAATTAATTTAGTCTGAAATTAACGGAGGATGTCAATGGGGTAGGTTTAGTGGGTGAACCGCATAACCTGTCCATGTGTACCCTTTATTAGATGATTATTGAAAAAAAAATTAAAGAAATGAAGGTATTATTGTTATTAGCTTTTCTGTTATGCTCGAGTGAAATATTTGCACAATGGCCTACACAACCCTGCGGATTCGATTTATTTACCAACGTCAATTCCTCAAAAGTTGATGAATTTGAATCTAGGATTGCAAAAGAATTACACAATAGGAATAGCATTAGCAATATCAGCCATCCCCAAATTGTCTTTATCATACCGGTCGTCATTCATGTTATTCACAATGGAGGTGCTGAAAATATTACTGAGGCACAAATATTAAGTCAATTACTAGTGTTGAACGAGGACTTCCGAAAGCTCCCTGGAACAAACGGTGATGGCAACGGAGTAGATACCAAAATTGAATTTTGTCTTGCCCGTATTTCACCAGACGATAAATGTACCAATGGTATAGTTCGTGTTAAATCTGCTTTAACAAATCACCAAACCTACCAACGTAATTTTTTAAAGGAACTGAGTTTTTGGAATCCAGGTAAATATCTTAATATTTATGTGGTAAATACGATTAATGGAGGTATTCTAGGATATTCCTCGTTTCCATCGGGTCCGGCGGATGCCGATGGTGTTGTGGTGAGAGATGATGTTTTTGGGACAATAGGAACAGTCGGTGCAGCTAACAACCTTGGTAGAACGCTCACTCACGAAATTGCACATTGGTTTGGTTTGTATCACACCTTCCAGAATGGTTGTGGTATAGATGTTTGTGAAGATGGAGATAAGGTCTGTGACACGCCCCCGGTTAACGATCCCAACTATGGTTGCCCAACTTCAGTTAATTCGTGTAATAATGATTTTCCTGATGTTTTGGATCAAGTCCAAAATTACACAGATTATACTAACGGGCAGTGTAAAAGCATGTTTACGTTAGGACAACGTGATCGAATGCACGCAACATTGTCTACGGTGAGACAAAATATCTGGAGTGAAGACAATCTTTTACAAACGGGTTGTTTACCGGATTATACACCTCCCTCATTTTGTCCTGTTGTATCGGATTTTACAGTTTTTAAAGCTAATATATGTGAAGGAAGTGACGTTCAGTTCACAAATCGGTCGCTAAATAATCCAACCAATCATTTTTGGAGGTTTAAAGGGGGTAATCCGGCATTTTCAACCGATGAAAACCCTATCGTTTTCTATTCCGAGGAAGGGATTTATGAGGTTACATTGGATGTTTGGAATAATAATTCGAGAGACAGTTTGACTAAGATGAAGTACATAATCGTTTCAGAACCAGATGTGGGAGACAGTTTAGGAATAAACGAGGGTTTTGAAAATTTGGGTTTTCCCTGGAGTGGCATTTCGATTAACAACCCTGATAAGATGGTTACATGGGAAAGGACAACGTTGGCATCCTATGCAGGTCAGGCTGCAGTGAGAATTAATAACCTGGTCAATACAAATTACGGTCAAAACGATGAATTGATCTTACCGGGGTATGATTTTACCACATACAGTGAGGTACCCATATTGCGATTCAAGTGGGCATATGCGCAAAGCAGTTCAACCTATTCAGACGAGTTGACAGTTCTGGTTTCAAAGGACTGCGGGTTAATTTGGAATCAAGTCTTTTATAGGTCTGGAAGGGGGCTTGCCACAAGCTCACCTACCACTGAGGAATATATACCAGATTCGAACACCGTTTGGAAGTCTGCCAATATCAACCTGAGCACCTATATTTCTGAAACCAACGTATTGCTAAAAATAGTCAATACTACAGATGGTGGTAATTGCTTGTACCTTGACAATATCAACTTGGGGGACACCAGTTTAGTTTGGGAAGAATCCAAAGTAATACAGTCAGAACGTAGAATCGAATTTTACCCAAACCCCGTTTTAAATCAATTAACCATCAATAGCACATTTGAGATAAATGGATACCTCCTGCACGTGTATAGCACAGATGGTAAAGAGGTGATGAAGTTGGAGCTAAAGAAAAAAAAATTGAACGTAATATCATTTAACGTAGATCTAGCAAAGGGCCTATATTTTGTAGTTGTACAAAAAGGTGATGAGGTGTACAAACGAAAAATTATTTTGAGGTGAATCT
>CAYZWM010000190.1:0-8398 GCA_964482155.1 uncultured Chitinophagaceae bacterium | reverse complement strand
CTTATTTGGCCGTGCATTTTCCTGAAACCGGCGAAGACTACCAAACGTGCGTTTCGTTTAAAAACGCATCTTTAAAAGACCGGACCAACTGGGAACGAAAACATAAATGGTATGTAAAAAAACTAGTTAAGAAACATGGGCCTGAGGTTACCCTTCTATTTAAGTCGCCAGCTAATACCGCACGCATTCCTCTTTTAATGAAAATGTATCCCGAGGCAAAATTTGTTCATATTCATAGAGAACCTTACCGCACCATACGGTCTTCTATTCACCTCTATGAAAAGTGGTATGAGATGGATAGTTTTCAATCCTTAGATACGCTAAACGCGAAGCTTTACGATTCTGTTTTTGATGTTTATGAAGAGATAAACAGGGCATGGATCGAAGATGCGGCGTTGATACCACCTGAAAACGTCATCCGCATTTCGTTTAAGGATCTTCAGGCTGCACCGATGGACATATTGCAGGATATTTATCGTCAGTTCAACCTAGGGGAGTTAGACGAACTCAAGGTCTCGAATTACCTCAAAGACATCAAATCGTATAAGAAAAACGAGTACGACCCATTGTCAAAAGACTTAGTCGCTCGAATTGACAATCAACTCGGCTTTGTATTTGAGGAATTTGGCTACGAAAAAAGGACTTAAATATCGGTAGACAGCTGTTTACGATCTATTTTACCATTTACGCTCAGCGGAATTTGATTGATAAATTTTATCTGGGACGGGATCATGTATTTCGGCAGGGTTTTAGTTAGGTGTTCCCACAAATTATCGAGGTCAAATGGCTTAGCCTCAATTACTGCAATGAGTTCGTTGTTTCCAAATCGATTCTCTTTAGCGATAACAACCATATTGTAACGATTGTCATAAGAGACCATATGGTGTTCAATTGCAGATAGTTCTACCCGGAATCCCTCAATTTTAACCTGATGATCTTTTCTACCCATATAGAAATAATGGCCATCCAGATCTTTTTTGCACAAATCTCCGGTTCGATAATATCGATGACTATGTCCTGGTAACTGTAAAAATGATGCTGTGGTTATTTCCTTTTCCTTCCAATACCCTGCGGTAAGTTGCACTCCTTCGAGGCATAATTCTCCAACGCCTTCTCCCGCCAATTCTTCGTCGTTTTCATCAATCAACACAAACCGAGTTTCGCCAAAAGGTTTCCCTATAGATAGCACCCCATTTTGAGACTTATTTTCACCCTGTTTATTATATAAATAGTGGGAACAAAAAACGGTTCCTTCGGTGGGTCCGTATACGTTAAAAACAGCGGCATTCGGGGAGCAATTGCTCCATTGATTGGCCTTATCTTCGGTCAATGCTTCTCCACAAAACAGGCTATATCGCAACTCTGGAAATACTTTTTTGCGTAAAAAAGGCAACAAAAAATTCATGACCGACGGCACCATCATGGTTATGGTGAGTCGCTGTTCTTCGAGCAGTTTATATACATAAGCGTATTTAACTTCGTCGGTAGGAACGGTATAAATGCAAGCCCCATTTAATAATGGAATAAGATAAGAAAACACGGAAAGGTCAAAGCTCAGATCAAACATTTGAAGGCAACGGTCATTCGACGAAACATCAATGTCCATTTCGTTAAAAGCTCGTACAAACGCGGTGATGTTTTCATGGGTTATTGGAACGCCTTTGGGTTGTCCTGTGGTACCTGAGGTAAATAGTATATAAGCGAGGTTTTTAGATGAATAGCGATTTGGTGTTAGATCGGTTTGAGTATGCCATTGTTTGGTGCTGTCAAGTGCTGAATAACCGGTATAGGCTTCCATAGAAGTTGACGAAACAATAGTGGTTACCTGAGCCTTGCTTAGCACACTTGAGTTATGACTAATCGGAGCCCCAGGATTAATGGGTAGATACGCCTTTCCTTCAAGCCATAAGGCGATCAGCGTGCCGTACGTCTCCAGGTCGTCGTTGGCTAAAACACCCACAATTTTTTCATCTTCGGGAATAGTGGCGTTAATGGTTTGACGAAGATTTGAAATCACCTGAGCGAATTCGGCGTAGGTGTAAAACACGTCTCGGATGCAAAACGCATGTTGATCCGGGTTTTTACGTATAGATTTTTCAAGATTATGTAGCATAAATAGCCTTTGCTCAGTTGTCCTTCGAGTTTAAGGTTTTTTTTTGAGAGTTGGAGTCGGATCGAAGAATTCTGTTCACCCTAATTATTGTAATCAGTTTCATCATTTTTATTTCAATTATGAATTGTATCCCAAATCATGACTAGTTATACCTGACCATTTTTGCTATTTCGTGATCAATAAGCATCAAAATTTCAGGTTTTACTTGGGTGCTGAACTAGATTAGTACGGTGAATATTAAGTGTAACCGTCTGTAAATAATGGTTATAGGCAATGTACACTTAATGTCAACGTCGTAGTCCAATATGTATTAAGTCTCCCATAAATGACCAGTAACTCTATTGCAAACAAACGCGCTTTTGTGCCTTTTTGTGTACCTACAATTGAAGAAGAAGAGATTGCAGAAGTCCTCGATACCTTAAAATCGGGTTGGTTAACAACAGGCAAAAAGGTGTTGCGGTTTGAAGACTTGTTTCGGTCCCGTTTAAGCGTAAAACACGCCATGGCCGTAACTTCTGCAACATCGGGTTGGCTGCTGGTAGCTAAGGCCTTAGGAATCGGTCCTGGAGATGAAGTGATTGTGCCAGCCATAACCTGGCCTTCCATGGCCAATGTGGTTGAATTACTTGGTGGTACAGTCGTATTAGCCGACGTAGATAATGAGTCACTTCAGATTTTACCTGAATCTATTGAACAACTGATAACACAGCGTACACGGGCCATCGTTCCGGTTCATTTTGCTGGAGCTCCTTGCAATCTTGATGCGATCAAGCAGTGTATTGGAGATAAACCCATCCGCCTTGTTGAAGATGCTGCTCATGCGCTGGGAACCTATTATAAAGGGCGTGAAATTGGGTCAGATTCCGATATTGCCATCTTTAGTTTTCACCCCATAAAAAATATAACAACAGGTGAAGGGGGTATGATCGTTTGCAAAGATGACGAGCTCGCCGAAAAAATTAAACTTCTGCGTTTTCATGGCATATCGAAAGACGCCTGGAAGCGCTATTCGGTAGGAGATTCACCAGAATTTGAGGTGATTGAACCGGGATATAAATCCAACATGACCGACATTCAAGCGGCCCTCGGCTTATCACAAATGCCCAAGTTGGATCGATTTAATGAACAGCGTAGAAAGTTGGCTGAACTATACAACAATTATTTGGAGGAGATTGATGGTATTACCCCGTTAATAAATGATTTAACCGAACATGTACATGCCTGGCACTTGTACATCGTCAAGCTAAATTTGGATCGATTAACCGTTGATAGGAACGAGTTTATTCGTCAATTGGGCCTAAGAAACATAGGTGCAGGCATCCATTTCCCGTCTATTCATCGTATGAAATATTATCGAGAAAAATATCAATATTCATCGGACGATTTGCCAAATGCAACGATACTTGGTCAATCGATCTTGTCCTTACCTCTATACCCAAATATGACCACAGACCAGGTAAAACAAGTGGTTGAGGAAGTACAGGATATCATTAATAATAACCTAAAGCACACGGAAATATGAAGATACTAATCATCGGTATTAATGGTTTTATTGGGTCACATTTGACCACCAGACTTTTAAAAAGCACTCCGCATAAGATTGTTGGGATTGATCTATATGATCATCGAATTAAGGGAATGTTGGGTGATGACAATTTAGATTTTTACCAGGTGGATTTTACCCAACATAAGGAGTTGGTCGCCGCTAAAATTGAAGAATGTGATGTGGTGTTACCGCTTGCAGCCATTGCAACCCCCAAAGCATACGTACAGTCACCCTTGCAGGTATTTGAATTGGATTTTGAAGCAAATCTATGGATCGTAAGAGCCTGTGTGAAGTATCAAAAGAGACTGTTGTTTCCGTCTACGTCGGAAGTGTACGGCATGTGTACAGATACGGAATTTGACGAGGAAAAAAGCGATCTGGTTTTAGGACCTATTCATAAAACACGCTGGATTTACTCGTGCTCAAAACAGTTATTGGATCGCATCATCTGGTCCTATGGCGAACAAGGTTTGGAATACACCATATTTAGACCATTTAATTGGATCGGTAGCCAACAAGACTCGATTCACGACACCAGCGGCTTCTCAAGAGTGATCACACAATTTATCGGAAATATAATGCGCGACGAACCCATCCAATTGGTGGAAGGGGGATATCAGAAACGATCCTTTTTGGATATATCCGATGGCATTTCGGCGATACTGAATATTCTTGAGAATCGAGAAGATTCAAGGAATGAGATATTCAATATCGGCCATCCAGATAACGAATATTCCATACGGGAGTTAGCTCAACTGATCATGGCAAAGATGCAACCTCATTTGCCCGAACATAATTTGTCGCTAGATGCCACGACCAAAACCACTTCTGCAGAAAAGCATTACGGTAGAGGGTATCAAGATATGGACAGACGTGTCCCGTCTATAGCTAAAATTCAGTCCAGGTTGAACTGGTCTCCAACCATTGGTTTAGAAAAATCATTGGATCACATCATCCAATCTTATTTGTTGGAAATGCAACGCGTATCTGTCAATGTATAAGAGCAATGAATAAACCTACCATCATTAGTTGGTGTAATGATTCCTATAAATATTTATCGGAGGGCCTGGCTCAGGACTGCAAGGAAATGGATTATGATTTTCACCTGTATGAGATCGAAAGAGACTTTCCATCGTTGAACGCTGCGTGGTGCAATCATCCACACGTAATTAAGAAAGGTGTTTTGGACTTTGGTGAGGTGCTTTTTCTCGATGTGGAATGCCGGATAGTCCAACCCATTCCTTCACATTGGAAGCCTCCTCTTGTTTCTGTTCGTTCTCCAGAGCAGATGTTTTGGATTAAGTATAACACAGGAACGGTTATGGCCGACGAATCTTGCTTACCATGGCTTGATGCGTGGATTCATATTATGCAAAAATGGGATATGAAAAATTTACCGGACGATGCTTTTATATACTGGGAGAATGACATTTGCGACGAACTGGCCTTCAGTGCTGCCGTCACGGCATTTAATGTTCCCTTGGTAACACCCCAATTGGAGTATGAAAACCGATCAGGTAAAGCAGAAATTACCAGGGGACATTGGAGAAACGAGCACACCATCATCAATCACCCAACGATTCATCATTGGCCAAAAGAAAACAACCTGGTTGAAGGTAAAAAACTGTTTTGGCAAAATTATGCTGGTAAACCGGAAGATATACAGGGGTTTATGAAAAATGGACTAGAAATAAGGAGAGATAACGGATGGATATTTAATCCATTAAACAAGACCTATGGACCAACCGAGTATTACGGAAATCATCCAAAAACTTGGGTGAATGAAGAAGTGGTATTAACCTCAGCACAGCGATAAATGACAGTGAAGTGGAACAAAAGAGATAAAATCAAGGCCTGGGCGGTACATGCGTTTACGGCAACAGGCATGGTGGTCGGCTTTAAGGCGTTGGAGTTGGCCTGGTTGTCAAAGCCATATGAGGCTATTTATTGGTTGATCCTGGCGGCAATTATCGATGGGGTAGACGGAGCGTTTGCAAGACGATATAAGGTAAAACAAGTACTTCCAAACGTGGATGGGCATTTGATTGACGTTGCTGTTGATTTTGTTAATTACGCCGTAACGCCGGCAGTGATTTTTTACCAAATGAAAATGGTTCCAGATTTTCTTCTATTTCCGTCTGTGTGCCTCATATTTTATTCAGCACTTTACCACAATGGAAACAAAAAAAGCGTGACAGAAGATTTTCGGTTCCAGGGTTTCCCAGCGTGGTGGAATTTGGTGGTCTATTATTTTTTGATTTTAGAGCTGCCTCTTTGGTGGAATTTTGTACTTGTTGTTCTGTTTACCGTCCTGCATTTTATGCCTGTAACGTTTATTTATGTATCCAGAATGAAAGCGAACCACCTGATTACATACGCTATTCTTGTAGTGATGGCTGCTACCCATGGACTCATTTTGATTGATTTCACGACCATACCCCTCTGGCTCAAAATTGCGTCCGTTGTTCCAGTGGTTATTTTGAGTGTTTTAGGCCTAACACCTCGAGAAATTTTCCCTTATTTGGCATTGAAACAAAACAAAACAAAATGACACTCAAACTCGCTGTTGTAGGTTCAGGTTTAATGGCCCATATACGCACCCGAGCGTTTATGGCTACGAAAGATATAGAGGTCGTAGGTGTTGCTTCCTGGAGTTTAGCAAACGCCAAAAAGTTTGCCTGCCAGTTTAATGTAGGATGTTATACATCAGATTTTAAAGAACTCGATAAAGTTCAACCGGATGTATTGTTGGTCGAGGTTCCACACCATGTCCAAGCAGAAGTTGTTCATTGGGCGTTGGAGCAAAAGATTCATCTGCTTATAGGAAGCTCGATGGCTATGTCTTTGGACGAATTAGGCCATATACAAGAGCAAGCAAATAAACATGACCTTATTGTCGAAGCTGGTTTTGAAGCCAGGTATAAAGCCGTTTGGCGGCAAACGAGAAAAATCATTGAGGACCAGGCGTTAGGTGATATCTGTGCCATCCAATCCACGGCATGTTGGAAGGCAAAGACGGATTCGTGGTACTACAGTCAGTTGCAAAGTGGAGGCATGCCAATAACCCATATGACATATGC
Organism: uncultured Chitinophagaceae bacterium; assembly: GCA_964482155.1. Classification (GTDB taxonomy): domain Bacteria; phylum Bacteroidota; class Bacteroidia; order NS11-12g; family UBA9320; genus UBA987. Next base: position 1,659 of record CAYZWM010000190.1, on the reverse strand, counting down.
CTTTATCAACCCGTTGAACTGGATTTTTGGTCGACCAAATTCAGTTTCAGCCCTGGCCAATAAAAAAGGAAAGGAACGAGATGGAATGGTGGATGAAACAACGTGTTTGGTTCAGATGGAGTATAAAAACAATATTCCGTGTCAATTGCTGGCTAGCTATGTGGCACATGATCAGGCACCAAACTGGAGGATATTCATACAAGGTACTTCAGGAAGTTTAGAGGTGTTTCCCGGCGAATTTGACCAGGGGTCTTTAATTCACTACGATGGGATTGATTCCCATAAATACAGCTTTGAGGATTCGTCAAATCCATTCGAAACTCAATGTTTAAACTTTGTATCGGGTGTTCGGAATAAAGAAAATTTGCTGCTTAATTCACCTAAAGATTGTTGGCAAGACATGGAGACGATAGAAGGCATCAATGAATCCATCCTAACTAAGCGAAATGTTGTTTTACGAGTGGAACTATTCAAAGATCAATAAACCTCGGTCCATCGTAAGATATGTCCTTTGCCTCCTATTTCGAAAGTGTAGCTCAGTGAACAAAGGTGCATTTCGATTTACTATTTCCGTAACCCTGTCTAAACAAAATCTAAATTGAATAGTATCTCTTTGATACAGGGACTGGTATGTTAAAACAGCTTGATCTCCTTTTTGCATTACCTCATAGAGGTTTCCAATGTACCACATGTGGGAGGAGTTAATTGATGCCGCTAAATCCAGTAATTCCATTGCAGAGTCGTATTTACCCTGCTTTGTATAACAACTTGCGATATTGACCTGGTTTCTAGGCGACGTATTAGAAATTGTATCACTTGGTTTAAATCGTTTCAAAGCTCGATCAATGCTGTTATGGTCGTAAAGGGTTTCACCAATTATGGTATTTAAAAGCCATATATCATTGTGGTCAAGGGATTTATCATGAATTAGCATTGAATCCCCGTATGAAACTCCTTGTCTAAGGTCAGCGTCTGCTCTCTTATAAAATTCAGTTAACATGGTTTCCATTCGTTCAATGTGAATATTCTGGTTCCGAACAATATTGGTGTAGGTTTCATTTAACTCGTTAATTGCACGTTGTGGATTTGAAGACCACAGTAAGTAGCCTATCCCAAATACGACCAAAATTACAATCAACAGCACTTTTAAACTTGATAGTTTCATACTTCTCTATGTGATACAATGTAGGACAAACAAATAGGTTTAACGTTTATTTCTTAAAGTGTCGAACGTACGAAACGATATGGGAAGCAAAATTGGGACAATTTACTTGTTGTAGCATCGTGTACGCTCTCAAAAGAAGCTGTTGCTTAAGTCGGAGTTCAGTAAATAAGATACTGACGTCCTTTGTTTCTGTTCGTTACAACCCTTGTTTAACGTCTAGCTTTGAAGTTAAACTTATTGATTACTAATCGATCCCTAAATTTATTCTCCCTCTCTACCTTCTTAAATTTCAACGGGATAGTACTGTAGATCAAAAAGTAATCACCATACCATGGCTCAATAACATTGTAATCTATGGTGCCGCTGTAATAAGGCTTGGCATTAGCGTCCTTAATCTCAATCGTTTCTGGAAATTTAGCCGATTTGCCAATTGCTGTAATATCTCCAGTAGACAGGTCCACCGCAATTCTGTGAATTCTTTCAGGATCAGACTC
>CAYZWM010000189.1:0-8439 GCA_964482155.1 uncultured Chitinophagaceae bacterium | reverse complement strand
AACAATATTGATTTCATGTATCCTATAATTTTGTGTTTCTGTATTACGTCTGAACGTGTCTTTTATTCAAGGTTTTCAAAAATAAACGCATATCGATCGTCGTATTTTTTAACCAGGTTCAAGTAGTCCTGGGCATTTTTGGCGGAAATAAACTTATCCAAGCAAAGCAACTTTGTGCCGTCGATTTCCACTTCAAATAATTCATATTCCAGTTTCTCCAGTTTCCTATGCTTGAAGTTTTTAACCTTCTCCGTATAATTTTTGGCAACGGCAATGTAGTATACGTTTTCCTTTTTCAAGGTTGGGAAGGGATACTCTTTTTCAACCACCGTTTTTTCCATGTCTATCGGATTTAACACTTCTTCCTCAATGTCGATCTCAGGAGTCCATGTTTCAGCCACGGTAGATTCAATAGGTGTTGCATCTTTTATCACGTCTTTGGTTACGTCTTTAAATTCCAACGTCTCCGTAACCTGGCCTGTAAACGAATCTGCATCTGTTTCTCCCAATAGGTAGTCATCTGTTGGATTTGAAGAGTCTTCAGATGGCAATAGGTCAGGAATTATAGAGGCATTCGACTCAGGAGCTTTATGCTCTAACAACGGCTCGTTGGCCAACTCACGTTTGGCCGAACTTTGCAATAATTGCCATAAAACTACACCAAATATGACCAAAATGGATAGAGACGCAGCAACCTGGGGTATATAAAACGCACGTTTCCGTTTGCTTGTTGTAATCGGAATAACTTTCGGCTTTCCGTCTTCGATAGTTTCTTTATGCAGACTAAGGTGTTTTTCATCATGCAGAACGACTTGTAATCGCTTGACTTTGATGTCTTGTAAACCAAAGCTCTTTTTGTGAAAATTAACGCCGTTGTAGGCAACAAATATCAACGCGTTCTCTTTGTTTAGATACAGAGAACCGATGTTCTTAAACTCGTAGTTTTTATACTTTTCGAGCCGATCTTTCAGAAACTTGGTAAAAAGTAAAACTTCTTTTTCGGCCTGGTTATATGACAACTCTTTTTTGGCCATTAGACCATTAATCAGTAAGCCATCATTCTCAATAAGACTCTGGTTGAAAACTACTTTTTTTCTGGAAGGAGAGATCAATAAACGGTTCTGGTCGAAATCAGTTGACTTGAAATTACCTACAAATCCACCAAAACCAGGGATAATCACACAGTTGTGTTTGTAAAGCAATTCCGATACCAAGTCAATTAATTCCATTTTGTCTCTTCTTATTTTAGTTACAGCGAAAAAGTTATTCCAGCCAGCAAATTAAGCCCAAAAGATGGATATGCATACCATTTTTGGTACCTTGAATTAGAAATATTATTTACATTCAAAAAGAATGAAATGTTTTTCTTGTATCTATAGTCTGCCATAACGTTTACGTCCATAAATGGCGCCAGCTTTTTGAGTGCAGTTTCTGAATTATATGCGTCAAGTTGGAAGCGTTCTCCATATGCATATAACTGCACTCGAATGTTTAATTTTTTGGCAATGGTATATCTCAAATTAACATCGGCATCGAAGGTAGGCAGTTGCCATGCCTGAGCCTGAATGTCTGTATTGTAGTTGTATAAGGTCGTTGCAAACTGGATAAAGAAACGTTCGTCAAGACGGAAACCCAATCCGGTTTGAAATGCAACCGTTTGAACATCGTCATAAACCACTCCAAATTGCCGGGTTTCGGTCGAATCCGTCAGAAATAAGGGCAGGTTATTGTCGACAGAAAATCGAACCTTTAATACGTAGTCGACCTTCTTGGATAAAACACCTTTTAAACCACCTGCTGCATTAAAGCTATTGGTGGTGTTTTTGATTTCTATGGTATTGGAGACAAACGGATTGAGATAAGACAATTGGCGTAGGGAGTTCTTTTTAACATCTCCATCTATTCGAGCAAATGCAAGAACCTTTTTTGGCACGAGGTAGTGCTCAATGCCAATGTTCGGAAATAATTTAAAACCGGTACCCATACTGTCCATTGTAACTACGGCATTTAGACCACCATCAATTTTGACCTTTTTGTACATAAACGAATACGAAGGTTGAATGCGAACAAAGGTTCTATTTAAGATGGTTTTTGAGTTTTCAATCAAATTGGTGTAGTCTAACGACAGATTCACGTTGACTTCCTGTCTTTGGGCCAATTTAATCCGAGTTCTTACACTTCCTTCAAAGTCATTTTCTCTTCGGTTGCCGTGGGTTGCAAACGTGTAAAAGTTAAACTGTGACTTCGTACCGATTTTTTTTGAGCCATAACCCCGGTCATAGACAACAAAACCATTGAAATCATTAAATATTTGATTGATGTCTCGTTTATCGAAATTTAAGGTGTCGTCGTATCCATAGAAATGGATCACATGTCTTTCGTAATTCAGTTTTCCTGTGAGTTCACCCCTTTTGGTAATTTTCGAACCCATTATACCCAGGGCATTGTCGCTAAAATCTGCATTTTCTGGATTCCCGGCATTAGCGGATAGGTGGGAACCGTATGCACCGTAGTTGAATTTTTTATTTCGAACACTATGCACACGAAACTCAGCGTAAGGTGTTAGATAGTTTCCTGCGCCAAGTTTAAAGTAATTGCCCAAAAGCGGTTGATCCCGTTCTGACTTAATGGAAATGGCTTTTGCCGGATGGTAGGTTGGTAAAACAGAATAGGCAAAGTTGGGAAGGTCGTAGCTAAAGGTAGGTGGATTGCTTTTAATCGGCTCGACTATGGGTTTGGTAAGCACCTTATGGGCAGACGACAATTTGGGTTTGTAAACACCCTCAATTACAAATTTGTATTTATCAGTCGTGTCGATCTGGGCATGGCTTAGAACGCTTCCAACACTCGTTAGACATAATAACAAAATGACGGCTTTTTTCCTCATAACTTTAAACACTCAAAATTAGTCGACAACGGGGTTTAAGACCCGATAACATTTCCACATTAACGATCAAAACCATGTGAAACGTATTGTGTTTACTGCATCTTTGGGTATTTATCAACATTAAACGTGTTTATACGACTTCAATTAGGCGGTGCAGTATATTTGAACTTGAAATTATTAATACGTAAAAAATGGCTAACGAAAATGCTGAAAAGCTTAAAGCGCTTAAGCTTACAATAGATAAATTAGAAAAGTCATATGGCAAGGGTGTTGTCATGAAAATGGATGACGAGTTGACATCGAATATTCCCTCCATTTCAACAGGTTCTTTAGGCCTGGATATGGCTCTCGGAGTTGGTGGTTTACCCAAAGGAAGAGTAGTTGAAATTTATGGCCCAGAGTCATCGGGTAAAACAACTCTTGCGTTGCACTGTATCGCTGAATCTCAAAAAGCTGGTGGAATTGCTGCCTTTATTGATGCGGAACACGCATTTGACCGGTTTTATGCAGATAAAATTGGGGTAGATACCAATGAGTTGTTGATTTCACAACCTGACGATGGTGAACAAGCGTTGGAAATTGCAGACAATCTGATTCGTTCAGGAGCCATCGATGTGATCGTAATTGACTCAGTGGCAGCCCTGGTACCCAGAGCGGAATTGGAAGGCGACATGGGAGATTCGAAAATGGGGTTACATGCTCGATTGATGTCTCAAGCCATGAGAAAACTTACAGGTACAATCAGTAAAACGGGATGTATATGTATTTTCATTAACCAATTGCGAGAAAAAATTGGTGTCATGTTCGGTAATCCAGAAACCACAACGGGTGGAAACGCATTAAAATTCTATGCGTCGGTTCGATTAGACATCAGACGAATTGGCCAGATCAAAGATGGTATGGACATTGTCGGAAACAGGGTGAAGGTGAAGGTGGCTAAAAACAAAGTAGCACCTCCTTTCCGGGTAGTGGAATTTGACATCATGTACGGCGTAGGAATTTCGAAAGCAGGAGAAGTATTGGATTTAGGCGTTGAGGCTGAAATAATACAGAAAAGTGGTAGCTGGTTTAGCTACAGCGGTACAAAACTTGGTCAAGGCCGTGATTCCGTTAAGAAATTACTTTTAGACAATCCAGAATTGATGGATGAAATCGAGAATAAAGTAAAAGATAAAGTGCTCGGTGATGAAGAACCAGCAGCGGCAGAAGGGAAAGAATCTTAAGAGTTAATAGGTACTCATAAGGAAAAGTCCAGACGGCAACGTCTGGACTTTTTTGTTGCATTCAAAATCGCCAATCGGCGTTTTAAAACGACATATCAAAATTATTCCGTAATTTCAGCACTGGGAATTCGAAGAGGTCGCATAATATTATCAGAATTTTGGTGTCAAAATATGGCTTGGTATACATGCCAGTGATTGATCTGCTGGTCGTACCGGTTAGCCAGAATCCCGAAGGGTCAAACCTCAATTTCGTTTCAACCTATTCTACCACTATATGATAAAAACGTAGCTTAATTGCTGGATGTGCGTTTCGCTTTTCGGGCATTTTGGACCGCTGTTGTATTAACCATGAACTGGAATTTAATACAAGAAGTTATGAAAAAAGTTGTTCTACGAATTTTAGGTGTCCTAGCCTTACTGATGGTGGGTTTGGTCATCTTCGTTTTAACTACCTGGGAAAAAGTGAATGAAGCACCGTATCCCGAAATCCAGGCAAGTACAGATTCTGCTGTCATCGAACGTGGGAAGTACCTGGCCTTTGGACCCGCGCATTGTGCGACATGTCACGTACCCATGGACAAAATTATGGCCGTGGAAAATGGACTGGAAATGCCCTTAAGTGGAGGTTGGGAGTTGAACATTCCACCCGGTAGTTTCAGAGCCCCAAACATCACTCCAGACATGGAAACAGGTATAGGGAAACGAACCGATGCTGAAATAGCTCGAGTACTGCGGTACTCGGTCGGCCACGATGGAAGAACTATTTTTCCTTTTATGCCTTTTCAAGAATTAAGCGATGAAGATCTTACTGCGGTTATTTCCTTTTTGCGATCCCAAGAAGCCGTATCTAATCAGGTCGAACCCACTGAATTGTCGTTTCTGGGAAAAGCAATTATGGCTTTTGGAATGATTAAACCTGAAGGCCCTCGAAACACGCCACCAAAGTCGGTAACCAGGGAGCCTACTGTTGAGTATGGGAAGTATATTGCAAACAGCGTGGGCAATTGCCGAGGTTGTCATACAGATCGTGACCTGAAGACGGGAGCTTACATTGGGATTGATTTTGCAGGTGGAATGTATATGCCGCCGGATGATTTTTCAAAGGGGTTTGCCTTTACATCACCCAATTTAACGCCAGATAAAGAGACGGGTGTGATGACGTTTTGGGATGAAGCGGCATTTATTGCCAAGTTTAAAGCGGGTCGAGTTCATGCAGGTTCACCCATGCCCTGGGGTGCAATGTCGCGTATGGACAGTGTTGAACTCATCGCGGTATACAAATTTCTTCAGGCGCTCGAACCTGTTAAGAACGAAGTTGGTAAGACGGTGTATCAACCCGGTGAAAAAGGGCCTGAGTAGGTTTCTGTAGGTCGTTAACCTTTGAGCTCTTTGCGATACGTTCGGTATGGTGCAACTACATACATCAAGAGCATTCTGGATAGCCTCATATTTAAAGGCGTCATTAGGGTTGAAATACCAATGATTACCACGCTCAGAAGTAGGAGAGAAGGGTCGTCAAATACCGTAAACATAGTAACCGATAAAATAACAAGTAAACCGACCATTAAGCCATAGCTAAAATACATCGCTCCCCAAAAGAAACCCAGTTCTTGCTCGTATTTTACGTTACAATGATTGCATCGCTCATGAACGTCTTTGAAATGTTTGCTGAATAAACCTCCCTTGAAAATGGAACCTGTACGACACTGCGGGCATCTACCCATCAGAAAAGACTTCAGTCCAGAAATGTTACCCATTGGTTGTTTTGTAATTTTTTACGTACCACATACGACCAAGGATTGCAACAATGACGTAAGGCATTGCTAAAAGATATAAAATACCCTTGTTTAAGCCCAGGCCAACCGTATTTCCTTCATTTTGCATTGCAGACTCAACAGCGGTACGGCACATAGGGCATTGTGCCCACACCTCATTAAAAAGGGATACAACCACCATCAATACCATACAGACAAGAATTCGTCGCATAAAGGTTTGCATGTTGCAAAGGTAGTTATTCATGGATAAAGAAGAAGTTTTGAGTGGTATGATTCTTTTCGTCAAATTCAACCAGTTCGTTGTTCGAGACTACCTTTATTTGGTAACCCAGGGAAGTGAGGAAGTCAAAACAATTATACCTGTTTTTATTGTCCCAAAGCTCGCAGTATATAACCGGACGATCTCTTTCGAGTAATTCTTTTGAACCTAAAAATACCTGATACTCAAAATTCTCAACGTCAATCTTAATTGCACCAATTTTTCGATTTTTGATGTCCTCAACATCGTCGAGTCGGGCACTTTTAGCCGTAAAGGGTATACCCTCATTAAAATCTTTAATTTCTTCGGTTAACACATGGCTTAGTCCTTGCTTCTTGACATTGTCCACAACAGGCAGAACCATGTTTATGGATCCATTTTCGTTGCCCAACGCGGTTTCAAGAATGTCCATGTTTGAAAGCTTAAATCGTTTTTTAATCCACTTTAAGGTTTCAATGTTATTTGGAATGGGTTCGAATGAAAAGACGTGAGCCTGCGTAGCATTTTTGGATAGGTAGTACGACATAATGCCAATGTTCGCACCGATGTCTAACACATCAACATCAGTTGGAATGAGTTTTAGAAAATGAAAAAAATCATTCTCTCCTACATCACTCTTTAAGGTTTTAATCTTATACCACGAAAATAGATTGAGATAGGTCTGAAGGCCTAAGACAGATTGCAACAGATGTTGAATTCTACTCTTCATTGCTTAAAAGGAGTAGTATGGGCTAATCATAAGATAAACCACTACACCCGACAAGGTAACAAACAACCATATAGGAAACGTAAATCGTACGATTCTGCGATGCTGTTTTACTTTGTTATTTAATGCAAAGTAGAACGAAATCAAGATAAGCGGAAGCACGCCAGCAGCCAGAACGATATGCGTTAGCAAGATGGTGAAGTAAATCCCTTTCGCAGCTCCCTCTCCTCCAAAATGGGTTTCGGGCACAAAAAAGTGATAGGTTACATAAAGCATTAAGAAAAGAGATGACAGCAAGAAAGTTGTTATGTTCAACTTCTTGTGCAATTCAATATTCTTACGTTTTATGGCTCTAAAACTCGTTAAGAGGAGGATAAAGCACAGGCCATTGATAAATGCGTTGATCAATGGAAACTGGTATATGAAATCTGGAAATTCGCTCGGCGGGTTTAAGACCCGTTTGTTTAAGGCAAGAACCAACAGAAAGACAACAATGGAAACGACCATGGCCAATCTATAGAATGCTTTGTCGCTCTTAATCATTTTTTGAATTTCTCTTGTTGGTGATATTCTGCTAATAGAACTTTTATCGCGTCTTTTAACTCTTTGGCAAAATGCGGGTTGTCTCTCGACTCATGGTAACCTCTCATTCTACGTTCCTTATCGACCACATAAACCATTGTGCTGTGAATAAAGTCGTAAACACCATCTGGGCTAGGAGCCGCTGCGTGATAGTGTGATGTAGCCAGGTCGTATATCTCGTGTTTGAAACCGGTAGCGAAATACCATTTGTCATTGGCGTAACCATACGGTTTTGCGTAGGCTGCTAAAACAGGAACCGAGTCGTGCTCAGGATGAACTGTATGTGATAAGAAAACCACTTCCGGGTTATTCTTAAACTTTTCTACAACCAATCGTAAGTTTCTATTCATACGAGGGCAAAGCTCAGGACAGGTGGCATAGAAGAAATTGGCAATAATGATTTTATCTTCAAAATCTGCTAAACTTATCTTTTTACCTGTATGGTCGGTGAGATCAAAATCGCGGAGTGTCCATATTTCAAAAAGACTATCGCCTTGTACAAAGTAGTTCTCTCCAAACATCGAGTCCATAAAAGTCTGATCTTGAAGAATAGAGGTGTCCGAATAATAGGTCCCCATCATTTCTAATGGGTTGTACTGTTCGTCTGCTGATTGCCAAAAAAAGAAAAGGGCAATCGGAATTACCATAAACAACAGGAGCGCAATTCGCCCGCGTGTTTTACTTTTCATAAGTTTTTATTACCAGTTTAGAAAATTCCAATAGCCGGCTTCATAAAGCATAAATGCGATTAGGTAAAGCACAAAGACCATGGGTAATACAATCGACTGTTTGAGTCCTTTATGTTCGAAGGTTAAGTGCATAAAACTGTAAACAATAAAGGCAGCTTTAATCACTCCAAGAACGATAAAAAGAATATTTCTTCCCATAGTTGGATCCAACGAAAAGTATAAAACGACATCGGCAATGGTTAAGAACAGTAAAACCCAGAAGGTTTTCCATAAGCCTTTTGTTCCGTGCGAATGTGCCTTGGGAACCCAAACCGTTGG
>CAYZWM010000188.1:0-8441 GCA_964482155.1 uncultured Chitinophagaceae bacterium | reverse complement strand
AATGGTGGAGTGGTTTTACGTTCAGATTTTAACTCAAGCGATGTGGCAGAAATTAAGAATCAAGTTTTTGATTATTATGACACACCGCTGAAAGTTATTTTAGACGAGTTAAATAGAGTCGGAAGTGCGCACATCAAAGCACCTAAATCTATTGAAAATCAACGGTTTACAGTTGAATTGTCTGGTGTTTCAAACGACCAGATTGTTAGGACCATAGAGTTGGTTACCCAAACGAATGCCTCTTTAGAAGGCGATATCTACATTCTAAAATAGTAGATTTACCGTGTGTTACGTCGGCATGCGGTTCTAATTCTTATCATTTTGCTTCAATGTGCCGGAAAACTGGCTTTTGGACAGTGTGACTTTTTGCACCAAAAAATTGACTTTACATCCCAGGGCCTAACTGCCGAGCAATGTATTACTCAAATTGCTGAAGAATATAACTTCTCAATCAACTACGCCTCTGAATTATTCGGAGAAGATCAGTACAACTTCGAAGTCAAGGATCATAAGATTGGTACCATCCTTAAAAGCGTCATCCGACCACACAACGTCGAGTTCATCTGCGTGGGTAACAACGCCCTTATTTTTAGAGAAAAACAAAGTATTTCGAAGACTATTCTTTCTGGATTTGTATCCGATTCATCCAGTAATCAACCCGTTGTGTCTGCTCTCGTGGTTTATAACAACACCTGGGTTGAAACAGACAACGACGGATACTTTCAAATAAATGTATTAAGGCTTCCAGCCCATTTACAGATCGTTTCCCCTGGCTTTAACAGTGGGTTTTTTGAAGTTACAGAACTTGGAGAAAATCCATTGTCGTTTCTTCTTAGCCCAGATTACACGTTGGGTACAGCGGTAATAAATATTTACGACTCCCTGTTAATGGTGAGCAAAACCGGAGGGATAAACATAAATATGGAGGAGTTGAGTAAAATCCCATCCATTGCAGGCTCACCCGGTGTTTTGAACAGTCTACGCTTTTTGCCTTCCATACAGAGTACCATGGAAGTAAATGGAGGTATGATCGTTCGGGGAGGTGGTAAAGATCAAAACCTGGTATTGTTTGATGGTATGGAGCTGTATAACCCCATGCACTTATTTGGTTTGTTCTCCGTGTTTAACGATAATTCCGTACAAAGTATATCGTTCTATAAAAACTCGTTTCCTGCTCAATATGGTGGGCGACTGTCTTCCGTACTTGATGTTAAAAGCAAAGTAGGGGACTTTAGAAAATGGAATTCCAAGATAAATATTAACCCCATTTTAATGGAAGGTATTTTTCATGGCCCCATAGTTAAAAACAAGACTTCGTTGGTTATATCGGGTAGGCGGTCTTTTACAGACTTCTTCCCATTGTTTTATGAACAAATCCAAAAGCAGAACGAGCTAGAGCAATTTAAGTACTTTTTTTATGATTTTACGGGCACGTTAAATCATAAGGTCTCCGAAAAGACCAACATTTACCTAAGTGGATACGTTGGAGGAGACAAAGGATACATCCGCAGTAGTTCAAAGGGAAATAATGTGGTAGAGAACCAGAACGATTTCTTTATTCAATCCAATGCCCTGGGCACTGCAGGTATTAAAACATGGATAACCAATACCATGAGTCTTCACGCAAAAATCGGATATTCAGAATATGGGTTTAACCGCGAAAATACCTACGACCTTTTAATCGGAGAGGATCAAAACCCGGATTACTTAAGAGAAACAAAACTGGGGTACCGGAGTAAAATTTCGGATTGGAAAACAGGCATCTATATCAAAACCTTACCTAGACACAACAATCATTTTGTGATGGGTATGGAAAATGTTTGGCATAATTTCTCCCCGTCAAAATCGGAGTATTTTTTGAAAGAAAACGACCTCATTTTATACGATACGACCACAGAATTTAGGAACACCAGAACCCTGGAACAACGATATTTTATTCAGGATGTTTATGCCAATAATGGCTTTCGTTTGATGGCAGGATTACACTATGTAAACTTCGATAACAATACATCGTACCAATCCTTGCAGCCGAGATTAAACGTTTCTTTCAATGTTAAATCGAAAAACAAGTTTGAATTTGGCTTTGCCAAAACCAGCCAGTTTATGCTTTTGGTGCCCAATAATTTACTCGGCATTCCAATTGATATTTGGATTCCAGCAGACGACCGAATCAAACCAATGCATTGCAATCATTTCTCAATTGGGTACACCCGAAAGTTGAATAAGAAGTTGGCCGTTAAACTTGATGGTTATTATAAGGTGTTTGACAATATTATAGAATATAAGAACGGCGTATCGGATTTCATTGCGCAATGGGATGAGGCCCTTTTAACTGGCGATGGACGATCAAGAGGCATTGAATTCATGCTAAAAAAGGAAAAAGGCAAGGTGAATGGTTGGGTGGGCTACACGTTGTCTAAAAGCGAACGGATTATTGAATCTATAAACGATGGGAAGTGGTTTCCATTTCAATTTGATAGAAGGCATGATATTAAATGTGTGTTACACTATCAATACAATAAAAATCTATCGTTTGGCGGTACCTGGTCATATGCCTCAGGTAATTACCTAACTACTCCAGAGGTACACTACCTATTGACTGTAGAAAACCAGCAATATCTCGTGGAACAATATGGAAGTAAGAACAACTTAAAGCTTCCAGCATATCATCGTCTAGATCTCGGTATACACCATAAAAAAGACCTTGGGAACGCCCTTCAAACCTGGAGTTTTACCATTTACAACGTGTATAACCGACAAAATGTGTTTTATGTTAATTCATCCATAAACGAAACCGGCGGGCTTACGTTTAATCCGATTTCAATACTTCCCGTATTACCATCAGTCAACTATGCCATTGAATTCTAAATTTATATACATAGCGCTCATTGGGTTGACGATTTGGTCGTGTAATGATGATCTTGTTCTGAAAAATGTAAATCAGGACAGGGGAGTGGTGGCGTACATTCGTGCAGAGGTGGATGGAAATATAGATGTTGTTGTTAAGAAAAGTGATCTCATAACCCAGGATACCCTGAGTACGCCATTGGAAGGTATACACGTTGATTTGTATCGAAATGGACGATTGGAAGAAGCCAGAAGAACCGATAAAGATGGAGAAGTTCATTTTGCATACAATCCAGAAGAACGAGATTCGCTATTGGTTGAAATCACAGGCGATGACATCGATCAGATGTGGGCCGAAGCAATAGCTCCAAGCAAGGTGAGCATCGCTTTTTTTGATACCACAACCATTAGAGCTAGCCAACGCGGTTTTCGCATTGTATTTAACGACGATGCCAAGACCACAGATTTTTATCTGGTAAACCTACATGGATATCGCTGGGTATACCGTTTTCATCCCATTACAGGCCGTAAAATCGATTCGACCTATGTGTATGAACCTATTCGCATGACAAGCGTGAATAGGCTGTTTTTCTCCGACAACAATATCGTAAACAATCGCCAAAACTTTGAATTGCTTAACGATGTTATTTTCAACGGGGAAAGTGGATTTGAACTCCATGTTGACGTAAGCACGTTTGTGCTCACCGAGCAAGCCGACCGCAGCGAAATTCAAAAACTTGAGGTAACTCTAAGGCACATTACAAAGGAGTATTACGACTTCTTAACAACGCTAAGTCTGAACAGACCTGTGTACGGAGGGCCATTTAGTATCTCCTCTCAAGTTCCTTCAAATATTAACGGGGGTTATGGAATATTTGCAACGTACAGTACAGATACCAGTACAATCGATTTTCAATAGTCCAGTCCCAAAAATGACTTCTACATCTCGTTGTGGGAAGAATACAAACCGAAATAAATAGCTAAATAGCTGTTATTTAGGTTTTTATATTCTTGGATCAAAACATGTATTTAAGTAATCAGTCTAATTTCTTAAAAAAAGCATGTCATGAAATCTATCCGAATTCTTTTCCTTTTTATCTTTCTATTTTCCATGTTATCTGTTCAAGCAGAGGAAATTCTTAATCAGACTGACGATCAATCCGAAGTAGGAACACCAAACCGCGTTAACACCAAGGGCTGGAGAATTATCAAGGTGATTGCACCTAATGGAATTCAAGGGAATATCAATATCATCAACTCCAGTGGGCAAAAAGTTAAGGTTGAAATTGAAGATGCTGGCAACGGGGTGTATTATATACATCTAAAAAAATATTTGAGTCCAGATATGTTTTATAAACAACCAGACCAAAATCAAAAACCACCAGCCAATCTATTGGTGAGCGTTTAAGGTATTTTACTAACTTGTGCGCTACATATGAAAATGCACAAAACGTGTTCGATTGAAACGAATGCCATTACCCAACTACCAGAGAATATTCAGGAAATCATTTCTCAGGCCCAAGCGGCAACAGAACGTGCTCATGCACCTTATTCGAAATTTTATGTAGGCGCGGCCGTTCTAATGGATAATGACGAGATCGTGGTTGGAAACAATCAGGAAAATGCAGCATTCCCAAGCGGATTATGCGCTGAGCGAGTAGCTATTCTAGCCGCAAAGGCCAATTACCCTACAAACGAAATTATTGCAGTCGCCATAGCTGTCCGCACGGATAGAGAGTTGAAACAGCAGCTTACACCGCCATGTGGAGCTTGTTTGCAGGTGATGTCTGATGTAGAATATCGTCAAAAAAAGGGAATTCCTATTTATATCAAAAGCACCAGTGATCTGGTGTATATAGCCAAAGATGTCAAACAGTTTTTACCCTTCGGTTTCGAACTGTAGTTACATCTTTTCCGGCATAGCAATACCGAGTAATTTACCGCAAGTTTCAAGCATACGGGCGGTAGCTTGAGTAAGCGCAACCCGAAATTGAATAAGTTCTTCAGACTCCGCTTTAAGAATGGAGCACTGGTTGTAAAAACCATTGTAAATTTTAGCCGTATCGTATAGATAGTGCGCTATGATTGATGGGCTATACAATTTGCAGGCCTCTTCCAATTTGGTGTCAAATCCATAAAGGTGAGTGATTAGATCGCGTTCAATAGAGGTCAATGATAACGCCATATCAATATTCATTTCTCCGTTCCACGTTCTTAGAATTGACTTACATCGGGCATGTGTATATTGGATAAACGAACCTGTATTTCCTTGAAAATCAATTGATTCAGCGGGGTTAAATAGGATTCTTTTGGTTGGATCCACTTTCAGCAAAAAATACTTTAATGCCCCCATACCAAGCATTTCGTACAACGAATGAAGTTCAGCTTTAGGCAGACCGTCTGTTTTACCTTGTTCAGAGGTACGCTGTTTGGCCGTTTCGTACATCTCATCCATCAACTCATCGGCGTCTACTACCTTTCCTTCACGAGTCTTTAATTTTCCGTCAGGCAATTCCACCATTCCGTAGCTCATATGGTAAATACCATCGGCGTATGGTTTTCCAAGCTTTTTTAGAATCAGCTGTAATACCTTAAAGTGATAATCCTGTTCATTGCCAACGACGTATAACGACTTAGACATGGCAAAATCAGCGTATTTCATATCAGCAGTTCCCAAGTCCTGGGTCATGTATACACTCGTACCATCAGCTCGTAATAGAAGCTTTTCGTCCAGACCATCATTCGTTAGATCAGCCCAGACACTTCCGTCATCCTTTTTAAACAATACACCAGAAGATAGACCATCACCGACCATTTCTTTCCCGAGTAGGTAGGTCTCAGATTCTTTGTAAATGGTATCGAAACCAACACCCATTCGATCATAGGTGACATCAAAGCCGGCATATACCCAGTTATTGAGTCGGTTCCATAAATCCATGGTTTCCGAGTCACCTTTTTCCCACTTGGCCAGCATTTCTCTAGCCTCATTCATCAATAATGAATTGGTTTTTGCCTCTTCTTCGGTTTGTCCTTTTGCTACATTATCGGCGATTTCCTGCTTGTACATCTTGTCGAATTGGACATAGTACTTACCTACCAGGTGGTCACCTTTCAAGCCGCCAGACTCTGGTGTTTCGCCGTTAGCATTTTTAGCGTAAGCCAACATACTTTTACAAATGTGGATGCCCCGGTCGTTAATCAGGTTTACCTTAACCACATCATGACCGAAATAAGCCAGGATTTCTGCCACCGAAAAACCGAGTAAATTGTTTCGAACATGACCAAGGTGTAAGGGTTTGTTCGTGTTTGGTGAAGAATATTCCACCATGATTTTTTGTGGAGATTGAGTGGGTGTTCCGAGTCGTTTAGCAGATTGTATTTGACCAAGAAATTGCAGCCAAAAACTGTCTTTCAGGCTAAAGTTGAGGAAGCCTTTAACCACATTATAACTGTCTATTTCGTCTACCTTATCCGTTACGAAACTTCCAATAATTTCAGCGGTTTCTTCAGGTTTCTTGCGTGTAATACGTAAATAAGGAAAAACTACAAAAGTGAAAACGCCCTCAAACTGAGGGTTCGTATTTTCAATTTTCAAATCATCTGCATCAACAGCGTGATCGAACTCATGGGCAAATGCGTCTAGAATTGCCTGTTTAAGTTTCTGTATCAAGTCCTTATGTATTTAGTGTTATTCCTTTTCGACAAAATATCGTTTATCAAGCGTACCGATATTCTAATTAGGCTACAAATTTATTCAAGCCACAGATAATCTTCCGCATTTATGCAAATAGTTTGGCCACAGTACGAAATATGATTCTGATTTATCGCGTTGGTCGAAATTAAATAGGTTCATTGCCTGGCTTCCATTTAATGGAGCAACCGACTGGTTTTATTTCAGGAAAATCGACTTCCAAACCGTCCAAAGAAGATTCCAGGGCATCTTCTAAGTATACTCGGGTTACGGCATGTTCATTATCCCACGAATCGTCAATAGCACCGCTGTAAACCAACTCCCGTTTCTCGTTAAACAAAAAGGCTTCAGGAGTCCGGGTAGCACCTAATTTTTTGGCCACATCCTGCCCCTCATCACGCAGGTAAACAAAACTGTTCCCCAATTGGTCCATGAGCTTTTTCATGTTATCGAATGAATCCTCGGGATATCGGTGTTCGTCATTTGAATTGACGGCAACGATGGCAAGATTGTCTTCCTCATATCGATTGGCTAATTTCACTATTCGCTTCCAATATGCGTTGGCATAAGGGCAATGATTACATGAAATTAAGACCAGTAAAGCAGAACGATCTGCAAAGCTGTAATTAGTGAAGGTTTTTCCATTGGTTGCCGGAAGTTCGAATTCGAATAGCTTTCCACCCAGTTCCATAATTCTGTAATTATTTAAGCAAATATTATGTCCGTTTAAGAAAAATCCTATTCACTTAGAACAAAGCTACGCACATTCAACACGAAACTTGTGCAACTAATCGGAATAGTTCTGACCAAGGTGTAACTTTTGTATAATTTGGCCGTTTAATCCCAGTAAACGGAAATAATGAAAGGAGTTTTACTATTATCTATGTTGTTGGTCTCGAGTCTTGCATCTATGGCATTTCAAGTGAGAGGAAAAGTTGTATACCAGGATGTTCCACTTGGATATGCCAGTATTCATGTAAAGGGGTCAACGTATGGAGTTATTTCCAATGGTAAAGGGGATTTCTTTATGGAACTCGCTAAAGGAGATTACACCCTGGTATGCGAATATATTGGTATGAGGGCTGTTGAGCATTTCATTTCGGTGACGGATAATATGTCCATTAATTTTGAAATGTCTGAAGATAAAGAAGTACTTAACACGCTGGTTATCGATGCCAACAAGGAAGACCCGGCATATGACATTCTTCGGAAAACCATAAAACGAAAAAAGTCCTTAAACTCAGATCTAAAGAGTTACAAATGCAATTTGTATCTCAAAGCGTCCCTGGAAAAGGAAAATTTATCCAAGCCAGATACCACCACGGCGAGTTTGACGACCAAAAAACGCGTTAATTTTATTGAGTCATACTCAACGGTTTATTGTCGGAATGGTCAGTACAAAGAGGTTAAAACAGCGTACAAGGATTTAGCAGAAAAACGATCAAATAACCAGGTTACGATTAGTTTTAATGAGTCTGATGCCACCCAGCCCATTACAGTCATCAATCCAGAACTGTTTTTTACAAAAATCACAGATGGCAATTTCGATTTTCTTAAGAATCGTATGTCCTTGCCGGTACTAAGCGAGTTGCCTATTACTTCACCCATAAGTTCTGGCGCATTTTTGTCCTATAAATACAAACTGTTGGAGACGTTTTATGAGGGAGATGATTTTATTGCTAAAATTAGGGTAACGCCAAAATATGATCGGGGAGCTTTGTTTTCTGGGGTAATTTTTATCTCCAAAAATACATTTACACTCAAAACGGTAGACCTGTCAATCAACGATGCGGCGTTGTCTTTCTTTAATAACTTTAATGTGATTCAGGATTACGAATTAGTTGATAGCAACGTGCTGGTTATTAAGCGACAGGAATTCTACTATGGAACCCGTTCGGGCAAG
>CAYZWM010000187.1:2083-8456 GCA_964482155.1 uncultured Chitinophagaceae bacterium | reverse complement strand
CGAAAAACACGTTGCGTTTTGGTATGCAGTTAACGCGACATTATTTCAGCCCTGGGACGTTCTTCGCGGCTAACGAAGAAACCAAAAAAACCTTTAGCGACCCACTGGTACTTGAAAAGAAAAATGCCCTTGAAGGAGCAATCTATATTGACGACAACGTTAAGTTTAGTGAAAAATTCAATATGCGGTATGGCGTACGTATCTCTTCCTTCTCCAATATGGGAGGAAGCGAATACACGTATTATAAAGATCAATTTTATGCACCGATTGACTCCCTTACAATTCGAAACACCTATAACAAAGGTGAGATTTATAATACCTATTGGGGAGTTGAGCCAAGACTGGCGCTTAGCTATAATATAGGAAAAACGACGGCGTTAAAATCTTCATACAACCGGACGTACCAATATGTTCAACAAGCTTCAAATACAGCTTCAGCCTTCCCAACTGATCAGTGGTTTTCTTCTAATCTGATCATTAAACCACAGATTGGCGACCAGGTTTCTCTTGGTATTTTTAGGAACTTTAAAAAGGGTTATGAAACCTCGTTTGAGGTATACTATAAAATTATGCAAAACCAGATCGATTATCGAGATGATGCCGATTTGTTTTTCAATGAACATCTTGATGGTGAACTGCTTATCGGAGATGGGGATGCCTACGGCGCCGAACTTTTTATTAATAAAACAACCGGTAGAACAACCGGATTTATTTCATACACGTTGTCTAAAACTACCCGTCAGACGATGGGTATTAACAACGACGAAGTATATGTAGCCAATTACGATATTCGCAATAATCTTTCTATTGTCGCCACTCGAAAAATCCTATCCCGATTAACGGCTTCAGCCACGTTTACATATACCACAGGCAAACCCTTTACGACCCCAATTGGCAAGTACTTTTTTGAAGGCGACTGGAACCCGATTTATGGAGATCGTAATAACGCCCGCCTGCCTGACTATCATCGCCTGGATGTTGGATTTACGTGGAAAAACAAGCCCGGCAAGAAATTTAAGAGCAGCTGGAATCTATCGGTTTATAATCTCTATAACCGAGCGAATGCATACGCGGTTTACTTCCGCGAAGCGACAGAGGACGAAGTAACTGAAAACAGCTTCGTTCAAACCGGAGATCAGGTTGCCATACAGGTCACCCTGTTTAAAATAATACCATCAATAACCTGGAATTTTGAGTTTTAGAAACATGAAAAAAAGAAATTATTTACTACTCGCTGTACTAAGTGTGTTCATTTTGTCGGCTTGCGAAAAGGTGGTTGTTCTTAATGTGAACAGCGGAGACCCTGTGGTTATTATCAATTCACAACTAACGAACAAACTCGATTATTGGTTAGTTGACCTAACCCTCACTCAACCATATTTCGACCAATCTGACATCACCACCGTTGATGACGCGGAGGTTGTTATTACCGATAGTGATGGACAATCGGATACCTTAATTCATGACCAAAGTGGTTTTTACTTTTCCAAAGACAAAAAGGTCTGTGAAATAGGGAAAACGTATACCTTGACTGTGAAACATAGAGGGGAGACCTACACGGCGAGTGAAACCTGTTTCTATCAGGATACCATCTCTTTCATTAAGTCGTATTACTTGCCGGAGCGAAATGGTTTTATTCCAAAAGGGTATTACGTTTTTGAAAAAGCATCAGAATATGAACCCGATGGAGATTTCTACCGTTGGAGAATCACTAAAAACGGCATTGACATGGTTGACACCGTTGGTTATTTGCTAGATGACGACGAATTTCGATCATCTGGGTTTTTCAATATCAACATTGATTCTGCTGATCCGTTAAAAGATATTGACCGGGGGATCTACCCGCGTCCTTTTCCACTTAATTTTGACAAGAACGACACCGTTCAAATCGACCAAATTCGAATCACGGAGGCTTATTATAATTTTTTAAGTGGATTTGCTACTCAACAACAACGTTCGGGAACGCCTTTTGACCCGCCACCTTCAAACCCTCGTTCCAATATTATGGGAGGAGCTTATGGTTATTTTAGTGTTGTAAACATCTCGTCGAAAGAAATCGTAGTTAAGGATTAGATTCTTTTGACATCTCAATTAACGTTTTGATGTCATTAAACATATCGGACGATTGTTTTTCGAAGTATCGATCTGTTCCTGGGCCGAAAAACCCGGTATGGATACGGTAAACGGTACGATTGGGTAATACGTAAATTAATGTAGGGTAAGATATAATTTCCGTTAACCAGGGTACGGCTTTGAGGGCTTCCTTTTTACTTGCTTTTCCAGCGTATAAAATTGGATAGTTAACGTCTAAGTTGGTCTTCAGTTTTTGGAGTGGTTGAATCGCTTCTTCATACGGCAATCGTTCAAAACTCAAGGCTAAAATCTCCACGCCGTTTTCTGATAGCCAGTCTTGTTGTGCCGCCAAAAATGCCGTTTCATCCATACAGTTCGGACACCAACTTCCCATGATTTGTAAAAGAACGGGTTTGCCTTTAAATTGCTCATCCTCAAGGGTTACTATCTTTCCTTCGAGGTTTTTGAAGGCAATTTCTATAGGCTTTTCTGGGTTGGTAAGTGTGGTTAACGAATAGGGGTCTGCCAGAGTCGCTGAATCATTTCTCCATGCAATAAACTGTTCTTTCCAATGCTTTCCGCTCCAAAACCATCCCCGCAGCGTATCATTTATTTGTTCTGCCTCAAACAAAAAGGCATGTGATCCGTCGAATGTAGAGAGTTTTAACTCATTGCCTCCATAACCTCCATCCAAAAAACGATAATCTCCGGTTTCCGTAAGAAACGTTCCTTTCATGCTGTGGTCATCGGTTTCAAACAGGCCAATAGCTTTGTATTGGTGATCTGTATTTGGACTAAACGTTACTTCCCATTTTCCGTCGACATCTGTCGTCAGTGGACCGTTGAACCTGAATCGTTCCGACAAGTTGTATTTCCCAGAAACCGGAATCGTATAATCCGTTCTGGAATGGTCTTGCCAAATACCAACAAGGGTGTTTTGGTCGTGTTTTAAGTATAGCGTAGAGTTGAAATACGGGCTCTCAATGAACAGAGAATCTCCCGATAGGTAAATATCATCGTGTACTATTCGCTCGACCCCATTCCAAACGGCGGCTTTTAGCAAATCGTTTTCATTAATAATTTCCAGAAAGAACGGGATGGTCTTATCCTCTTGAGTTAAGTTTAATTCCATTTTCCAAAGACCTATTACCGCATTATTTTTTTGTTCTTTCGGTGTGCTACATGCTAGTGTAAGAACCATAACGACTACATAAAGTATCTTCTTTTGCATGAGTCAAAAATACATTATTGCCTTTCGTGTACTCTGATTTATTGATGAAACCCGATCTATTTCAATTTTTTACCTTAATTTGAAGCCAATGAAACACGCCGCTAAACTATTTCGTTGGGGATTCCTCCTCTTTATATCCCTTGCTTTCTGTTCCAACCTGTTCGCACAAACGCTTACAGGTGTTGTTATTGATGAAAAAAAGAACCCCCTTATTGCGGCTGATGTTTTGGTAAAAGGCGAAAAAAATGGGGCAACCACAGACGAAGATGGTCGGTTTACAATCGAAGTAGCCTCATTGCCGGTTACACTCGAAATATTTTACCAGGGTTTTGCACCCAATTCTGTGACCATCACTTCTAGTAAAGAAGCAAAAAATATCAAAGTCATTCTCGTATCCTCGACGGCTACGTTACGAACAACGGTGGTGAAGGTAGACCGTGTTAGCGAAAAGAAAAAAGAATCACCATTAACGGTTGAGTCGATGGGAATAAAAGCCATTCGCGAAGCGCCAGCGGCATCGTTTTATGAAAGCCTTGGAAACCTAAAAGGGGTTGATGTAACAGCTGCAAGTTTGGGGTTTCGGGTCGTCAATACGCGCGGTTTTAACAGTACGAGTCCCGTTCGAAGTTTGCAATTGATTGATGGGGTAGACAACCAGTCCCCGGGTTTGAACTTCTCCATGGGAAACTTTCTTGGAGCCAATGATTTGGATATACGTCGGGTCGACATTATAGCTGGAGCCAGTAGTGCATTCTATGGTCCGAATGCGTTTAATGGGGTCATTAGTATGGAAACGAAAAGTCCATTTAGTTATCCTGGTTTATCGGCAGAGGTTAAGCTTGGTGAGCGTAGTTTGGGTCAGGTTGCATTTAGATGGGCCGATATAATCAAAGGGAAAAATGGCAAATCCCGATTTGCTTATAAAATTGGCGCCCTATATATGAGCGCACAAGATTGGGAAGCAGACAATTATGAGCCCACAGTAGACAGTGAGTATGGCCAAAACAACCCAGGCGGCTATGATGCTGTTAATGTGTATGGCGATGAAGGTTTCGAAACTAATAATGATTACACCTCGTCGTTTTCACAACTCAGTAACCCGGGTTTGGGTTATTTTTATAGATCGGGATATAAAGAGGTAGATCTCGTTGATTATCAAACCAATAACTTAAAGTTTAACGCCTCTCTACATTACAAATTACAGGACTCGTCCGAGATGATTTATGCCTTTAATTTTGGCGGAGGTTCTACGGTATATCAAGGTGACAATCGCTATCGACTCAAGAATATTAAATTTTGGCAGCACCGTGTAGAATGGCGTAAAGAGAAGGATTTCTTTTTTCGTATATATTCTACCAGTGAAGATGCCGGAGATACCTACGACATTGTGTCTACCGCATTTCGGTTAAACGAATTAAGCAAGCCAAACAGTACCTGGAATACGTCTTACAAGACAGATTGGATTTTATTCCGGTTCAAGAATAAGGTTGAAGCTTTACCCAATTACCCGAATTTCAACCTTCAGGAACACGGCACAATAGACAATTGGGCAACAGACTACCTCGAACCCTTCCTGATAAACTATCAGGATTCTTTAGCCGTGTGGCATCAACAAAATCGGGTTTTGGTTGATAACGCTGGCGGAGGTGGTACCCTACCCAGATTTAACCCAAACACCCCTGGGTTTGACAGCGTGTTTAACGACATCACCACGCGACTATTTACAGATAACGGTACGCGGTTTTATGATAAGTCTTCGTTGTATCACGCTCATGGCGAAAAACGTTTCAAACCAAAATTTGGAGAAGTCATTCTGGGATTAAATGGAAGGCTATATACACCGGAATCGCGTGGAACCATTTTAAACGATACCGGGGATGTAACGATTACCAATTTTGAGTATGGCATTTATGGTGGCTTGAATAAAAAGTTGCACGACAATAAAATCAGGTTGAATTTAACAACCCGACTTGACAAAAATCAAAATTTTGATTATTTACTTTCTCCCGCGGCATCTGTGATATACCTGCCCGGTAAAAAACACACCTATCGAATGTCTTTTTCCTCAGCAATTCGTAACCCGACTCTAGCAGACCAATATCTACTTTACGACGTGGGACGAGCTACATTGCTCGGTAATTTAAATGGGTTCGATTCGCTTATCACATTCAATTCGTTTAACGATTATAGAAACGAGGCGGTACCCAGCCTATCGAAACTTAGATATTTCAATGTTGCTCCCATCCGTCCAGAAAAAGCAAGAACCATAGAGGTCGGCTATAAGGGTTCTCTTCTCAAAAACTCGTTGTTTATCGATATGGGTTACTATTACACCGTCTACAAAGACTTTATTGGATATAACATTGGTTTGGCCGCGCGATTTGATCAAATAACCGGTTTCCCAATTGGCGGAATAGAAGTGTATCGTGTAGCTGCCAATGCTCGATCAGCGGTCACAACACAAGGGGCTTCTATAGGAGCCAATTACTATTTCAAGAATTACGCCTTCGGCGGAAATTATTCATGGAACAGACTCAATAAAAAGGGTACAGACGACCCAATTATTCCTGCTTTTAATACCCCAGAAAATAAGTTCAACATCAAGTTTTCGGGTCGTAGGCTTAAACTGCCATTCACAAAAAGCAAGAACTTTGGTTTTGGAATCAATTATAAGTGGATACAGGGTTTTGTTTTCGAGGGGTCTCCACAGTTTACAGGAACGGTTCCTAAATACGATATGGTCGATGCCCAGGTAAACTACAGGATTCCCGCATTGCACACCACGTTCAAACTGGGTGGTTCAAACCTTATGGGTATACTCCCACTGTTTGACGGAGCTAATTCTGGCAAACGGCGTACGGTGTTTAACAATCGAAATTATCAGGTATATGGTGGTCCATATGTGGGTCGGTTGGCCTACTTTTCGATACTTGTCGATATCGATCATCGAAAAAATGACACATCAAAAACAAAATAGGTATCTTTTACCTATTTTTGGATTTATACAATTAAAGTAAAGGAAAAATGAAAAGAGTTTACGCTTATTTATTAGCTGGTGGTTTTATGCTG
>CAYZWM010000187.1:260-2066 GCA_964482155.1 uncultured Chitinophagaceae bacterium | reverse complement strand
CGACGAGGTTTTTACCGATGGCGATATCGAAGTTACGTCAGACATTACATATGCAACCAACATCGACTTTTTGCGATCGTCACAGCTGCCTACAGCTCCCGTTGCTCAGATTATAACGGAACTAACAGCTATTAAGACAGCATTAGCCACGGGACAATCCATTCCTGCAACACACTACAACCTTACCGATATGACTTCGGCAATCAAGGTTCAAGACATTAAAATGGACGTTTATGCGCCCAAAGCAGCATCCGACACCACAACTGCACGACCCGTAATTATCTTCTTACACACCGGCAACTTTCTTCCCCCACCTATTAACGGTACTCCGTTGGGACTCAAAACTGACAGTTCTGCCATTGTGCTTTGCCAAAGTTGGGCTAAAAGAGGTTATGTCGCTATATCTGCCGATTACCGATTGGGATGGAACCCGTTGGCTACCGGTCCTACTGGTGAGTTTGTTCGACGTGGAACATTATTAAACGCCGTTTATCGTTCTCTTCAGGACGTTAAGCAATGTGTAATGGGGCTTCGAGTAGATGCCGCTGCTGCAAACACCTACGGAATTGACCCTACAAAAATCGTCTTATACGGTGAAGGTAGTGGTGGATATATAGTGGATGCATATACGACACTTGACAAATACACAGAATTAGAACTGCCTAAGTTTCTTAACCCCGCAACTGGTAAGTCTTTCATTGACACCGCTCAGGTTGGTCGGTTAGATGGTTCTGGAATAGGTCAATCTTTAACACTTTATGGACCTCCAAGAGCAAGTATGGATGTGTCTGCAACGTTTGCCGCTGGTGGTGCATTAGCTGATACGTCGTGGTTAGAAGCTGGAGATGCGCCAATGATGGCTTTCCAATGTATCCGTGATGCATTTGCTCCATTTGGAGAAGGAACGGTAATTGTGACAACCACCAACGAAAATGTGGTTGAGGTTCAAGGTGCCAACTTATATATTCAAAAAGCCAACGCTCTTGGAAATAACGACGTTATTAAGGACATGCCAGTAAGTGATGTTTACACAAAAGCAGCGCGAGATAAATACGGAAAAACGTACGACTATATCTATCCAGCTCCGTTAGACAAGATTACCGTGAACACCAACGTAGAAGGTTTGTTCCCTGTAGATTTAGCGGCAGGTGCAACCATTTTTGAAAACCAGGCAAGTCCTTGGCAATGGTGGAACCCTTTGTCTCCATTGGCTACATATGATTTAGGTGGTGGTGTAACAACTCACCTCGCATCTTTGCGATCCAATCCAGATATGTCTCCAGCTAAAGGCCGTGCTTACCTTGATACCATTCAAGGGTATTTGTGCCCTCGTATAGCGGTTATTTTGGGATATTGCACTCCAGCTGATCTTGCAGCTGAAACCTTCGAAAAGGTTCAAGCCAGCGCTTATCCTAATCCAACTACAGGTGTATTATACATTAACATGCAGAACAATGCACGTATTAATGCCGTTCGTGTTTTGGATATTAACGGTCAGGAAGTTCTCAACGTTTCAAACGTAGACAGAACCTTTGTTGACTTAGATATGTCTGAGCTTACAAACGGTTACTACTTTGTTCAAATCGATACGGACAATGGTATCGCTACTAAAAAAGTAGCTCTTACAAAATAAAAACGTTTTTATAGAATTGAGAAGCCCTGGTTATTCGTTAACCAGGGCTTCTTTGTGTAAACTGCTTTCTTCATCGAAAAGGGGGATGGCTATTTACACGGACTCGTTATCTTCGAGACATTAAACATCATTTACATTGAAAAAACTATTCTCTTCAAGCCTCGCGTTTTTTT
>CAYZWM010000187.1:0-210 GCA_964482155.1 uncultured Chitinophagaceae bacterium | reverse complement strand
CCAAAGATTCAAATGGAAACCCATATACACAGTACGACAACGACCCGTCAAGTGCACGATGGTATACGCTTGACAACGGTTTAACCGTAATTCTCGCCAAAAACGATGAAAAACCGCGTGTTCAAACCTTAATAGCGACCAAGGCTGGAAGCAGTAGCGACCCCTCTGATAATACCGGACTGGCTCACTACCTCGAGCATATGTTGTTTA
>CAYZWM010000186.1:0-8514 GCA_964482155.1 uncultured Chitinophagaceae bacterium | reverse complement strand
CAGTTTGCCGTTGTCCGAATCATAGCTTCAACTGTCCGGGCACTTTGTCCGGATATACCTGAGTATGAGGTTTGTATAAAGTCATTGGAACCATCAAAATGTAACGCCGTATTTTGAGCGTTTGAAATCAACGGTAGGCAGATAAATAAACTAAGAAAGCACAAGCTGGAAGTGAAAATTCGTTTCATAATTACTGAATTGCAGCACAAGTTAAATAAAAAAGAAGGAAGGTTGTCGATTGTCGAAGTCAGGATTGTGTTTAACGTCGTACAACTAAGAGTAAAATGGGAAAATATAGGTTGAATAAATACATAAAGACCGATGAACACTTGCATCAACTCAGTCAAATTCTGGCCAAAGTGGGTCGAAGCTATGTTGCTCCGGTACAAGACGATGGTCATACCAACATGTCCTTTGATGTTGACACAGGTCGTATTACGGGGAGACCGGTTAAGACTCCTTTTGGCAAAAAGTCATTGACCTTGAATATCCATAACCAATGTTTTGAGTGGTTGGACGAGAACAAAAATGTGGTTCATACGGTTTCGACGATTGGAAAGAAGAACACGGCGATTGAGGCCGAGATTGAAACGATCTAAACTGATTTTGTACTGAATTCAGTTGGTTTTTCCAATAAATTACATTTTGAAATAGCGGTCTATGATTTTATTGAAGACGCCATAACTGAGATCAGCACGGAGGATTTGGATCTGTGGTCATTTTATAGAAACTTGGCCAATGAGATGTGTGGGTTTGTGAATAAATTGTTGGATGTTGACGGAGAAATTCGAATTTGGCCCCATCACTTCGACACAGGAATCTATGTGTTATCTCGCCCAGGCATGCACATTGGGTTTGGTCTTGCAATGGCAGATGCATTGTCTGGATCGCCCTATTTTTATATGGCAGGCTATCCAACCCAGGATGGATTAGATTACAGCAAAATTCCTTCCTTAAATACCGGTCGATGGGAAATAGGAGAACATTGGAATGGGGCGATATTGCCTATTCCATCCATTCAAAAGGACTCTGTGGAAGAGATGCATATAACGATTAAACAATTCGTAACGGAAACCATGAATTTCTTCACAACGAACTGATTGCCAACGACGAAGTGTCGATTTTTAAGAATAGAAATAGGAAGAAATGAGGAAATAATTAATCGACATCTTCATAGTCGATATACGATCCCTCGTTGAGATCTTTGGGTTTGGTTTTTTTAGGTGTTACAACATTAACATCACCTTCCTGACCCTGTTGTTTCTGGTTTTGCTGAGCCTGATTCATCATGGCATCACGTTGATCTAAAATAACTTTCCTAAACTTCCATATCCGACCAATAAACCGAACCGCTAGAAAGGCAATTATTATTAGAAGTATTTTACCTAAACTCATATTACTTACTCAAATACATAGACTTTTCTTTATACAACTCTCTAAAGTATGGATCCTTTAAATCGTCTACAAAGTAAATGGATTCACCAGTGGATTTCATTTCCGGTCCCAGTTCTTTATTTACATTCGGAAACTTGTTGAATGAAAACACAGGTTTTTTGATGGCGTATCCCTTTGGTTTCTTAACAATATCGAAGTCTTTTAGTTTGTGGGTACCCAACATTATTTTGGTAGCCATATTGGCGTACGATGCTTTATATGCCTTACAAATGAATGGGACCGTTCGAGATGCACGAGGGTTGGCTTCAATCACATATACCTTTTCGTTTTTTACGGCAAATTGCATATTCATCAAACCTTTGATGCTTAAGGCATGTGCAATTTTAATGGTGTATTCCTCTATCTGCTTCATCACCGATTCAGAAAAACTAAAAGGTGGAAGAACAGCTGACGAGTCACCCGAATGGATACCCGCTGGTTCGATGTGCTCCATCATACCAATAATGAGTACGTCTTCGCCGTCGCAAATGCAATCACTTTCTGCTTCTTCGGCTCGATCCAGGAAGTGATCTATCAATATTCGATTTCCAGGTAAATCCTCCTGAAGTTTAATAACGGCCTTTTGAAGGTCTTCGTCGTTAATTACGATCTTCATACCCTGACCACCAAGAACGTAAGAAGGTCTTACCAACACAGGATAACCGACCTTATTTGCAATTTCTATCGCTTCGTATGCATTTTCAGCAACCCCATAATCTGGGTAAGGAATTTCTAATTCTTTTAAAAGGTCAGAGAATGATCCTCGATCTTCCGCAAGATCCATATCAGGGAAACTCGTACCGATAATTTTAATGCCTTTTTCGTGGAGCTTTTCAGCAAGTTTAAGTGCCGTTTGACCTCCGAGTTGAACGATAACGCCTTCCGGCTTTTCGAGTTCAATAATTTCCAACAGGTGTTCCCAAAAAACAGGTTCGAAGTAGAGTTTGCTCGCCATATCAAAATCTGTTGATACCGTTTCTGGGTTGCAATTAATCATAATGGCCTCGTAACCAACCTCTTTGGAAGCTAGTAAGCCATGAACACAGCAATAATCAAATTCAATTCCCTGGCCAATTCGATTCGGGCCAGCACCTAGAACGATTACCTTCTTTTTATCAGATGGCACCGACTCATTTTCGCCGTCGAACGTAGAATAAAAATAGTTGGTTGGGGATTCAAATTCTGCGGAACACGTATCAACCATTTTAAAGACACGCTTAATTCCCAGCCCTTTTCGCTTTTCACAAACTTCGTCTTCTGTACAATCGCCCATGGTATGTGCAATTTGAAAATCAGAGAACCCTTTTTCCTTTGCCATGCGCAATACGGAAGGCTCAATATTGTGAATGGTGTATTTCTTTATTTCCCGTTCTGTTTTTACGAGATCATAAATCTGCTCGAGAAACCAACGATCAATTTTTGTTGCTTCCTGTATAGACGTAACGGGTACTCCTAGAGATATGGCATCCTTTACGTGAAAAATTCGATCCCAACTTGGATTTTTTAGGCTGTAGATCAGTTTTTCCAAATTCTTTTCTTCGTGACCATCACAACCCAGACCCATTCGGTTGATTTCAAGGCTCTGACACGCCTTTTGAAGCGCTTCCTGAAAACTTCGGCCTATAGACATAACCTCACCAACAGATTTCATCTGTAATCCAAGAGTCGTGTCTGCTCCTGGAAATTTGGCAAAATTCCATCGGGGAATTTTGATAATGGTATAGTCTATGGATGGCTCGAAAAAGGCAGAAGTCGTTTTAGTCACCGGATTCTTTAACTCGTCTAGGTGGTAACCAATAGCAAGCTTAGTGGCAATTTTTGCAATCGGATAACCCGTTGCTTTGGAAGCGAGTGCTGACGAACGGCTTACTCGAGGGTTTATTTCAATAGCGATAATTTCTTCCGTATCAGGTTCTACCGCAAATTGAACATTACAACCACCAGCAAACGTGCCTATGCTCCGTATCATTTTAAACGACTGATCCCGCAATGCTTGGAAACAGGTGTCGCTTAATGTCATCGCTGGTGCTATAGTGATTGAGTCGCCCGTATGAATGCCCATTGGGTCAATATTCTCAATGGTACAAATCACAGCTATATCGTCCTTGGAATCTCGCAAGAGTTCCAATTCATATTCCTTCCAACCAATAACCGCTTTTTCTACCAGTACTTCGTGTGTAGGAGAAGCTTCGAGTCCACGTTTCAATAACACGTCGAAATCTTCTTTTTTGTGTGCAAAACCACCTCCGTATCCCCCAAGGGTATAAGAAGGTCGAATAACCAATGGGAAACCCAGTTCCTGAGCAGCTTCTTTGCCTTCCAAAAAGGAGTTGGCAATTTTAGATGGCGCAACACCTATTCCAAGGTCTACCATCAATTGTCTAAACTCCTCCCGATTCTCCGTTTTTTCAATAGCGTCAATGTCGACACCAATAATACGGACATTGTACTCCTCCCAAATACCGAGTTCGTCGGCTTCTTTTGCAAGGTTTAAGGCGGTTTGTCCACCCATGGTTGGCAATACAGCGTCTATATCGTGTTTCTGTAAGATTTTTACAATCGAATCGGTGGTTAATGGCAACAAATAAATGTTGTCGGCCATTACCGGATCGGTCATAATGGTTGCAGGGTTCGAGTTGATCAGGGTAACGGAAATTCCCTCTTCCTGAAGCGACCTTGCAGATTGACTACCGGAGTAATCAAATTCACAAGCCTGACCTATAATAATGGGTCCGCTACCGATAATAAGTACTGAATTTATTGAAGTATCTTTGGGCATTAGATGTTTTTCAAATTGGGCAAAATTAAGACTTAAAACCCTAATAAACGACTAGTGGAAAAGGTATTTATTTGGAGGGATTCTAAGATTAATTATATCACATTTGGCCGGGGTCAGCAAACCCTGATTTGCTTTCATGGATATGGTCAGGACTGCCATGTTTTTGAAGTGTTTGAACCAAGTCTTACAGAAAAATATCGGGTGGTTTCTATTGATTTGCCATACCAGGGTAAGACGATATGGAATGAAAAAGAAAAGTTAAGCAGAGAGATGCTGGTCGATTTGATGTCGAGTTTTCTCCGTCATGTCAAAGCCTCAGAAAAAGTGAGTTTAATGGCCTACAGTATCGGTGGAAATTATGCCATGGGTTTGGCCGCTGCCTTCCCGGAAAAAATCGCTGAATTGTGGTTACTCGCAGCAGACGGGCTAAAATCAAAACCGGCGTTTGATTTTATTACTAAAACAGGATTGGGTCGAATGTTGTTCAAAAATTTTGTGCTTTATCCAAGTTGGGTCTTTTATTCGTTGCGAATAGCTCGATTTTTGGGTATTACCGACCATAGGGTGATTAATTTCTATTATTCGACCATGGACAGTAAATTGAAGCGAGAGGCACTGTTTGATAGGTGGTCAAGCACAGCCCGAATATCCATTCATCCAAAAGAGGCCATCGAAGTAATCAATAAAGCAGCGATTGCGACCTATCTCATTTTTGGTAAAAAGGACGGTGTAATCTCGTATAAAAATGCCGTTCGGTTTAGCGAGAGCATTCCAACATCTACGTTGGTCCTGACGGATTCGGGTCATCGATTGTTGGTTACCGAAAACAACAGCATTATAGCAGAGATGTTAAGCTCAACTGGAAAACAATAGCTGGAAGTTGAAAATTAAACAGGGGCACCGTCTCATTTCATAAAACATTTTTACACTTTTGCCGAACAAGAGAACACATTTTGCAAAAAGCAGTTCAGTTCATATTTAGAATTTTAGGCGGATTGTGGCCCAAACTTGGAGGTCGATTGGCTTATTTACTTTTTTTTAAACCTTTTAGGGTAAAACTTCGTCCTCGTGAGCTTGAAACGAAACGGAATGGAACTACAGAATCGGTAGTCATTAATAAGAAAAAGTCATTCTTTACGACCTGGGGAGACGGTCCTACCGTCATATTTGCTCATGGTTGGAGCAGCAAGGGATTGCATTACCACAAATTTGTGGAGCCACTTCTTCAAAGGGGGTACCAGGTGGTTATACCTGATTTTCCTGCCCATGTTGCCTCCGAAGGAAAGACAACCAACGTATTGGAGTTTAAAGCCATGCTTCTTTACCTTATGGACAAATCTACTGACCTGCATGGATTGGTTGGTCATTCGTTGGGTGGAATGGCAGCTATATTGAGTTTGTTGGAATATCCGAAGAAACTGGAGAAACTAGTGATTGTTAACTCGGCCATTTGGTCCGATACCATTATGCAACGGTATATGGATCAAATAGGAGGCAACAACCGTATTAAAAAGGCTCTACATGCCCGGTTGAGAAAGCACTTTGGGCAGGATTTTGAATACTATTCTACAGCGAACAGAATTTTGGATATTAAACAATTACCAGATGTCATGGTTGTGGTTGACAACAATGACGCCGATGTTCCTCTTGAGGAAGGAAGGGAATTGACCAAACGCGTTGATGCACGTTTATTAATTACACATAAATTAGGGCACAATCGTGGCCTAAAGGACGATAACGTAGTTGCTGAGATTGTGGAATTTTTGACAAAAAAAAACCGAGCATAGCTCGGTTTTAACATTGTATGTTTTCGATTTACAATTCGTCTTCATTGAAGAAGTAATCATCCGTTGTGGGATATTCACTCCAAACCTCTTCGATAGATTCAAACGGTTCTCCATCGTCTTCTAACTCCTGAAGATTTTCGACCACCTCAAGTGGCGCACCCGATCGGATACCATAATCAATAAGCTCATCCTTGCTTGCTGGCCAGGGAGCATCGTCTAAATAAGAAGCTAATTCTAATGTCCAATACATAATATAAAACTATTGGTTCTAATATTCACGCGAAAATTATTTTTCTACATGAAAAAAACAAGCTAAATGTTATATGGTTTTAAAATATTAATAAACGGCTTTTCATTTTACAAATGGCTGATTATTAACGATTTGATTGACAAAATTGACAAAAAGGGTGAAAATAAAAAAAATTGGTGTCTACTAATGAAGCCGCTTGGACGTCAAATTGTGGTTTGAAACATCGAGATTGCACCGGCAACCGATACATTTAGAGAGTCAATTTCATCCGAAATACTAATTTTATACGTCTCATCGCAGAGGCTTAAAATGGAAGTTGAAATTCCAGTTTCTTCATTTCCCAAAACTAAAACTAAGGGTTGATTCACCGTTAATTTTTGAACTGAATCAGACGCTTTTTCTGTAATTCCAACAATACGCAATCCAAAATTTTTCATTTCTAGAAGGCTTTTACCCAATTGATGGGCTTTGGATACAGGAATTTTCATTAAGGCACCGGCGGATGCTTTTACGGCATCTTCGTGGATCATTGCAGAACCTTTATAAGGAACAACCACTGCGTGAAACCCGAAAGCCAGGGCGGATCTGCTTAAAGCCCCAAAATTTCGGACATCAGTAACCCCATCCAACACTAATATTTTAGGGTCTTCCCCATTTTCAAACGTTCGGGTAATGATTTCTCCTATGCTCACATTTGGAATAATAGACAAGAATGCCACTGCTCCTTGATGATTACCGTGAGTTAATCGATTTAGCTTATGAACAGGAACTTGATGAACAGGAAGCCTGTTTTCCTTAATGAGTGCTGTTAATTCATTAAAAAGGTCGCCCTTTTCACCTTTTAGAACGTAAATACGTTCAAACTCCTTACCCGACTCTATGGCCTCTATTATCGCATGGAGACCATAAATGAGTTGCTTACTCGATTTTGTTTTTTGCATTATCTTTTTTAAACGCAAAACCCCAAGAGAACTTGGGGTTTTGACGATGCTTTTTGTTTCTTACTTACTACGGTCAGGAAACAGTTTCTTTAAGGATTGTAACGTCTCCATCGAAACAGTATCCTGCATTCGAGCCGACAAACTGATCATTTGACCAATGTCGCCTTCAACCCCATTTCCGCCGTACAATTTACCTTGCGCAATTTTCTTAATACGCTTGTTTTTGTCCCGACTCATCGTAAAGAAATATTGAGTTTGTTCCTTTATGTCGTTGACACTTTTGGTTAACATAGCTTGAGCTTTTTCCGTCTCGCCAACGTTATACAACATTTCAATATAATACGTTAACACATAATCGTCCATGGGTAAAACGGATTCTGGAATTACCTCAAGTGATTTGTTAAGCAATTCTCTTGCGGTTTCCTTATCGTCCTCTGCTAAATACCGCTGAGCAACCTGTACAAACAATACACGAAGATTTCTTGGTACGAGGGTGGCTTTATGATCCAGGAACATAGTTCCTTTATCCATGTTACCCCATACAAAGTCTTCCATAAGTCGCTTGTATAGAATTTCCTTGTCGATCAGACCACGACTTTGTCCCCAATTTGATTTGATAGGCACCAAACGGTAGGTTAACCCTTCATGTCTAAAATAGGATTCCAAATTTCCATAGGTATCATCTCCAGTTGTTGTGGTAAAGTAGATTGGTCGCTCCCAACCGCGAGCTGCGTTTGTAGCAATGATGTCTAACATCACTACGCTTCCCTTAAGCAATCGATTGTTTAGGGTAAACGTCATATAGTCCACAATTTTAGCTGTGTCTTTTTCCTGAACAGTACCCGACCTTAAAACATTGTTTTTATCTACCTTGATATATACTTTTCGAGTCGGTAGGTAATTCTCAACTTCACCCGGCTTGCTGTAGTTCGAGCTTGCTTTTTTATTGTCATCGTCACTGGTCATAAACTCAAGAACTTTTGATAATTCATAGGAGTTCGTTTGATCAAAGTAACGGTTCTTGGGGTTGTGAGAAAGCATGTCTCGTTGACCCTCCTTCAGCTTTTCACGAGGAATAATGCTCATAGGCAATGGGTCGGAATTGTAATATTTCCGAGTTAGGGCCTGAGCGTAATACTCTGTACTTAGCAAACTGAGGTTAATAACTCGAACATCCGTTCGTATGCCTTCCACGTTTTGAGCATACCACAACGGATACGTATCATTATCGCCGTTGGTAAATAAAATGGCGTTCGGTGCACACGAGTTCAGGTAGTTTTTGGCAAAACTGATACCCAGGTATCGGTCAGACCGATCGTGATC
>CAYZWM010000185.1:1544-8631 GCA_964482155.1 uncultured Chitinophagaceae bacterium | reverse complement strand
CCTATGGTCAGGTGTTGTATGATACATCAGGAGTAGACAAGGCAGGAATGACCACAGAGTTAATCGGCACCTTGGAAGATTTAGAAACAAGAGGAGGATCACCAAGTGATAGTTTCTGGTCTTCCCAAAACTTGCAAATCACTATGGATTTGGCTGAGGTGTATCGAATGAATAACAAACGGGATACAGCCTTGATCGTATTGAACGATAAACGAATAACTCTCACAGAAATAGATGATCTAGATAACATTGATATCTTCATTTGTGTTATTGGTGCTGAGATTGATGTTCTTGATGGAACCACAGCTCCTTCAGATAACGAAGCCTACGCCTGCTATTCCGCACCATCGGGCAGTGTACCTAATTATGCACCACCGATTACGACTGATGAGAATTCAGATAAACCAACCGTAGATTGGCAACCGCAACCCAACCCTGCAGAAACAGGTGTTGTGGTTGTATTTAACCTTAAATCAAAGCGGTTTGTTGAGATTGAGGTATACGACATCTTGGGTCATAAGCTAGCATCCAAAGGGCGAATCCGATACAAAAAAGGCAAAAACAGCGTGTATTTTGATGTGCACGATTGGCCTACGGGGATGTACTTTGTGAAGTTTAATTATGACGAATACACGGATTCCAAACGATTGATAATACATAGGAATTAAGAGACTAAATAGAAAATGAGAGTTATATGCTCCCATTTTTTGTTTTCCAACCTCTACGCGGCGAAAAGTCAGACAACTGCGTTTCGTCGTTCGGTTACTAAAAAATAATCAATGCCCCCTCCCCCTTACCAATGAGCAATATGGGTCTTTCTGTGAGTTACACGTTCGACTTTGTGCTAATCTATCAAGTCGGTTTGCTACATTTAAGTCCCTAGCCGCTTAATAAGAATAGGGGAAATAGTATTTCAGATCCAAACCGAATTAATGCGACAGAACCCCATTATTCGTCTATCACCTTCTTTGCAATACTACCAAAGCTAAAGCCTAAGTGTAATCCAAACATAACGTGAGCATCATTGGGAGCCCAAGCGTATTCTGCTACTGGACCTATGTGCATCTTACCTATTTCAAATTCATATACTGCCTCAAAGTGTGTGGTAAAATCTTCAGATTCTGGCGCAAATTGAATGCCTGGAGCTACAGTGATTGTAAGTTCATGAATAGGTAAGTACGATAGGTTCAAGGAAGTAGCATAATGTCTGTGTTCATCATAAATGGCCTCTAATCCCAGCCCAATTCCAAAATGGGTATTTCCAACATTTATCAATCGCATATAATGCAGATGTAGTCCTAGAGCAAACGCATTTTCATTTAGAATGTAGACAGGTCCCGTAGCTAAACCAAAATGGCTGTGATAGTCAATATGTTTATTTTTCAATATGTCTGGAGATTTATCATTCTGAGTAAAGGCAATTGACGAGATTAAAAACGCGAAAAGGGTATATGTATACTTCATTTTGTTGCAACAAATTTGAAGTATATTTCATGTATAAACTAAACATAAAACAAAAACACAAGTTTCTGGTATTGTGGATTTAAACATTTCCTAAATACTTGCATTTTGGATAAAAGTGTTCAAAGAATAATTAATGTGAAAGAACCTTAAAGATCACTCAGAGCGATCTTTTTTTGCTCGTTTTTGTGACAGATCATGTTCGGTTCTGTCGCATTAACTTGTGCAATTTGCCAACTGGAATGTACTTTATGAAGTTTAATTATGACGAATACACGGATTCCAAACGATTGATAATTCAAAGGAATTAAGAGACTAAATAAAAAAGGTGAGTTATGTGCTCCCCTTTTTTTTTCTAACCTCAACGCGGCTAAAATTCTAACAACTGCGTTTCATCGATCGGTAACTAAAAAATTATTAATCCCCCCTCCCCATAACCAATGAGTAATATGGGTTCTTTCTTTGAGAAACCTGTCCCACTTTGTGCTAATGTATCAAGAACTTTCGGTCGTAAACCGAAATTAGCCCTTCATTTTATAAGTCCATTTTTTATCGACTACCTCTCAAAACACAACTACCTCATTTTCAACCCCAGGCCCTTATATGGGACTCATTTATTCAACATGTTCGTGGGATTTGCAGTGGAACACATATGAAGGGTTTTATCCAATTTGAGCCGTTTTAAGACGTCAAAAATAGGGAAGTGGATACTTGGGGTGACCTACAAAAGTGAATTTGTTTTCAAATGTGTCTTGATAATCAGCTAGTTAAATGTTGTCTTTTTGCAAATCAACATTTCTGGAACACTACCCTATTTTACTAAAGTTCTTTAAAAAGGGCATTCAGATACAACGTCCAGAGGTTTTGATTGTCTTCCATAGATTCTAAATCCATAGAATTGGTCTTGACAACCTTATGATTTTTCATATCGAATACTACGTAAAATAGAGCTACTTTGTTCCGTCTCGTACCCTTGAAACCCTTCCCCTTATAGGACTGACCTCCCAACCACATTACATAGTCCGTGTCATATTTTTGACGCAATTGTTTGATGCGCTCTTCCGAAGCAGGCAAGATGGGATTTTTAGAACCGTTTTCAATAGCAAAACGATTGATGTATGATTTCAATAAGGCAATATCATCGAATTTGTCACCATCTGTCTGCTTCAGTCGTCGGACGTCCAAGACTATAGTCTCAAGGTTGTTTTCCTTTGCAGCATCGTCAATAGCATTGAGCAGTTTAATCTCATTGTCGTAGGTGCTTTGATGGTCGACATAACCTTCAACACTTTCATCTATGCATATGTAATATGGATTGTAAACCAAAATCTTGTCGAAGACAAGATGATTATCTACACTAGATTCAAAGCTTGCTTTCTTATCATTCTTCAACAGAAATACCTTGTAGTGGGTTTCAATTTTTCCAAATCCATTAATAAACTCATCACTGTCAAATATTGATTTAAGCTCAGGTAGCAAATGGTCCATTTTAGTTGATTTAATTTTCGCTGTGTCAAAATATCCATTCTGAAAACGTCTCCATGAATTCTTTTGAGGTTGAATCATATCCTGTATCGCGTAAATGGTCCATAGCTTAGCATCGTTGGATGTCTTTGTTTGATAGGTAGGACCTAATTTTAAGAAATCCAGGCTGGCAGTTTGATAAGCCCTATAAGTTTTCAAAAAATGCATAGTAGCTGTCTCATACTTCTTTAGTTTGTAGAGAAAGTGGTAGACCCGGTAAAGTTCTCCCGAGTAATTCTTTTCATGTTTTCCAAGCGGTTTATTCGTGCCATTTCTAAATTCTACGGCTGCCCGAAAACTTCGATCTATAAAATGCCGAAGCCATTCCTTATCTGCATCCGGATCCCCGTGCATTATGGAGGCATTATATATCGCCATTGCATAGTAGTGGTTATCATACAATTGGATCACTTGTTCTTTGCGTGCCAGACGTCTGAGCTTTTTGAAGTCCTCGCTACTTATGTGTACATAGAATGATGTGCCTTCACCACCTTGATCCACAATAGCTTCTTGGCAATATTTGAGCCGCTCTGTGATATTTGGATGAGTGCTTAACTCATCGTCGGTAGAATCCGAACTAACTGAAGGGATATGGTCGGGTAAAAACCGATCGGAAAGCTGAAGTCTAGGTCCCAGTAGCAGGGAGTAATCGAATTTTTGTTCGGCAATACCTAGGTGTGCAGTTCGAAGTGTCTGAAGAGCCGTAATTACCGCCTTTGGGTTGTACGGGCTTTTGAGGAAATAATCAAGGGAAAGCAAATCTGCTTCTTTTTCCAAACTACGCGAAAAGCTATGAATACGCTCTACAGCGTCATCAATCTCGAGATCCTTATACTTGCTCCTCTCCCAGGTTAATTGGACCGTTTGGTTGAAAATGGTTATGTTATGTTGCTTGAGATAGTGCATAATTTCATGTCCAACAATAAAAGCCAATTCCGCTTCGCTATGTGTATGGGCAAGGAGACCAATTGTGAAGAATAAATCACCTTGGTCAGTGGAAAAGGCATTTACATAAGGGGCTCGATAAGCGTATAAATTGACTTCACTCCGTATTTCCGGTTCATTCTTCAGAAGTTCATCTGCGATATCATTAAGGAGCTTCGAGTAGCTGTCATTGACGTAAATACATGCGTTGTTTTTAATAGCATCAATTAAATAATAGCTCTCTTCATAAAATCGAATTCTAGATAGACGAACCTCCCTCGGCTCATGAAAAGACAATTTTATCGCTTCCTTTTTTTTCTTCTCATACTTGCTATTAGTTGAACTGAAAAGCTCCTCAGGAATGTTTCCATGAGATGACAGTGTGATTTGGCCGAAAGTCGGAGACGTCAGTGTGAGGAAATAGATAAAAATTAATCTTCTCATATCAGTAATTCAATAAACGTCCAAAACCAAAAGTCAAATACAAATTGGCTACACGAGAGATTCCATCGTCAATGAACCTATTTGGTAGGCCCGATTCTATATACCAAATCTTGTTCAAGTCATTCTGAAA
This sequence comes from uncultured Chitinophagaceae bacterium, assembly GCA_964482155.1. Classification (GTDB taxonomy): domain Bacteria; phylum Bacteroidota; class Bacteroidia; order NS11-12g; family UBA9320; genus UBA987. The sequence goes on along the minus strand of CAYZWM010000185.1, from coordinate 4,148 downwards.
ATCATGTTTGTATTGAAATCTAACCGATAATCCAGACGCAATTCGTGAGAACTTGTATTTTCTATCTATTGTTCTAAATAATGGGGCCTTGTGCAATCGATACCCGATTCCAAAACTGGATCCATTCATTTCTATATTGTTATAGGTAGAGTGATTTCCAATATTCGCATCTATGAAAAACCCAATAGACGCAGCGCCGATGCCAGAAGCTACAAGGTCATTCGGGTGACTAACGACAATCCCTCCTACGAGATCGAATGGAATTGACAGTGATATTGAGGCTCTATCTCTGAAATTAAATAGGTTCACTCTTGGCTCATATGCCACTCCTCCTAGGGATATTACATTTGCAGTGGACTCAAACTCACTTATAGGCTTACCATCGGGGCCTATACTCCAAACCTTAAAAGAAGGAATGGCACCATACATCAATTCTGTTCTAACGTGGTGGAAAAAATTCCGTTCCAAAAAGGTCAACTGTTCCTCTGGACCTGTCGTTTGGGCAATGGTTATGCCACTTAACATAACAAGGAAGATAGAAAAAAGAAACTTTGGCATATGACACGAAGTTAAGAATTTTCAGAGTTCAATGTGATGGAGCCGGTACTAGAGCTTTGGCTAGTAGCCCGTAGGGGACTAAAATATATTCATTCTAATTTACCCTTGTACCCTTAAATGATGTGATTATAAGTGTTTTATGTGATTTTGGTCGTATAGCCTGACGTAGTGAGAAGTATTGAAATGTCAAAAAGTATCCTGCAATGATCCTGCAAATTGAAAACAGGAGATTGCATAATAATGATGTTTACTCTCGTGAGTTATCGTTATTCGTTTTTGATCCAAATTAATGTGACAAAACCTTTGAGAATTGTAGTTTTATTCCATTGATATTTTCGAAATATACTCTTTTATATAACCCCTATATTTATCGCTAATAGGCAAAACTTCTTTGTATTCGTCTTTCATTGTTTTTAAATATCTCTCGTAGAGATTCTTTCTTTTAACCATTATCGTAGAATGATTTTTTGTCCTTTTCTCAAGATTTTCTTCTAAATCCAATTGGCTTATTTCGAAATTGCTCTTTTTTAAGTCTAAAAGAAATATTATGGGAGGCTGGTGTAAACGTGTTATAATAACCATTTTTAGGTCAATTATTATTTCGATCAATTTATTGTCCTCAACATAGAGGTCTAATACGGCTTGAGCTGCTAGTACTTTTTGATACGTCAATGCATATTGATGAATTTTGGTTTGAATTTCCTGATCGTCAAAGGGATCAAGTAATGATGGAGTGCCCTCAGTTAATAGACCTACCCAGGTGTTTATTTTTTTGTGAAAATCTATGAGAGCTAGTCTTTCATCATTTTTGTGACTAATCTGTAAATTGGTTAGAAGGTCGAGGTTAGCTTGTAAATAGGCATTTTTTTCTAAAAATTGTTGTTTTACAGATTCCACTTTTAGAGTCAGTTCTTCTATGTCTTCGCTTGTGGCAATGTTCTTGCCTTTTTCCTGAAAATAGGATTTAATCAACGCTAGATAAAGCCCAATACCAATAAGGATAATTTCTAAGATTATTTCTACATTCATATAATTCAATTTCAACCAGTCGACTGTAATGAAGCATGAGCCTTGCTCTGCATGCTTACTTTAAACGGAGAGACCCTAAATCTCTTGACTTATTACAAAAAATACTAGGGTCAACTATTGGTGCACCCTCAGCTAAGCTGTCTAAATTCAACGCAAATCTAAAAAAGGGGTTGGAGTCTGATCCAAACGAGGATTAATACTCAATCACGACTAATAAAGGGACAAAGTGGTTACAATTCCCCTTTATTCTCTAAAATTAGAATATAACCATCTTCAGAAAGAGTACAGGTCACCAATTTTAAAAAATCTTTCTTTTCAAGTTTTAACTGTTTGGACATAGCACTTATCAAATTGTTTCCAATGTCTTGACCATTATGGCTCACTTTGGTGCTGATATGGGTAAGGTTACCATTGTAGTAAAAATGTAGGTATTTGTGATGGCTATCATCACTTTTAAATCCCTTCTTAAATAAGGCCTTTACTGTTTTTGTGCTATCCAATACCGCCATTAGTAAACAATATCTTTGAGTTTATTCTTAATTGTCAGCACGTGGGCAGTTACCTTATCATTTGGGGTCGACATGTATAGGCGGTATATATGGTCGAAGTCTTCTTCAAAACTTTTAGTAGCCTCTTTTAGGGTCGATCCAAATGAACAAATGTCAAATATCTTACAATCGAGATAATATATATCTTCATCATGATTGACTTCACAATGTATAGGATATTTAAATCTGTAATCTTTATTGTTGAACGTAATAACGTCGAATGGGATAATTAGCTTTTCAATGTTGTCGAATAATTCTAAACTGCGGCTTATTGGCGTTAATTTACCTGTTACACTCTCCCTCACTTCAACTCGCCCCAACACTTTCTTGGTTGTGGGTTTATCCAAAACCATCGTTTCTATTTTTGGGGGAACCATAACACGAGTTGCTGTACTTTTTGCTATTGACCACCTTTTTAACTTGGCTTTTTTATCCTTGCCCCAATAAACATTAATACTCTCATTAGTGG
>CAYZWM010000185.1:0-1534 GCA_964482155.1 uncultured Chitinophagaceae bacterium | reverse complement strand
ACTTAATATTGGTTTAAAAATTCTATGTCTTTCATTTGGGGTATACTCCTCTGCTAATTTGTCCAAGTATGTTGCATTGTTGTAATCCGAATCTAGCACAAGATTTTTATATTCGGTAAACTTGTCCTTCTTCCAATCCAATTGAGAATTCCCAAATTCAGGTATCAAATGGTTGCTAGTTACAATATTGGGACATATAGAAACTCCACAACTTGCAAAATTTAGATCAACGACCAAAAATCTATTTTCCTCAGTTAATTTCTGATGTACATTACTGGGAATTGATGACTCACCTGATGTGTTTCCAATCTTGTCAAATTGAATTTTAATAAACTCCTCATAGGACTTCGACAAGTTTTTGAGAACTTTTATTAATTCATCAGTGAATACCGCACCATAATTCCCGCTCTTTGACTCTAGCTTGAAATAAAAGGACTGACTTCTCAGTTGTTCAATAAATTCGCTCATTTGGAATGCGGGAAGATACACCAATGTGTCCGACAATTCCAATCCCAAAGTTTTGCTATTTTTTAATCTTCACAAACTATTAGTGTACAGTTATATGTAGTTTCAAGGATTGAAACGTCCGATCAGACTATAATCTGGAAAGCAAAGGGAATAGAAATTCAAGGACAAGATATTGATACGATATGCGAGTTTTTAACGACTTAGTTAATGTTGATGAGCACAATTAAAAAGAGTTGGAAACGTTGGTACTTTTGGCATTGATATTTTCTGAAACCTAAATTACTAAGGAATATAACCAATTGTAGCCAGTTTTGTAAAGTCTATCTTGTACGTGCCTTTAGTTCCAACAACTGCGTTTCATAGATCGGTAACTAAAAAATAATCAATCCCCCCTACCCGTCTATAGGGTTATAAATGTTTAAAAAACCTCACTTAAGTCTTTACCTTTAATAGTTCACTTTTGGCTGACGTTTAACACGTTAACCAACCTTTGGAAGTATCGTACGATGAATATTCAATGCATAAACACACCCGGGCTTCTCGCCTGGTTATAACAAGTGCCAAAGAAGCAGCCTAAAAGATATGCCAGGTCACTTAGGTTATAATGAACGTTCTTTGGTACATGTTTAAGAATCGAGTTATCCAACATGTAGTTCTTGTTTTGTTAGCTATCCAACTTAGTTTGACGGGTTTAGCCCAAGATGAATTATCTGCGCAAAATGATAAAGATAGTGCAAGTTCTATATACAAGGAGCCACTAAAAGGGAGTTTGTACATCTCGGCCAATTACGGCTTTTTCCCAGAGCATTCTGGAGGTTTTGGTATGTATCCAAATGCATTATTGAATTATGAAGTTCCTCTTGGCCGCTCAAGAAACAGTCAGGTTCAACACTATGTTAACTTTATAGCTGGGGTTGGAATAGCAGAAATCAAGGAAACGTCCATGGGTTGGGGCATTCTTTATACGCGCTTAAAAAGTCGAGGGAATCATAATTTGGACTTTAGTGCAGGCGCTCATAGCCTGCCAGAGGGTATAAACCCAATCGTAAATCTTGGATATCGTTAT
>CAYZWM010000184.1:5446-8744 GCA_964482155.1 uncultured Chitinophagaceae bacterium | reverse complement strand
TTAAATCTGAAATAGTTGGGCAAAACAAGCAATCTGATGTTGCAAAACGACTTGAAGACAAAGGGATAAAACCTATTTCATCTGCGCCTACCAACTTAAACACCCCAGACAATTGAATACCAAGAAGGACATATTGTGGCGTGTGGTAGTCAGCATAATTATGTTAACCCTTTTTGGGTCGGCCATTCTTTACTCGGCAATAAAAGTACAATACGCAGAGGGAGATAAATGGCGTGCCATGGGCGACAGCCTGCATGTCAAATTTCGGACCATACCGGCTATTCGTGGAAGCATCTATTCAGACAACGGGAGTTTACTGGCTACTTCAGTACCTATGTACAAGTTGAGCCTGGACTTTAAGGTGATCAAAAAATTTCATCGAGATTCATTTGGCAGGTACAAACACCAGTTGGCAGACTTACTCTCAAAAACATTAAACAACCGTACATCATCTGAATATATCGAACTCCTAGACGAAGGGTATCGCACACAAAATCAATATATTACGATTATAAGAAGTGCCAATTTCATCCAAACCAAGGAACTTCAAAGCTGGCCAATTTTCAATGCCGGAAGATACAAAGGTGGGGTGATCATTGAAGAAAGAACCATCCGAAAGAAACCATACGGTGGTTTGCTTTATCGAACCATCGGCTTTATAAATGAGAATCATAAAGGGGCTGGTATAGAAGCCAGTTTCGATGACGTACTAACGGGGAGAAATGGAGAAATGGTTGTTCGTCGTATTCCTGGGGGCTACCGACCGCTAGAAAACGACATAAAAATTAACGCGGAAAATGGCAAGGACATTTTCACGACGGTCGACATCCATTTACAAGACATCGTAAACGAAAAACTTAGAGACGGAATTCTTGCCAATAATGCCGCATTTGGAACCGCTGTTCTTCTTGAGGTAAAAACGGGTAAGATCAAAGCCATTGCAAACCTAAAAAATGACGAAGGCACACTTCGAGAGGAGCTCAATTATGCCATTGGAATGCCTTATGAACCAGGTAGTACGATAAAACTAGTTTCCGCTCTTGCGGCTTTGGAACACGGCGATGTGGAACCAGACGACTCCGTAGACGTCTATTACGGGAAGTATAAATTCTTTAAAAATGACAGTATTGAAGACAGCGGACATACGCAGCATCAACGTTTAACGTATCAACAGGTATTTGAAAAGTCTTCCAACGTCGGAATATCCTTAACCGCCTATAACGGATTTAGAAAAGATCCTGAGGATTTTATAGAATACTTTGATCAATTACACCTGACCGAACCTCTTGAAACAGGAATTAAGGGCGAGGCCATTCCAACCATTCTACGTCCTGGCGAACCTGGGTGGTCGGGAATGTCCATACCATCTACCTCCATCGGCTACTCACTTTCGATGAGCCCATTGCACGTTGCCATGCTGTACAATGCCATTGCTAATGATGGCATCCTAATGAGGCCTTATCTCATTTCGGGTATTGGATCTTTTGGCAAAATGGAGGAATCGTATGCACCTGAGATCCTTGAATCCAAGATTTGCAAAACATCCACGTTAAAGAGTCTTCAAAGCATGCTTGAAGGGGTTGTGCTTCGAGGCACAGGATCCAAACTTAAAGACCTCGGTTTTCGAGTAGCTGGAAAAACAGGCACATCAAGAATATCGGATGACTCCAGAGGGTATAAGAAAAATCAATACAACAGTAGTTTCGTTGGATATTTTCCGGCAGACGACCCCCAATACACACTTATAGTTTTAATCAGTAACCCGTCAAAAGGACGGTTTTATGGTTCTTCTGTTGCTCTTCCAGTTTTTAAAGAAATCGCAAAAAACATCTATGCCAAAGCGGTTCAAAAAACCATAACCCCAATCGACTCACTTATACTACCCGATGTGTTAAGCGGTTTGAGTAAGGATGTAAAGTCTACGTGTAATGCACTGGACCTTGACTATGATATTGATGCCCGAAATCAAGAACTCGTCTCTCTACGCCCTCAAAATGGAATATTAACAAGTCAAACCATTACCCTGACGGATAACAAAATGCCCAATGTTGTTGGCCTTGGGTTACAACACTGCTTGTACCTTTTTGAGAATAACGGATTTAAAGTAAGCCACAGAGGATATGGAAAGGTGGTTGAACAATCACCAGAGCCTAATACGACTCTGACACCAGGACGAACGATTTACTTAAGACTAAGTACAAAGCCATGACACGTTTACAGGACATATTGCCTCAAAACATGGCTTTCCAAACTATTGGAAATACGGATATCGCCATTAATGAGCTTCATCTGGATTCACGAAAAGTGACTTCCAGGGATGTGTTTGTTGCTATTGATGGCAGTCTTGCCGACGGACATGATTTTATTGACAAGGCTATTGAGCAAGGAGCAGTCTGCATTGTATGTCAGAAAGAACCTGACACGATAAAAGATGGAATTGTGTATTTGGTTTTTAAAGACACCACAATCGCTCTGGGTCTTTTGGCGGGGAACTACTTTGACAACCCCAGTCAAAAACTCAAATTAATTGGAATAACTGGAACCAATGGCAAGACAACCGTAGCAACTCTGTTATTCAATCTGTTTCGCAAACTCGGACATTCCGTTGGACTTTTGAGCACTGTAGAAAACAAGATCGACGACGAGATCTATCCTTCCACCCATACCACTCCTGATGCGATCAGCCTAAACAAGCTATTGGCCTTAATGGTTGAAAACGGATGCACCTACTGTTTTATGGAAGTAAGCTCTCATGCCATTGATCAAAACCGAATTGGAAACTTGAGGTTCAAATTGGCCGCATTGACCAATATTACCCATGAACATCTCGATTACCATAAGACGTTTGCTAACTACAGAGATGTTAAGAAGCAGTTGTTCGACGAGCTTCACCCAGATGCATTGGCATTGACAAACAAAGACGACAAAAACGGTTTGTTCATGTTCCAAAACTGCCAGGCGACAAACTACACCTATTCGCTCCACTCCTCTTCTGATTTCAAAGCCCGCATTATTGAACACGATTTTGGGGGGATGCTTTTAGAAATTGATAAGAAAGAAGCGTGGTACCAACTGGTTGGAAAATTTAATGGATACAACCTGTTGACTGTATATGCCATTGCCCATTTATTGGGCTACGAACCGGACCAAATCATTACCCATCTATCGAGCCTCTCCTCTGTTCATGGACGGTTTGAGTACATAAAAACAACGAAAGGACTTATTGGAGTCATAGACTATGCGCATACACCTGACGCATTAAAAAATGTATTAGAGACGATAAACAACATACGATCGA
>CAYZWM010000184.1:0-5432 GCA_964482155.1 uncultured Chitinophagaceae bacterium | reverse complement strand
CAGCTTATTACAGTGGTAGGATGTGGAGGTAATCGAGATCACGACAAACGGTCCATTATGGCCCGGGTTTCAACCGAATTGAGCGATCGCGTAATTCTGACATCGGACAACCCAAGAAATGAGAACCCCGAAGCCATCCTTGCCGACATGCAAACAGGCATACCTCCTAAGCACTACAAGAAGGTGTTGAAAATTACGAACCGGGAGGAGGCCATTAAAACGGCCATATCCCTTGCCCAACCGAAAGACATCATACTGATTGCGGGAAAAGGCCATGAAAACTACCAGGAAATTAAGGGTGTAAGATACCCATTTGACGATAAAGAAACATTCATCAAAAACGCGGCCCTATTGAGTTAACATTATGCTTTATTACCTATTTAGATATCTGCAAGAAAACTTCGATCTACCCGGGTCAGGTGTTTTTGAGTTCAGTTCATTTCGGGCCATTATGGCCATTATCGTTTCCCTCACCATCAGCCTCATTTTTGGAAAAACGCTGATCGAAAAACTTCGAAAGAGGCAAGTTGGAGAAACGATCCGTGAACTAGGTCTGGAAGGAGAACAAGCAAAAAAAGGAACGCCTACGATGGGTGGCCTTATCATCATTGCTGCCATTCTAATTCCCACCTTACTTTTTGCTCGATTGCGGAACATCTACGTCATTCTTATGATCGTTACTACCGTATGGTTGGGTCTCATTGGCTTTATTGATGACTACATAAAAGTATTTAAGAAAGATAAAAAAGGTCTCGCTGGAAAATTCAAAGTGATCGGCCAATTAGGGCTTGGACTTATCATTGGTTTAACGCTTTTCTTTAACAATGAGGTTTTGGTGCGTGAATTTGTTAATCAGAAAAACGCAACACCGGAAATAATCGAACAAGCTACAGAATCCTTTCAAAATGAGCTTGGCGAAACCATTTATGTCATTGACAACAAATCGACGATAACGACCATTCCTTTTGTCAAAGGCCATGAGTTCGACTACGCGGATTTACTGTTCTTTTTGGACAAAAAGACGGCCAAAAAGTATTCGTGGATCATTTATGTACTGGTCGTCACATTCATTATTGTCGCGGTTAGCAATGGGGCAAACCTAACGGACGGGATTGATGGTCTGGCAGCAGGAACTAGTGCCATTATTGGTCTGACCATGGCTGTACTGGCCTTTATATCGGGGAACGCCATTTTTGCGGAATATCTCAATATCATGTTTATCCCCTTCCAGGGGGAGCTGGTCGTTTTTGGGGCAGCGTTCGTTGGTGCCTGTATTGGTTTCCTGTGGTACAACTCGTACCCGGCTCAAGTGTTTATGGGCGATACAGGGAGTCTGGCTCTAGGTGGAATTATTGCCGTTTTCGCCATTATGCTACGCAAGGAACTCCTCATTCCCATTCTTTGTGGGATTTTCTTAGCGGAGAACCTCAGTGTCGTTATTCAGGTATCGTACTTCAAGTACACCAAAAAAAGGTATGGAGAAGGTAGGCGGGTTTTCAAAATGTCTCCACTTCACCACCATTACCAAAAACTGGGTTATTCGGAACCCAAAATAGTTACCCGATTCTGGATTGTTGGAATCATGCTGGCTGCCTTAACCATAATCACATTTAAACTGAGATAATTTTGGCTACCAGAACCGTCATATTAGGAGCAGGAGAAAGCGGAACAGGTGCGGCTCTATTGGCCCGACACCTTAACCATTCCGTTTTTGTTTCCGACTACGGAAACATTAAAGACACGTATGCCTCCGAATTGACGGACAATGAAATTGACTTTGAACAAGGACAACACACAGAAGAATATATTCTGAATGCTGACCAGGTTATTCTGAGTCCTGGCATCCCTCCTACGGCAGCAATTGTTCAAAAAATTGCATCCAAAGGAATTCCAATCATCTCTGAAATCGAATTTGGAGCAAAACACACCAATGCTGTTCTGGTAGGAATTACGGGCACCAATGGAAAAACAACAACAGCCCTTCTAACCCATCATATACTGTCAAAAGCCGGACTGAACGTTGGGCTTGCTGGCAATATTGGCACCAGTTTAGCCAGACAGGTAGTGGACAGTAATTATACCCATTATGTAATTGAACTAAGCAGCTTTCAACTCGACTACATGTTCGAAACTAAGTTGCATTATGCCATTCTACTGAATATCACACCAGACCATCTTGATCGTTACGACACCTATTCGGACTACATCGCATCGAAGTTCCGGATAACTCAGAATCAAACAGAGAGCGATCGGTTCATATACTGCTCAGACTCAACGCCTTTGGTAGAGTATTTATCTGAGCACCCTTCTCAAGCCCAAAACATTCCCTTTTCACTTGACCATCGCGTCGATGAAGGTGGCTGGGCTGACGACTTTGAATTTCACATCAACTTACATCAACCAAAAATAAAATTTAGTATGGATCTTAAACAACTTACAATCAGTGGTAAGCACAACACTTACAACTCGATGGCTGCCTCCATTGTGGCCAATTCGCTATTAATCAGGAATGAAGTCATTCGTGAAAGCTTAATGGACTTTAAAAATATTGAGCATCGTTTGGAGTTTGTTGCGAGCGTAAAAGGTGTTGACTTCATCAATGACTCGAAGGCCACCAACGTCAATTCAGCCTGGTATGCATTAGAAAGTATGAATAAACCAGTGATTTGGATTGCTGGAGGCGTGGACAAAGGCAACGACTATGAGAGCCTTATTCCCTTGGTTAAGGAAAAAGTTCGTATCCTAATCTGCCTGGGAAAAAACAACATTGCCATTCATCAGGCATTCTCTAAACATGTTGACATGGTCATTAACACAATGTCTGCCAAAGAGGCTGTAAGTGTGGCTGAAGGTATGTCCATCAAGAATGAAGTTGTCTTGTTTTCTCCTGCTTGTGCGAGTTTTGACTTGTTCGACAGCTATGAGGACCGTGGAAGACAGTTTAAGTACGAAGTGAGAAATCTCTAGGTAGAATGATCCAATGGATTCGAAATAACATCAAAGGCGACATCATTATTTGGTTTGTGATCGTCTTGCTCTCGTTGTGGGGAGTGTTGGCTATTTACAGCTCAACATGTTCATTGGCGTACCTAAAACAGGGTGGAAACACCGAGTATTTCTTAATCAAACACTTAGGAATTCTCGTGATGGGATTGTTTCTCATGTGGCTCACTCATATGGTTGATTTTCAATATTATTCGAAACCGGCTCAGTATTTGGTATACCTGGCCATTATCTTATTAATCTATACTTTATTATTCGGGACAGGGATAAACTCGGCGAAGCGTTGGGTAACTATACCAGGAATAGGTATCACCTTTCAGTCCTCGGATTTCGCGAAAATTGCACTGGTCATGTACATTTCGCATTTCCTCTCGAAACGCCAGGACTACATTGGCAATTTCAAAAAAACCTTTCTACCTGTGTTGATTGTCATTGTGTCGGTATGCGCCTTAATTGGCGTAGCAGACCTCTCCACCGCCGCAGTGCTCTTTGCTACCTCCCTGCTTCTATTATTTATTGGACGTATTCCTATGAAACATCTGTTGGCATTATTTGGGGTCGGAACCCTGGTAATTACATTAATGACCGTAGTGATTCTTAAAACCAATTTTGACGGAGGCCGTGTGGGCACGTGGAAATCCAGAATCGAAAACTACGTCAATTTTGCCAAAGGAGATGATTCGGCAGAAAGTTACCAAAACCAGCAAGCCAATATTGCTATAGCTAATGGAGGTCTATTGGGCCAGGGGCCAGGAAAAAGTGAACAACGGAACTTTCTTCCATTGGCATTTTCTGATTTCATTTATGCCATAATTCTTGAAGAATATGGTCTGCTGGGTGGCTTATTTGTCATGGGCTTATACTTAACGTTGCTATGGAGGACGGTCAAAATAGTCGTCAACTCTCCGAAGGCATTTGGGGCATTACTCGCCATAGGACTGTCATTTGCACTGGTCATACAAGCCTTTATGAATATGGGAGTGGCCGTGCATCTCTTACCCAATACAGGCTTACCGCTTCCCTTCATAAGCATGGGTGGAACCAGTTTACTCTTTACGAGTTTGGCCATGGGAATAATTCTAAGTGTGAGTCGTCAATCTGAAAAAAAAACTATAACCAATGAAGACCTCGCTTAGCTTTTTAATTTCTGGAGGAGGAACAGGAGGGCACATCTTTCCTGCGATAGCGATAGGCAAGGCACTTTTAGCCAAACACCCTGATGCAACTATCGAGTTTGTTGGAGCCAGGGACAAAATGGAAATGCAGAAAGTTCCTGAGGCTGGATTCTCCATACACGGGTTGTGGATTAGTGGTATTGACCGAAAAATATCGGGTAGGAACCTCATCTTCCCATTTAAGCTCATTTCCAGTCTATTAAAATCATACTGGATTATCAAAAGAAAAAAACCAGATATTGTTATTGGGGTCGGTGGGTTTGCCAGTGGACCATTGCTCTTTGTGGCTAACCGACTGGGTATTCCTACCTTAATTCAAGAGCAAAACAGTTACCCGGGTATAACCAATAAACTACTTGCCAAAAAAGCAGATCGTATTTGCGTTGCTTTTGATCATATGGAGCGCTTTTTTGCCAAAGAAAAAATTGTCATAACAGGCAACCCGATTCGCGAACAATTACTCAACTGCGAAAAAACACAAGTAGAAGCCAAATCCTTTTTTGGTCTTGAAGATGCACCGACTCTCTTAATAATTGGCGGGAGTTTAGGCGCCCGAACCATCAATGAAGCTGTCGCACAAAACCTAAGCTTACTCAGAAATAACGGCGTTCAAATTATTTGGCAAACAGGCAAATTTTACGCACCAAAACATGACGTCTTTGGTACTCAAATAACTTTTATTAAGGATATGGACATGGCTTACAGAGCAGCCGATTTGGTCATTTCCAGAGCAGGAGCTTCAAGTTTATCCGAACTAAGTGTACTTGGCAAGGCATGTATTTTAGTGCCCTCCCCAAATGTAACGGAAGACCATCAAACAAAAAACGCTATGGCACTGGTAGAGCAAGACGCAGCCATTTTGGTAAAAGACAAAGATGCTCATACTGATTTGGTAACAGGTGCACTGGAACTCATCTCATTGCCTGAACGCCTCAAACAATTGAGCAAAAACATCTTAGAAATGGCCAGACCAAATGCAACAGACGATATAGTGAAAGAAATAGAAAACGTATTGAAATCGTGAATCTGAAAGACATCCATAGCGTCGTATTTCTGGGTATTGGTGGCATCGGTATGAGTGCCCTTGCTCGCTATTTTAGTAGCCTTGGTAAATCAGTTTACGGTTACGACAAAACACCAACGGAAATAACGGACTCGTTAGAATCCGAAGGTATTGTGATCACGTTTAATGATGACGCTTCGTGGATTGAAGGAATTCTAAGCAAGGTCGACCGGGCAAACATTCTGATCGTT
>CAYZWM010000183.1:0-8785 GCA_964482155.1 uncultured Chitinophagaceae bacterium | reverse complement strand
CAGAAGATTAAAGAAAATAGATACGAATTAGGAAGGCTTTGAACGACGTTCAAGGCCTTTTTTATTGGAACTCAAATGCGCCTGCGTCGGGTTTATCATCGCGACTATTCTCATCAAAATCTGTGGCAATACCCACATCAGCACCGATATCCCGAGCAAAAGAGCTTGATTCAAGGTGATAGTCATGGGCCTTAAAGTTGACAAACGAAGGATTTTGGTTTAAGACATTGGTTCGACTTCCATTGTCCAAATCGAGCTCCGTACGAACCAGGTTGTTGCTAAAAACAGTGTCACCCGGAAATAAGTCCGTATTATCCCGTCCAACAAAACCGAAAGACACTTCTTCGTTTAAACTTCCATCAATAATGCAATTCTGTATATTATACTGAATCGGAAAAGTTCGTACAATCTGAAAAAACTCATTGATCTCTACGTTGTTCAACGCAAATGTTGGGTCTCTTCTACCGAAATCGTAGCCATATGTAACAAATGTACAGTGTTTAAGATCGTAGGCGCCACCCCATAATCCCAGAAAGGTATATCGACCACAGTTGGCAAAAACACTGTTGCTTGCTCGTATATAACTCATCTTTCCTGAGAGTCCATCAAAACTCATATTACTCACAAGGGTGTTTTCGATCACCACATTGGGGTTGCCATTATTGGACATGCTATCACAATATATACCGACGGTTCCGTTTTTTATGTCAGCATGTCGAATTCGGTTATTTTTACTCAAATAGTTGAGCCAAATCCCTCCCCATTGACCTGCCGTTTCTTCGAAATCCGGTTGCAATCGGTCGCCTTCCATTTTTACGGGTTCATCTTTAGTGCCTAATATGCTTAGTGTGCCTTCGACATACAACCAGGCTCCTGGAGCAAAATGCATTTGAACACCTTCTCGAATCGTCAAATTGCAATTCTCTGGAACATATAAATAACCATACACCACATACGGTTTTTCCTTGTCGGCCAAAACGACGTTACACAGGGTGTCACGGAAGAAATAATGAGCGTCCTGCCCCCAGGCTATTAATTGTACGTTTTGATTATTCCCATTGGTCGTTATCACGATGGAATCGCGAACAATGAGGGGTAATGACTGTGGGTCAGTGTTTGGGTCAATACTCAACTCTACAAAGACAAAAACCGAATCATTTGCTCGAATTTCCACCTGGTTTACTTCCGGGCCAACCTCACCATCAACGTTTATTCTAAACACGGAATTTGCACCACCTGCCAACCTAAAGTCTGTCTTAACCGACTTGTTATGAGGATTAACCACAACAAATTGCTTATTGACCGATTTGGGTATTCGAGGACTGTTTGCTGTAAACACCGTATCAAAAAACAAGGTATCTGGCCGTATGTCCAGTTTAGCGGAAGAGTCGGTAAAAAAAACAGTATCGTCAGAACACGATGTAAATTCCATTATACCGACAATGGCAATGATGATTAGTATCCAAAATCTATTATGCATGCGGGTCAAAGGTAAGTGAAGCACGTAGTATGAACGTAATATTTCCGCAACTGTTGTTTATATGATTATATCCTGAGATTAGTTCAACCGATCGACCAAATCTAGCACCACATCCTTGGCTCGTTTACCTCCATAAACAACGGCGTGAACAAAATCGACAATGGGCATCTCAACCCCTAATTTTTGATTCATTTCGAATACCGTTTTAACCGCATAATATCCCTCTGCGATCATATTCATTTCAAGTTGTGCAGACTTAACCGAGTACCCCCTACCGAGCATGTTTCCGAAGGTTCTATTTCGGCTAAACTGCGAGTATGCAGTAACCATTAAATCGCCCAAATATGCCGAATCGTCCGTATCTCGCTCTATGGGGTGTACCACCGCTATGAATCTCTTTATTTCACGAATACCGTTTGATACTAAAACGGCTAGAAAATTATCTCCATATCTCAATCCATGACAAATTCCGGCTGCAATGGCATATACATTTTTTAGCACTGCCGAATATTCCGTTCCGTATATATCGTCGGTAATGGTCGTCTTAATAAACCGGCCTCTTAAGTAGGATGCTACATTATCAGCCAGTTCTTGATTTTCTGAACCTATAGTGAGGTAACTCAATTTTTCAAGCGCCACTTCTTCCGCATGGCAAGGTCCTGTAATTACTCCTATCCGATCTGGAGAAATATTCATTTGTTCATTTAGGTAGTCTCCTAAAATATCACTGGTTTCAGGTATTAAGCCCTTTACGGCTGAGATCACACTTTTACCAACAAACAGTTGAGGGTCTATAACCTTAAACGTTTTATGTACAAAGGCGGATGGAATAGCCAAAATGACGATGTCGCTTACCTTAATACAGGCCTGTATATCTGAGTATAGCGCTAAGTCCTTATTTTCAAAACTGACCGAACTGAGGTAATGTTTGTTGTGTTTAAACTCCCGTATGTACTCTACTTTCTGTTTGTCTCTTAGCCACCAATTCAATAGCTTCGGCTCGGAGTTATCCGATAAGATTTTCACCAATGCGGTAGCCCAGCTACCACCGCCTAAAACTCCTATAGAAATTTTCTTATTATTCAACTATGCGAATAACGTCCACTTCTTTCGGTTTTCAAAATTTATGAAAATTCACTTACTCAATCACCACTTCTCCAGTATTGTAATAATGAAGAATGGTATTACTAAAAATGAGCTGAAATCGTGCACGTTGCACATCGTTTAGAGCTCTGCTCCAATCGTTGAATGCGAGAAGCATGTCTGCCATTGCCGAAACTCCTGCATCGTACGATTTCTGAGCAAAATCATAATTCTCCTTTTGCGCATTTTCACTTTCAACCGCCGAAAAATAGCTTGCCAATGCATTTTCATAATCCGTATATGCCTGTATTATATCGGTTTTGATAGAGGTGTTGGTGCGTTCAAGGTTATTGCGAGACAACTGCGTATTTAGTTTCGCATCGGCGATATTAGCTCGTACCTGATTATTGTTAAAAATAGGAATGGTTAAACTTAACCCCGCTCGTTGTCCAAAGTTATCATTGAGTTGCTTACCAAACGTGGCTACCTGAGACTCATACGACGTAAATTGAGTTAATACCGCTTCGTTAGTTCCTTCTACGAAACCGATTGGAGCCGTTGACACCGTCGGGTTAAAAAACTCTTTTCTAGTCTCGGAATATAGGGAATTCACATTGGCAAATAAGCTAAGCCTGGGGTACAAATTACTCCCAGCAATCTTTTCACTTAACAAAGAAGATAGGATTTGAGACTCTGCCAATTTAATATCGGGGACTGTAGTTGCCGCATTCATGAGCACACCTGTCAACGACCAATTGTTTACCGTAGAGATCGAACGTATTTCTGGTACTTTAATTTCGAATTTTTCATCCGTCTGCATAATTTGTCTCAACCGTACATAAGCAGTTCGAATACTGCCTTGAGCCGTTTGAATATTCATTTGGTCTCGTGCATCTTGAGCTTTAAAACTCAAATACCGGCTTTGATTGGTGGCACCTCCTTCATAAAGTGCTTTTGCACGTTGTAATTGTGCGGTTGTTGACTTATTAACCTCCTGAAAATTAGCTAATTGAGTTTGTGCAAATAGAATTTGGAGAAAGGCGTCGGCTACGTTTAACGCGATTTGGTTTTGCATGGTTTCACGCTGCAATTTGGATCTCCAAAGCTCATTTTCCGATCGTTTGATGGTGTTACTGATTCGACTTCCATTAAAAACCGTAACACTTGTTGTTAGGGCAAAATTGTTGGTTTGGATACTCTGATTGATGTATTGATTTGTAAACGGATCAATGCTTCGACCAAAATTATAGTTATGAGACGCAGAAGCATTCAATACTGGATAACGATCCATTCGATCTTGTGAGAATGCATTTTCTGCACGTTTTTCACCAATTTTTTGATCCGCAACGTTTAGGTTGTGAACAAATGCATATTCGATGCAAGCCTGTAGCGACCAACGCGTTTTAGCGCCTTGAGTTTGTTCAGAAGTGGAATCTACTTCCAATAGGAATGCCTCCGTTTGCCTGGCGCTACTTAAAGTAACCAAGGAGATTAGAAGGGTAAAAACAAATACGTGTCTCATGAGAAAGAAATAAAAAATTATGCAAAGCTATACGTCTTGCAAAGTTGATCAATTCTGTTTCGATTAAGCGAACTATTATTTCTATAATATTCTAAAGTTTTGCGTTAAACTTGAATGGTGAATTTCTACTTACATGGATCCCGAATATTTAGGCCGTTTTATCCCAGCTTATTGTGGCAGATAAAACAGCCAGAAAAAGTGGTGTATCTAACGTTTGACGATGGTCCTGAACCTGAGGTAACCTCTTTTGTTTTGAAAACGTTGGAACAATATGGTTTCGAAGCTACTTTTTTTTGTATCGGTGAAAATGTCGTAAGTCATCCAGAAACATACAATCAGGTGTTGCAAAAAGGACATCGGGTTGCGAACCACACCTTTACACACCCCAATGGTTTTGAAATGACTGTGGATGATTACGTTGATAATGTTGGTAAAGCCGCAGAACGAATCGACTCCAATTTGTTTAGACCTCCTTATGGAAGAATTAAACGGAGTCAGATTAAGAGACTTAAAAATAAATACAAAATTGTGATGTGGTCAATCATTAGTGGGGATTTCGACGACAGACTGGATGTAAAAAATGCCTTAAAAAGGATGAAACAATTAACCGCACCAGGTTCCATTGTTGTTTTTCACGACAGTTTAAAAGCCCTTGATAATCTCACCTTCTTGTTGCCTAAATATTGTGAGTTTTTGGTCGAACAGGGATATACCTCATGCAAATTATAATCTTCATCTGCATAGTCATTGTTTGCATTTTTGGTGGCATTCAGCTCTTGAGTTTATGGGCGATTCACAAGAAAGATTCACATACACCATTGCTACCTACCCAACTACCCCAAATTAGTTTGTTACTCGCTGCGCGAAATGAAGAGAAGTTGATTCTTAGAAGTCTCGAAGCCATAAATCAGCTCAATTACCCGAAAGATAAGGTGCAAATTCTCATTGGCAACGACCAAAGCACGGACAACACGAGCACCCTGGTAGAAGAATACATTAGAGACAAACCCCATTTTTCATTACACCATATTAAAGACAATCTAGGCAAGGGTCGTGGCAAAGCGAATGTGTTGGCTCATTTGGCACATCGAGCGAATGGCGAGTTTTATTTCATTACGGACGTTGATGTCAAACTTCCTCAGGAATGGATACATTCCTTATTGGGTCAGTTTGATGACGGCATTGGAATTGTATCCGGCACCAGCACTTGTGAAATACAAAACAGCCTCTTCTCCTCTATGCAATCTATAGATTGGCTTCACTTTATGGGATATATCCAAAGCTTTGCAAATCTTAAAGTGGCCTGTACATCGGTAGGTAATAACATGGCTGTTCGAGCCAAGGCTTATTGGCAAACCGGAGGTTTTGAAAACATTGACTTTTCCATTACGGAAGACTATGCACTATTTAAAGAAGTAACACAACTGGGTTGGGGATGGAGAACTATTCTTACACCAGAGAGTCTTGGTTTGGCGTGGCACATACCCCGAATAAGAGAAATGCTTCATCAGCGTAAACGTTGGTTAATTGGTTCTCGGGATCTCCCGTTCAACTGGAAGTTTCTCATTATTTTATATGGGTTGTTTACCCCTGCTCTACTGGTTATTATCTTCCTATTCCCTGTATTGGGTTTGTCCATCTGGTTGTTAAAATTTAGCATTCAGGTCATCTATATTCGTGCGTTATGTTCTAAGGTAGGCTTGCCTCCATATCGATTCACGTCTCTTCTGATCTATGAGTTTTATGTTTTAATTAATACCGTTGCTACCGCTTTATTTTATTTCTTACCTATCAAATCTGTTTGGAAAGGGAGAACCTATAAGGCGAATGATTTAGGCTAAATTTGTCTGATATGTATCCAACACTATTCAGCTTTGACACCCCCGAATTTTTAAGAGGATTTTTACCAGACCATATTACATTATACAGCTATGGTCTAATGATTGCCCTGGGAATTTTGGCTTCTTTCTGGTTTGTAAGTCGTCGGATCAAACACTTTGGAATTGACAAAGATCAACTGTCTACGATGTTTGTTTGGTCTATTTTAGCTGGTTTTATCGGAGGCAAATTATTCTTTTTTCTGGAAGACATAAGTAAGTATGTTGATGATCCATCTCAACTTACCAATATTACTGGTGGTGGGTTTGTGTTTTACGGTTCGGTACTTTTTGTAATTCCCGTGCTGATGTGGTTATTAAAGAGAAAGAACATTGCCATTCGTCCATTTCTCGACATCATTGCCTTCGTTGGGCCAATTATCCAATGTTTTGGACGCGTTGGGTGCTTTTTAGCCGGATGTTGTCACGGCAAGGTGTGTGACAATATACTTGGTGTTACGTTTACCAATCCCAACAGTCTTGCTAACCCATTAAACACCCCACTTTACCCAACTCAGCTGTTTGACATTTTAATTAATGCCCTTATTTTCATCACCCTTTTATGGATGGAAAAAAGAAAGAAGTTCGCTGGCCAACTCATGTTAATTTACATGATGATGTACGCGGTTGGGCGATCCATTAATGAAGTATTTAGAGGAGATGAAGAGCGTGGATTTGTCTTTAACGGTCTGCTAAGTCACTCCCAGTTTATTGCCGTGCTTATTATGGGTGTTTGTACGTTTGCCTGGGTCAGGTGGCGTTCACTTGACGCGGATAAATTGTAACTAGACTTCTTCCAGGATTGTTCTAAATGCGATAAGACGATCACCATATTTCTTTGCCGTTTTGGCTTTTAGAACCAGGCCTTCGTTCTCGCTATATTCCTTTAGCAACTCTCTGGTCTCCAAGGTGTATTGAATGCTGTAACTGGTTCCGCTGTCTTCCTGGTGCGGATCAATTTTAAATATTTTATGAGAAATGAACTTCCCAGTGGCCATCACTTCAGGTAAATGAATGGTTCTCATCCATTCCAGCCATTCATCGTGAATGGAATGGTCTACAAGACACGTGACGTTGTATAAAATCATGTTGAACTAAAAGCGGAGAGAGAGGGATTCGAACCCTCGGTACCCTTGCGAGTACACTACCTTTCCAGGGTAGCCCGATCAACCACTCTGGCATCTCTCCCGAGCGGCAAATTTAACTAAATCCTAAACAGTTCTTGGGCGTTTTGTGTAGTAATTTCAGCAACTTTTTCTAAAGTTGTGTGTTTTACATCTGCCAGTTTCTGTGCCACGAGTGCTGTATAGGCACTTTCATTCCTTTTGCCTCGATATGGGGCGGGTGCCAGGTAAGGGGAATCGGTCTCCAGAATTAGGTGTTCCAGGTCAATTTCGGATAAAACCTCAGCCAAACCGCTGTTCTTGAACGTTAATACGCCTCCAATTCCAAGTTTGAAGCCCAGGTCAATGATCTTATTCGCTTCGGCTAAACCATCGCCAAAACAGTGAAAAACACCGGTCAAGTTATCGATTTGCAACTTTTCAATGGACGAGATTACCTCCATTGTTGCATTTCGACTATGAATTGCAATCGGCAAATCCAACTCGCTGGCCCACTTGCATTGTGTTTCAAAAGCTTCCTGTTGCTCAGGTTGGGTTGATTTGTCCCAATACAAATCCATTCCAATCTCACCAACGGCTATAAAGGAATGCATAAACAACTCTTGTTTGACACGTTCTAACTCGGCCTTATAGGTCTCTTTCTTCACAGATGATGGATGTAGACCCATCATTGGTTTAAAGACGTCAGGCCACGTTTTACACAAGTCCTTCATACCGTCTATTGTCGATTGATCAATGTTGGGTAGTAGAATTTGTTTTACACCTGCATTTAATGCCCGTTCAACCGTTTCCTTTATGTCGTCAGTAAACTCTTCTGCATATAAATGACTATGGGTATCTATGATGTTTAGATCCATGAAATTTTTTCTTTGTTTAAAAAGGATGTAATCCCTTTCCGGCAATCCTCTGTCTCGCGCATAGTAGCGTTTTTCTCTGCAGCATAGTTCAATGCTTCATCCAAACCCTTTTCGGGTATAGCAGCCATCATTTCTTTGATTGTGGCCATACTTTGCGCCGAATTCTTTTCAATGAGTTGTCGAGCAAATGATAGGACGTAGTCTTCGAGGATATCGGGTTCGACTACTGCATTTATTAAACCAAGTTGATTTGCTCTATTGGCATCAAATATTTCACCAGACAGCAAAATTTCTCTGGCCTTGGCTTCTCCAATTTTTCGGATCAGGAACACCATTACCAGAGCAGGCACGAAACCTATTCTAGCTTCAGTATAACCAAATTTTGCACGAGTAGATGCAAAACAATAATCTGCAATAGTTGCCAAACCACAGCCTCCGGCAATGGCCGGACCATCGACCATACTAATTACAACCTTAGGCAGGGTATAGATCGTTTTTAAGAGCTCCATGAGGTGTTTGCTATCCTGGAGATTATCATCAAAGCTGTTTTGTTGTAATTGTTGTAAATACTCGAGATCCGCTCCAGCACAAAATGCTGTTCCACTCGACCTTAGAACAATTACCTTACAATTATCGTCTTCATTCGCGCTTTTAAACGCATGTTTAAGTTCCGCGACGACCTGTTCATTAAGTGCATTTCTTTTTGATGGACGATCAAGTATGATCATCCCTATGTGGTCTTTAACCTCCAATTGTACGTATTGCATAACACGGCAAAAATAGGCACAAAAAAACCCGAACGTTACCGTCCGGGTTTTATGTGGGATCAAAATCCCAAAATG
>CAYZWM010000182.1:0-8834 GCA_964482155.1 uncultured Chitinophagaceae bacterium | reverse complement strand
AACTGGGTATCGGGCAACATACGATAAAGTATACCTATGTAACCGCTCAACTGTGTTCCGATTCAATGGATCAATGGGTACAGATTAACCCGAATCCGACTAAACCTGTAATTACGATTAACGGTCAGACCCTTGAGTCAACTGCAAGTGCTGGCAACCAATGGTACCACAAAAACGGCAAAATTGCCCAGGCGAATGACCCGATTTTTATTCCATTAAAAAGCGGCCATTACCACGTGGTGGTTTCCAATACGTTTGGTTGTAAAACATCCTCAGACACGTTACAGTTTAGCCATGTTGGGCTATTTAGCATCGATATTCCGGGTATCAAAATCTACCCAAACCCGTCTCACAACATCTTTAATCTGGATGGCTTGACGTCTGAATATCTTCTAGAGGTTATAGACAACTCGGGTTCGTTGATCAAGCGAACAACAACGTCTGATACAACATTGGATTTAAGCAATCAGGCACCCGGCCATTATATACTTCGAATCACGTCCAAACAAGGCGTGTCTGTCTCCTCCCTCCTATTGTTGGGTGATTAATTGAGGTTGCTTTCTGAATAGTTATGTAGGTATTGCACGTCTTGATCGATATTGACCAATGCAACGATAAATCTGTGTTATCCCACATACCGGATAGAGAAGTTTATTACCCAAAAATGTGATTCTACGTCATCATTCTCAAAAGAACAGCTGACCAAAAATACCTAGATATGGGGATTGTATGTAGCGGTTACCTTCCATAGCTTTACACCTAAACAAGCGTCAAGTTTGAAAATGGAAAATTGAAAGTCATCATATTATGCAAAAAGTAATTGACATGCATTGCCATATGTTTAACCTAAAGTATTTACCGGTGGCGGGTATTCTAATAAGACATGGTAAGGGCTTAGTAACTCCTGGATTTGCTAAAGGCATAGAATGGTTCTTGCTAAAAAACACGAGAGAATCATTCCCTCACAGATACTCCCAAAAGAGCATATCCAAACCACTGTCCATCAGTGACAACCCTGTTTATTTAATGCTTAATGAAGATAAATTCGATTATGATATAAGCGATGTACCGAATTTTACCCTGGATATGTCGATCAAAGCAATTGAGCAAATGGCTACAGTAGATGATTTGTCAAAAGGTCCTCTCCGTGATGCACTGGATGAATTCGAACAAGCACATCCCAATGAAAAAATGAGCTTAAAGAGAACCGAATTCCTAACCGAAGAAGACGAAACAAGGTTCAGAAAAGGCGTACTAAAAAGAATGCTGGAATGGCTCGCTGAAAAAGTCACATCCATTGCGAACTATTTAAAGTGGTTTGTTTTTATGACCAGTAGTGAAGAAGAAATTTACACTCATATCACCGAAAAAGACGAAAAAAGTGTTGAGCGATTTTTACACCTAATGATGGACGTAGATCATTTCTTTAATAAGACCACATCCGAGTTGAAATATAAATCCACGTTTGATTTTGAAAAGCAACAAATTGATAACATGTGGCAGCTAAAGCGTAATCATGAAAATTTAATCGGATTTGTTGCCTTTAATCCTGCCAGAACCAATTGCATGGAGATCATAATAGAAGCAATTGAGTCAAAGGGGTTTACGGGAGTCAAGTTTTACCCTCCAATGGGATACAAATCAGATGGGGATGAGGTATATGCGGCCCAAATCGATAAACTCATGATGTACTGTTGCGACAACAATGTGCCCCTATTTACACATTGTAACAACAAGGGCTTTGAGGCACTGCCAGACAAAAATTCTGGATATTGTTCGAGTCCTGTTTTTTGGGAGAAAACGTTGGAAAAATATCCATCTTTGACATTGTGTCTTGGACATGCAGGAGGCAACCAAGGGTGGTTCAGCAACAATAAAAAGAGTGACAAATTAAAAGCCGAAAACATTCAATCTGCGGACATAAAGGATGAGAGTCACTTCCAGGAAAAGGACTGGAATAAATCATATGCATCCCTCGTTTTTAAGTTATGTGTACAGTACGACAACGTTTATTGCGACGCCTCATATTTGGATGAAATGATGGACAGTCATGGAGGTTTTGTGAACCCAGCAAAAGATAACTTCAAAAAGCGGATTCTTAAATTGTTTACGTCAGAAAAAACGTTTAGTCAAAAAATTATGTACGGTAGTGACTGGCATATGCTGTTTCAAGAAGGGAAAAATGGTGTTTATCTTAAAGCATATTTGGCACTTTTTGACGAAAATGAACTAAAACCCTATGCTGACGATTTTTTCTATAACAATGCAGTTCGATTTCTCAATTTGAAGATTTCATAAAAACACCAATTGTGTCCAAATGAACCTCAAGTATTTGAGTTAAAGGTATATAAATAATTCTTCCATATAGGGTGAAATAAAAAATCCAAATTCAGTGATTCACCCATCTCAACGTTTTGGTTTCCCATGTAAAAACTACACCGTAAGACAATAATGCAGCTCATTGGTATTATCTCCAGGAAGGTCACAATTATGTCAGCAAAATGGTGCTTGCGAGCGTTTTGTGCATTTATTGATTAGATTTCGGTGTATAGACGAAATTAATTTCTTAAAAGTGAATTTTCCTGGTTTTAACAAACGGTTGACCTCTTTCTTTTTTTGGAGCTGTTTCTTTTCTGTATCCACCGCTTTTGGTTCGGATAGCCTTGAAGTCAATTCATCCCAATCTGGGTGGGAAGCACTGCAATCTGACGGTTCCTGGGGGGCAACAAATAGTTGTGACTATGCCAAGGTTCATTTTGATATTCACAACGCTCGATTTAAAGGGATGACCCGAGATGATTTAATTTGTGGTCCATACTTAGAAAGCGGACCTCGGATGATATATTCAGGCTCAAGTCAAACGAACCCTCATTCTGTGACGCCAAGTTTTTCTAGATTAAGGAAACAAGTATCCCTGCCACTAAACTCGACAATAGACAGTATTCAGTTTGTTTACTTGTCGGACGACTTTGTTGATTCCATAAGCTTTAACGGTTCCCTTGTTTATGCCATTGGCATTATACATTACGGACAGTTTCCTGTTGCCGGAGTTCAACATAATCTGGGTTTGAGTAAAACTCAAAACTATCTAGAACTTAGGCCGGGTAATGTCAGAGGGCCATTTGGAACCTATTTTAAGGCTATGATATACTATTCTGCCTCAGATACCACTTCTGGATCAGATACAACTTCTGTCTCAGACACTACCTCTGTCTCAGACACCACAATAAACGATGGTTGCCAATGGACTTTTGACGATTTGTATTTACCCAATGCCTTTACACCCAACGGCGACTTAATAAATGATTTTTTCGTGATTGACTTAGCCGGTTTAGAGGTTGAGTATTTTAAAGTTTACAATCGTTGGGGAGAACGGATTTTTGAAACACATGCGACACCAATAAAATGGTCTGGTACGTATAAATCAACGGACTATCCCGCTGGAGTTTATTTTTGGATGGGAAGTTTTCGATTATGTGGAAAGGAAGAATTATTCTCAGGTATGATTACCTTGATTCGGTAGTGCGTCGTTTACCTAAACCTAAGAACGTTGATGGTGGCGTTTTTTCCGATTTTGTTTGGTTTTACTTCAAACACACAGTTTTTGGAAACAGGATTTTCGGACTGAATTGGTGGTAGGTCTTCAGGGGTTTCGGGTACCCAGGTACTGGTTTCAAAATCGCCTTTTCTCAAAGAAATAATGTCAACCAGTTTATGGTCTGCCACGGAATCAAAAGACAGCTTATAAATATCAATCCCTTCATTGGTATGTGTCATTGCATAAGGCAAAGGAGGTCTTTCCTCTCTATAATCCAACAGAAGCCCCTCTGAGGCCACCATAAATCTCGCGTGTCCGGCTATAACATGCGAAAGAAGAATCCGATCGGTTTCAACATAATTCAGATCCAACGCCAATAACAGTGTTTCCTCTGCCCATAAACGATGAACTGGGGAGTAATCACCTTGTGCGTTGGTGTTATAATCGTACCGTTCTCTGTAGTTTACAACACTAATGATTGGTCCATCTTTTTGATCAAACACATTGACCTTAAAATTCCAATCTAGTGGAATATCCACGTTCCATTCAATTTCGAACGGGTCTTCCGTATCCAGATTAATTTCAGGCTTAAATGAGTTCATTTCCGTGAGATATATCCTCGATTCAACTCCAAGTGACTTTCCCCTTAATTTGGAAAAGTTTAAGCCGTGTGCCGCAAGTAAAAATCTATTGGAACCTAACACTGACAAGTGATAGTCTGCAGGGAGGTAGGTAAGCGAAGCATCATAGATAACAGATGAAACCATATCTTGTTGCTCGTCCTTATTAAAATGGAGGACCTTAAAACCCCGTTCGTACACGTCTGTTTTCTTGAGGAGATTCCCAGTCACATATAAATTTCCGGAATTATCGATAACGCACTGGTCAATTTCGAACGCACCTTCTAAATCTTTCCGAAAGAAACCGTCAGGAAATATTATTTGCCTTTCAAATTCCTTCTCAAAATTGGCATCATAAAACACATAATTTAAAACGTTCGATTGACCTTTGGACGTTTGACCAAGAATGTGCAGCAGAGCAATGTGCTTTTTATCTGGAGATACAATAAACTCAAAATCGCTCCTATATAAGTATTGTTGTCCACCACCTCTGAATTTACCTTGTAACAGCAAATTCACCTCGCCATCGAAACTACTGTTGTCCGGATCAAACTCCTGGATAACAAAGTGTCTAACTCCAGCAGCGTCAAATTGACCGATCCCATACATTCTGTTATTAAAAGAGACAAATCGAACAATTCTTGGTTCCCATTCCCTGTACACACTCATTTCCAATTCCTTTCCAAAATAGGTGTACTCTCCATTCGGGCTGATATAGGTAATCTGCTTTTTCCCGACACTGTTTCCTTCGAGGAAGGCGGACCCATTATTTAAGTAAAAAGTAGGATACGAAAAGACATGTTGGGCTTCAAATTTTTCTAGCTCCAGAGATTGACCGTAGCTTCTAAATCCAGAAAAAAGAAGAAGGATAGACAAAAGTAAAAGTTTGAGATTCATTGATCGTTTAGTTGTTGGTTATGATGTTCAACTCTGATTAAAAAATGGTCGACGGTTATGGGCAAATATATATCGAAACCAACTAGCACATGTTGAATATATTTTTTTGATATCGGGTTCACAGACATTCTGTTGAATTCAACTAATAGATCACCCAATTCTCAATTTAGTCGATTCTCAACGTTTTGAGTTTTAGGAGTGAAAACGTAACCCAAAGACCATTCGGTAGATGATTATCTTCCATCTGACTAAACAAAAGCATGACGAAAAAACAATACAAATTATTGCTAATCAAGGATTTATGACCACATCGAAGCATTGTTGGTTTCAAGTATTGTTTGAGTTGAAAAGGGGTAATTGTGAGGTTGTACTGGGGGTAACCGTATAGTTAGATGTAACGATTGTATGATTCGCGAATTTCATTTAGGTTTCAGTAACTGAAATTTTTCAATTATGGCAATACGAGTAAAAACCTATGAAGTTGTATTAAAAACAGCTAACGGAAAAAAACAAGCGACTGCAATTGTTGCGTTTGAATGTGAAGACGGTACGTGTAAAGGCAAGATTATTTCGATTAATGCGAAGACACCAAACGCAACAATTGGTATTCCATGGCTTATTGGTATAGGAACCAGCGTAGAAATATCCATGTCTGCGGGGTCTGCAGTTGGCGCATGTAAAAATGGGAAATGTGTTTATACAATTAGTGCATCCTGGACGATTCGAGTGAAGTTCAGTTTTGGAATTCTTTGGTATGATAAAACCAAAACTTATGCGGGTACGGGTACACTAGTTTCTGATTGTGTGTGCGAAAATCGTTAGACATTTTAACAACCGAAATGCGACCTTCAGATTGGTTGGTCTTTCCTAAACCTGTTTGTGTTTTTGATGCCATTTATTATGATTTCCCACCCGGTCTTCCAGATGTGATTGAATAATGGCATATAACAATATAGAAAGGGCATTAAAATTCTCTTTACACAAACCGTTATACCTTACATGAATCTATTTCGAGGTTGGATAGGAGAAAAAAAAACTACTTTCTATTTGTGGTTGTCATTGCGAAACAAATCGTATTATAAATTTCATAATATCATCATTCCTTCGAAAAATGGAACAACTCAAATAGACCACCTTATTATTTCTGTTTATGGACTATTCATTGTAGAAACAAAAAATAAAAAGGGTTGGATTTTTGGGTCTCAAAAACAGCCTACCTGGACACAG
Organism: uncultured Chitinophagaceae bacterium; assembly: GCA_964482155.1. Taxonomy (GTDB): domain Bacteria; phylum Bacteroidota; class Bacteroidia; order NS11-12g; family UBA9320; genus UBA987. The sequence goes on along the minus strand of CAYZWM010000182.1, from coordinate 2,552 downwards.
TCAATCTACGGTAGAAAATATTCATTTCAGAATCCACTCAGACAAGCCTTTAGGCAAAAAAAGGTTCTATCTAAATTTCTAAACTTAGATGAATCTAATATACACACTGTGATCCATTTTGTCGGAGATTGTAAATTCAAGACCCCATTACCTGATAACGTTATTAAATCAGGTGTAGGTCGATTCATAAAACGGTTTCGAAATCAGATTCTCTCAATTGACGATGCCAATCAAGTAATTAAAGCGATCGATAAGCATTTATCTGCATCCTCTCTCTCCAACAGAGATCATATAAGGTCATTACGAAAACGACATTCTTCCAATTCGATTTGTCCAAGATGCGGTTCGAACCTTATAGAAAGGACGGCAAAACAGGGTCCTAATGCTGGCACAAACTTTTTAGGATGTAAAGATTACCCAAAATGCCGATTTACAAAAAACACATAAGCAAACCCAGCGCCTTCGATGAAGCTACGGAGTAAGCGTTAAAGTATCAGCGACACGAAGTACCCCCTTTGGTCGAAGTTTAGCGGGCGGATCTGAGCATCGTACTGGTCCAGACATTCGACATAAGAGAATCGTCTGGGATAAAAGCAAGGTTGCATATCCAGTCAAACACGAAACTAGAATTTGATCAGTCTTCGTGATGTTACACCCTTGTGAGTTTTTAGTCGAACTGTGTAAATACCGTTGGTCAAATACCCTAAGTCAATAACACGTGTCTTCAAAAATTGATCAGAGTAAACCACTTGCCCATTGCAATTAATAACTAAAACATCAACGATACCTTCATTTACAACATCTACCGTAATTTCCTTATTGAAAGGGTTGGGGAATACGCTTAAATCTTCTGTAGCAAAATCGTGAGAAGATGACGTCCCACACTTCACATCAGTTGTCAATGGGGCATAAGATGTTGTATCAAAATTAGGTGACATAATCTTTTCTCCATCCAAACCACTTTGAGAACAATCATCTACGATACTATTTGCATAATCATCCAATTTGTAATACAAGATTAAATTAGTTTGTGAACCGTCTAACTCTTTTTTATAGTTCTGTGAAATTTCAGTATCCGTTCTGATAGCTTTCCATATTCGAATTTCGTCCATTGCACCATCAAAGTATGAATAATCATCACTTCGCGCTCCAATAATAAATGGAGACACATTTCTGGTAGTTTTCGTTAAAGAATTGTGATCAACCGTCACTCCAGTCTTTGTTCCGTCGATAAAAATACTAACACCATTCGCTTTGCTACTTCCATCATACGATACGGCTACATGGTGAAACTTGTTATCATTTAAATTGGTCCTATTTGTTTTTACGCGGATAAAATTACTTCCATGAACGCTGGTCAAATGGAAGTAAATGGTGCCATTCCTCATCCCAAGATCAACTCCTTGCTCATCAAATGTCTGGCCATTTCCATGCTTTCCTAATAATGTACCATACGTATTCCCATGTGCTTCTGTTTTAAACCACAATTCAATAGTAAATGTGTCACTTTTTTCAAAATCTAGTATGTTGGAATAAGGAATTTTAACATAGTTAGAATCACCTTGGAGAACTATAGAACTGTTCTGAGCACGAACTCCCAAAGCTGTAATTGTTAAGATTATTAAAAAGCTAATTTGTTTCATGTTGTGAATACGTTTTGACGAAAATACTTGTTCTGTCCTTTATTATACATAAGTAAAATAGAAAGTATTGTTGTGGAGGTGGTGTACGTATTTACTTATAGCCATCCTATTGTTGATGGAAGTGGGTTCTGTCGCATTAATTTTATCATTTGAGTCCCCTTCTGGTCGAAGATAGTCGGGAGGCTGGGCGTGAGTAACTTATCCAGACATTCGACACAGGAGAATCGTCTGGGATAAAAGTAAGGTTACGCCTTGCCTACACAAACCAACTAAGAGGAATGAGATTAATGTTTTGTAAAGACCATGGTAAATGATGTGCTTTGATATGGGACGAGCTTATCACTATTTGTAGAACGAAGATATCCAAGCTCAGGCTTCGCTCAATCTTCGACCAATAGATGAAGGATCAAATCCAAGATTCAAAGTCAACTTGGTTTGGTACTTTCAAGTCTTTGGCAGCTTAAGAGAGCCCAATATTTAGTAATTCCCGGAATTCAAAAGAATTAAAGCGACAGAACCTTAATTATCAAGTATTTGAGGGTTTAATATATTTGCTTAATTTGTGGACAAGTTTTTCGGGAAAATTGCTTAAGTCTCAAGTCAAACGTTTTAAAAAGGAACTAATATGAAACATAACAGCATTAGTACAAACGGTATAAAAAAATGGATTGCACTACTAACAATCTGTGTATTTACAATTTCTTTGGCTCAGGCTCAAACCATAAGCCAATTGATTAAGCGGGAAGCATCAGACATGGATGCTGGTGATGATCATGGATATAAAATTTCGATCAATGGGGATTATGCAATAGTATCTTCATGGAGTGAGGGTGAAGATGCTTCAGGGGCAAATTATTTATTAAATGCTGGATCTGCCTATATTTATAAGAAGGATCAGGGGGGGACAAA
>CAYZWM010000181.1:0-8842 GCA_964482155.1 uncultured Chitinophagaceae bacterium | reverse complement strand
CTGCCATTCCAGACAGTCTCCTACTCAAAAACTCGATATTGAAACAGGGTCTGCCTTTAATCAAACGATCCGAAGCCCTGGGTATGATCACCCAAAACACAAAAAATCTATCCATTGCAGGCACCCATGGAAAAACAACTACCTGCTGCCTTTTGGCACATATATTAAACGAATCGGACATACCTTCCGTTGCTTTTCTTGGTGGAATTTCAAGCAATTTCAACAGTAACTATCACAATGACTTGCATCCCGAATCGGAGCAGATAAGTATTACGGAGGCAGATGAATATGACCGTTCATTTCTGAAATTAAGCCCCTATCTGGGAGCCATTACGAACATGGACGCCGACCATTTGGACATTTATGGTGACGAGACTCAACTGATAGACTCCTTTAAGGCATTTGGAGATTTAGTAAGTCCGGAGGGAAAACTATTCGTCCAATACAAACTTCAACATCATTTTAAAGACAAATTGGTGGTCACCTACGGTATTGAAATGGGTCAGATTTCGGCACAACATGTTCACATCCATAACGGTAGTTACGTATTTGATTTATATATAAACGGCGACGTATTTAACAATCTCGTGCTGGGAATGGCCGGAAAACACAATGTTGAAAACGCAGTTGTTGCCTCTGCAATGGCCCTGGAAATGGGGACAACTGAACAACAGCTCCGATCTGCACTCTTGTCATTCAAAGGGGTAAAAAGGCGATTTGAATACGTTCTAAAGTCGGATGTAGTCTATATCGATGATTATGCACACCACCCTGCTGAACTCAACGCAACTATATCGTCTACACGACAACTTTATCCGAATAAACGGATCATAGGTATTTTTCAACCTCATTTGTATAGCCGAACCAAGGATTTTGCGAGTGGGTTTGCCCAAAGCCTGTCCCTATTGGACGAGGTTTGGTTGATGGATATATATCCTGCCCGCGAACAACCGATTCCAGGAATTACCTCTCAAATTATCTTTGACCAAATAACCACAGACAAAGCACTTCTGACTCGAGAACAAATATTAAATCGTCTAAAAGAGAATCGGCCAGAAGTATTACTTACCCTAGGCGCGGGTGACATTGACACGCTTATAACCCCTATTAAACACGAACTTACCACCTCATGAAAAAGTACTTGTTTAAATGGATTTTAGTGACGTTGGCTCTGGTTGGCATTCTGATCTTATTTTTTATTTTCAAAACCAACAAGAACAACAAGGCGTGTAACTTGGTTGATGTGGCCTTTGTCAACACCCATCATCCCTTTTTGTCTGAGAAAATGATTCTAGACGATTTAAGAGCAGACCACATTGAGTTCATGGGCCTTCCGACGCATAAGATTGACCTAAGTAGAATGGAACACTCCATCTCCAAAAACCCATTTATCCTTCGTGTGGACTGTTACTTTGGCTTGGATGGAAGCCTTAAAATTGACCTGAGTCAACGAACTCCAATCCTACGGGTTCAACCTATCGGAAAATTAGGTTATTACCTGGATGAAGAGGGTAAACAATTTCCATTATCCCCCCTTTATTCTGCCAATGTAAAAGTAGCTACGGGTCACATAAATCAAGGCCTGAACAAAAAACTATACACATTCACGACCTATGTTAATCAGTCAAGCTTCTGGAACTCCTTTATTGAGCAGATATTTGTCAGACCCAATAAGGAACTCGTGTTTACTACCCAAATCGGTGGGCACGAAGTTATTATAGGAGACAATGCACGATTGGAACAGAAACTCGAAAAGCTCCAAAAATTTTATAGTAAGGCATCGTCGAATATCGGTTGGGAGGTATATCGAGAGATAAACTTAAAATTTAAAGATCAAGTAATTTGTAGAAAGTAGCATGGCAGAAAACAAAATCATAGTTGGATTAGACATCGGAACAACCAAGATATGTACTATTGTTGGTCGCTTAAACGAATATGGCAAAGTTGACATTTTGGGTCTTGGCCAGGTTCCTACCAATGGCGGGGTTACCCGAGGTGTGGTTTCTAATATCGACAAGACGGTTAATGCCATTATCGCTTCTACAGAGCACGCTGCAAAAAACTCTAACGTGGACATCAATCGAGTTCATGTAGGTATTGCCGGTGCACATATCAACAGCTTACAACACAAGGGCATGATTATCCGTAATGATGCGGAACTCGAAATTTCTCAGGAAGACCTGGACAAATTGGAGCAAGACATGCACAAGTTATCTGTAAACCCTGGGGACAAGATTATACATGTTTTACCACAAGATTTTACCGTAGATAGTGAACCCGGTATCGTTGACCCAATAGGTATGGCTGGCGTAAAACTTGAGGGAAACTACCACATAATTACTGGCCAGATTACGGCTGCTAAGAACATATACAAGTGTGTTGAAAAGTCTGGAATTAAAGTTTCGGAACTTACCTTAGAGCCTTTGGCATCTGCCCATTCAGTGCTTAGTGACGAAGAGCTTGAAGCAGGCGTGGTTTTGGTTGATATAGGAGGTGGCACGACTGATGTAGCCATTTTCCATGAAAACATTATACGGCATACGGCAATTATTCCTTACGGTGGTAACATTATCACTGAAGACATCAAGGAAGGTTGTAACGTAATGAAGAATCAGGCTGAGTTACTTAAAACTCGATTTGGATCTGCTTTGGCCGACGAGTCTACGGAAAATGAAATAGTTGCAATTCCAGGTTTACGAGGTCGTGAGCCAAAGGAAATTTCAGTAAAAAATCTTTCCATGATAATAAATGCGCGGGTTTCTGAAATATTGGAATTGGTGTACTACGAAATTAAATCCAGTGGATTGGAAAAGAAACTGGTAGGCGGTATCGTTATAACAGGAGGTGGAGCATTGCTTAAAAACATTACTCAATTAGCCGAATACACAACGTGCCTTGATGCGCGGATTGGATATCCGAACGAACACCTGGCCAAAGGCCTGGTTGAAGAAGTTAAAAGTCCCATTTATGCAACGGCGGTAGGCCTGGTCTTAAAAGGCCTGCGTGAAGAAGCCGCTTCAGACAATAACTTCAGACAGGAAGAGGCAGTGGAGGTAGGCGAATTTGAGGAAATGAGTATGGAAGATAAAGACCGAAGCATTAAAGCTGAACGTCGCGAGCATTTTTTCACCAAGTTCAAAGCCTGGTTGAAAGACGAAAGCGACATTAAAGACTTTTAGAAACAACGAAACATGAATTTTAAGATAGACTTACCCAAAGACAAATCTTCAATTATCAAGGTAATTGGGGTTGGTGGTGGTGGAGGAAACGCGGTTAACTATATGTACGAGCAAGGCATATCGGGCGTTGATTTCTTCATTTTTAACACCGATAACCAGGCTTTGGAAATGAGTACTATTCCAAATAAAATTCAGATAGGTAATGAACTCACAGAGGGTCGAGGTGCAGGCTCAAATCCAGATGTTGGGAGAAAAGCGGCACAAGAAAGCCTCGAAGACATTATAGAATCGCTAGGCGTGAATACGCAAATGGTATTTGTCACTGCCGGAATGGGTGGTGGAACAGGAACAGGTGCAGCCCCAGTGATTGCCAAAGCGGCCAAGGAAATGGGTATACTCACTGTTGGCATAGTAACCACTCCTTTTACGTTTGAAGGCAGTAAACGGTGTAATGCCGCAGAGATCGGGTTGGAAGAAATGAGGCAGTCGGTTGATTCTCTATTGGTTATTTCGAATGATCGAATCAAAGACATGTATGGTAACCTCAAAATTACCGAGGCCTTTTCTCACGCCGATGACATCTTAACGACAGCTGCGAAGGGCATAGCGGAAATAATAACCATTGCCGGAAGTATAAACGTTGATTTTGAAGACGTCAAAACGGCCATGAAAGACAGTGGCGTGTCTATATTGGGTAACGGCATAGCAGAAGGTGATGATCGAGCAAACAGAGCAGCAGAGCTTGCGCTAAACTCTCCTTTGCTTAACGACAACAAGATTAATGGAGCCAGCGATTTGCTTATCAACATTTCTTATGGAGATGAAGAAGCCCGAATGGACGAATACGCAACAATCAACGAATTCTTTCAGGGGCAAGCAGGTATGGATGCGAATCTCAAATGCGGTTTGTGTTACGATGCTTCTTTAGGAAATAAAATATCTGTGACCATAATCGCTACAGGTTTTAACAAATCGGAGAATCGATATCTAGGTGTCGATGAAGCAACCGAAGATGAACACATCCTGGAATCGGTGACCATAAAGTCTGGTGATAAGAAAAAAGAACCCGAATCAGGCAAGAAACAAACCTCCATCTTCGATTATATTGAAGGAGAAGAGGAAGACGAAATTGAAAAAGCCAATGCCAAGGTAAAAGAGATGAAGGAACGTATGATTCATCTTAGACAGCTGAGCAAAAATGCCAATTCAGCGGAAGGAATGGAAGAGTTGGAAACCGTTCCAGCCTATAAGCGCCGAGGGGTTAAGCTTAACCAAACCCTTCATTCCTCTGAATCTGATTTATCAAGAACCTCATTGGTTGATGAACCGGAAAGCAAGCCAGAAATAAAAACGAATAACTCATTTCTACACGACAATGTAGACTGATAAGACTTTGACTACACATGCGACTTGAACAGGGGGGCAGCATCATTTGCGAAAATGATTTTGTACCCCCTTTCTTTTTAGTAAACATTTACTTTGGTCAGGGTGTGCATTTCCAGATCCTCCATTTCCAATTAATGAAGCGTTGATCGATACAAAACGACGTATGTAAGTTTGATTTCCTCAGTTACCTATTTGGTATTGACCAAATTCATGGCCATACCGATTCCTCGAAAAGTCATTTCCTCCAAGCCTTTTTTCATTTTATCATAGAGCCCTGGAAGCTCCTTGACTTCTTCTTCCGACCAATTACCCAGCACATAGCCAGTTTGTTGGCCTTTAGAGAACTCGGATCCTATTCCTACGCGAATTCTAGGATACTTAGAACCATTCAATACCTCTTGTATACTCTTGAGACCATTGTGACCACCATCGCTGCCTTTGGCCCTCATTCGCAACGACCCAAAAGGCAAGTTGAGATCGTCTGTAACGATTATGATCTGATGCGTTTGCATAGACAGTTTCTTCATCCAAAAACTGACCGCATGACCACTTAAGTTCATGTATGTATCCGGCTTTAAAAAGTGAAGATTTCTCCCCCTAAATTTATGTTTGGCATAGGCTCCAAATCGGTCGGATTCAAACTTCATCTCATACTTCTCAGCAAGGTAATCGAGAAAACCGAAGCCCACATTGTGCCGGGTTTGATCATACTCCTCCCCTTTATTTCCGAGTCCTACTATTAAATACTTCATTTTGAATCTGCCGCTTTTATCGATGGATATACGGATGCAAGCAATCCTAATATGGTTATAACAATACTCACGCTAAACACATCGGCCCATTTCAATTTGACCGGAAAGTATTCAACAAAGCTCCCTTCTAAGGGTACGATACCTTTGTACTGCTGTAATAAGACAAAACCAATTCCCAGTAGCAAGCCAAATAACAGTCCGACCCAGGTAATTAACATGCCCTCCGTGAGAAAAATACCTCGAATAAGGCCATCACGGGCTCCCATACTTTTCAGAATACGGATATCCTTCTTTTTCTCTAACACAAGCATCGTGAGCGCCCCTATGGTGTTAAACGCTGCAATTAGGACAACCAGTACCAAAATGGCGAACGTAGCCCATTTCTCTGTTCGAAACACCTTATAGGCGGCCTCGTTCTGTTCTAACCTATTTTTTACGTCAAATTTATCGCCGAAAAGAGTCGATAATTCTTCTTTTACATCATCAGGATTATCCGTCTTTAATTTAATTTCCAACGCACTCACCTCACTCTTCAGTTCGAATAGTTCACGAACCAATTTTAACGAAGTAATAATCAAATCCTTATCTCCGTCTTCGTTGAGTAGCATAATCCCAGACGGTAAGGCGTAACTTGTATTGAGCGAAGCTTCCGGATTTAGATTGTTGTAAGCAACCCCTTTCTTTGGCACAAATAAGGCTGCCACGGTTTTGTCATTCTCCACATTAATATTCAAACTTGACGAGATGCCACTCCCAAAAATAGCAAAGTACTTGCCCTTTCTCTCCAATTCATATGTACCATAAACCACTAAGGTGTCCAGACTGGTTACCCTGTGAAATACGTCGTCAACCCCTTTCACACGAGCAATTTCCTGCGCTTTTCCATATCGAACAACGACATTATCCTCAACCGTTTTTGCAACCAGGTGGATTCCATCAATCGCAGACATCATGTTAATCAGTGAATCGGGGTCAAAGGTTTTGGCATATTTTGCTGTTATCTTAATGTCCGGATCGAACGAATTATTCATATCCTTTACCAACCCCTCCAGGCCATTTAAAAAGGATAAAATGATAATCATTACCGCCGTTCCGATGGTAAAAATCAACACTGCAATAGCCGATATTATGTTGATGGCATTGGTGTTCTTTTTAGAAAACAAATACCGCTTAGCTATGAAACCTATAAGGTTCATTAACCCTTAGAGTCGTCTTTGAGATTTCTCAGTAGGTCGTCAATTCGCTCTGCACGATCTATGCGGTCGTCTAAAAAGAAAGCCAAATCTGGAATCTTTCTCATTTGATTTTTAAGCTTTCGGGCCAGGTAATGTCGAATAGTTGCTTTATTCGCCTGCAACTTTTCAAGGTCAGCTTGTTTGTCTTTTGAATTTAAAAAACTCAAGAATACCTTAGCCAGTCCCAAATCTGGTGTTACCTCAACCTCCAATACGGTTACCATAGTACCCTTTAGCATTTGTTGTGCTGCTGCATCTATGATTTCACCCAAATCCTTTTGAAGCTGTTTCCCCAGTTTGTCTTTTCTACTCAAAGCAAATTAATTATTGTGCAAAGCTACGAACATTATAGGTCTACAAGTTAAGGACAAACCATATTCGTCTGATTTTGGAGGTAGTTTCATCGGAAAAACCACATCAATTCCAAGATTTAGTTGATATATTTGTAATATCATTTTAATATCACTTATGGAAAAGAAATTTAATCCCCCTTCTGGCTACACAATGCTTCTGTTTGTTTTGTTACTTATAGCGGGTATCGTATTTAGCATCATGATTGTTTCACCAATAGCAATTATTGCCAGTATTCTACTATTTATACTAACCAGTGCAGGTTTTATTGTGGTGAGTCCAAACGGTTCTGCCGTACTCACTCTTTTTGGAATATACAAAGGAACCATTCGAACAAACGGCTTCTTTTGGATAAACCCGTTTTTCAAAAAACGAAAAATATCCCTTCGAGCCCGGAATTTAGACACACCTCCAATAAAGGTTAACGACAGCATTGGCAACCCTATAAAAATAGGTGCCGTGGTTGTATGGAAGGTTCAGGAAACATACAGAGCTGCCTTTGACGTAGATGACTACCAAAACTTTGTGAATGTACAGAGTGAGGCCGCCATACGTAAACTAGCTGGAGCCTATCCATACGATGATTTGGAAGATGAACATACAGGTGAACCCAACCATTTGACACTAAGAAGTGGTGGCGCAGAAATCGATGAGCGACTGGAGGAGGCTTTAACACGTCGTTTGGAGATTGCAGGTGTAGAGGTCGTAGAAGCCAGAATCAGTTACCTGGCCTACGCTGAAGAAATTGCAAGTGCGATGCTCCAACGGCAACAGGCAACCGCTATTATAGCTGCCAGAAAGAAAATTGTTGAAGGCGCTGTAGGCATGGTCGATGATGCGTTAGCCAAGTTGAAGGATCGAAACATCGTTGAGCTTGATGAAGACAAAAAAGCGGCTATGGTTAGCAACCTGTTGGTTGTACTGTGTTCTGACAAGGCAGCGAGTCCGATTATTAATGCTGGAACGTTACATAATTAGACAAAGACTATGGACAAATACATGATTTTACAGCGAAAAGCATTTGAGAAGCTGACGACATTTGAAAAAAGGATCAACGAACAATCGCGTAAAGGATACCGTGCAGTGAATTTGCATGTTGGACAAGCAGGTTGGGCTGTTTTGATGGAAAAAATGAGTTAAAGAAAATCTCGTGAGCAAGAAAAAAGCGTTTGCTTTACGTGTGGATGAGAAAATGTTTGCCGCCATTGAAAAATGGGCGGCAGACGAGTTTAGAAGCACCAATGGGCAAATTGAGTTTCTATTAAACGAATCTCTAAAAAAAGCCAAACGAAACCCTAAAAAGACACAAAAATAGACCTGCACATATTTCGGGATATTTCAAGGAGAATCAACGATTTGCACGTAAAAGAAGGCAAGATGACGGACTTCTTCGAAACAAGACTTAGCCCATTAAGGTAGCTCTATCGATTGCGTTCAAGACTTAGTGTAAATCAAAAATTCGTGTCAAATCACGATTTGGAGAACCACTGTGACAACCTGTACATGCTTTTCCTTTTTTAGAAACGCTGTATGCTACAGCACCATCGGCTTCATATTCCGCCCAAATCCAGCCATCAGCTGCTTGATCATGACCTGCATCCTTCTTCATGATGGCCAAAAGGCTTAATTCTCCTGAAGTTTGAACTTCCTTAACGATTAGAGATCCCGTAGGAAACTCCCCTCCTACAGGTAGTTTACCTTCCGCATTCAAAGCACCCGAAGCGATGTCGTTAAAGGCTAATTTAAATGACCCATGGGGGCTTGGAGACTTTCCCGGCAAGACATCCGCATTTTGGTAATAACTCAAACCATCTGCAACAGATTCATTAAACAAAGAATCGTCCAAATTGTCGATGGCTTCTTTGTCATTGCAAGCCATAAGCATTATCACAAATGACACGAGTATTGTAAAACTCAACGCGCTAACTTTATACTTCTT
>CAYZWM010000180.1:0-8850 GCA_964482155.1 uncultured Chitinophagaceae bacterium | reverse complement strand
TATCGAGTCTTTTCGATAATCGGTTTTTCGCATAGTTCGAGTAATTCATATGCTTCATTCAACGGAATAGTATATTCAAACTCCTTTCGTGTCAAATTTTCATTTTTACCTTTAACAGTCAAAAATCCATTATCCCCTGAAATCCGGATACGTACTGTTCTCATTACCTCAGAATTAAGATACCCTTGTTTAATATGGACACCGCTGCGGGCTCTGGATTGCCATGTGTCATTCTTAACTAAGAACTTTCTTTCTATTTCTAATCCCATTTTTTTACTTATTCCTCACGTTTCTGCTAAAATCCATTTCCCTTGATTACCGAAGCCTCGGCGTAGGTGATGCGTTGGTGCTACATGTCCTTTAGTTTTGTTATCCGAACCTATTCCAGTTTAATTAATTTCTGTGTACCCATTTCCTCACCAATACTCATCTTCAAAAAGTAGATTCCCGGAGGAAATCCTTCACAATTAATCGAAAATTGAAATTGAGTTCCATTTGAGTTCATGTTATTCGTTTCAAGAATGTTTTGCATTCGTTTTCCATGTAGATCATACAATTCTAACTTAATATCTTCATTCGGCATCGAAGTATAGAAGATTGTAAATTCATTCCTAAACGGATTTGGAGACACCTTAAAATCAATCTCTTCTTTACTGGCGTTATCAACTCCTAATCGTATGTCATCGACATCAAAAACAAACAGTCCATATTCTGTGTCGGAAACCAATACAATGCCCGAAGGCAGGAATGGGTAAACTCCCCATGCACCATTGTAGTTTTTCGCTGACGAGGGAGGGTAAGTATCATAAAAGCCTGCTAAGGTCGGACTCGACGGATTTGAAATATCGTATACATACAAACCGTCGTGATAATAACTCACATACAACAGATCATCCTGAATTATTAAGTTGTGTGGCATGGCCGTAGAATCTCCACCAGAATTTACCTGAGACAGTACTCGAATATTCGAATAATCACGAACATCACATATCTTAATGTCTTTCCCATATGTCTCGTCGCCAAATGCGTATATATCTCCTTTTTCATTCAGCCAACCCGAATGGTTATAACCGCTATCGGGATAAGAGGATAATGACCCTATAAGAACCGGACTTGACGGGTTCGAATAGTCGTAAATAAAAAGTCCAGATTCCCCGTGATTCACATAAAGTGTATCATTTCGGACATATAAATCATGACCATGAACACTCGGAAACGAGGTTTTCTGGGGGTTGGTCGGATCCGCTAAGGAAAATATACCACTATTGGTCGTATATAAAAGTCCACTGGTTGAATCAATAAAGATGTTATGGGTTGTTGAGAATAACCCATCTGAATCGTACACTACTGACACAGAGTCAGGTAGAAAATTAAGATCGACTATTTGAAGGGTCGCATTTCCTTCATCGCTTACCATATATAAATAGCCCTTATAATCATGATAATCTCGATGTACTGCTTCGCCGAAAGCTCCGGGTATGTACTCGACCTGTTTGGAGTTAACGGGGTCTGTAACATCAAATATGTGGGTACCCTCGGTTGATCCTATAATAGCATATTCCCTGCCTTTAACGACAACACCCCACACTTCATTAAATCTAAACAATGCATCTCCATATGCCTTCACCTGGGTAATTGATGTGTCATTCCAATTATAAAGCAGTTTGACGTTTAAGCTGTCTTGAGCCCAAATGTTCGTATTGACAAGTACAAGTAGTAGAATCAATAATATTCTCATAGTTTATTTTAGTTAATTTGTCATATCGTTTCCTTCAAATTCCGTTCCCCCTTGATCACCGAAGCCTCCGCGTAGGTGATTTATGCATTTTTGGTGTCGTTAGAGAATGTTATGTTATTACAAAATAATTCATCCACCACCTAGTTAAACTATTTCTTCAATGAATCTTTTCGATTTGGGATTTAGTTCCTGAGTTAAGGTGTTATAAGATTTAATCATTTCATTATTCACGAAACTAATCAAGGTTTGCCATTCTCTAATTATTTGTGGCCCAGAAGAGAAACCATAGCTGATTAAGAAGTGAAGATTATTTCTTTGATCGTTATATTTTTTTAGGATAGAAATAATGTCTAAGGGCGTTTTAATAATGTTTTGATAATTTCCCTTGTTAAGCATCACAGAATAATTAATTGTTCTATCTGACAGGCTTTTCAAAGTGTTTTGTTTAATGTGTTGGTCATAATCGTAGGACTCGTTTAACAGAAAATCAGAAGATCTAATTGGGTTTCCTTTTTGTTGTTTTCTTAAAGATTCCAGCTCTCCATAATTGGATGTGTTTTTTTGAGGGTTTATTTCATGAATTAAACAGCCGTTTTCAAGAAGGGTTCCTTTCATGTAATTTTCAAAGCAAATTCCTAATTTGACTTCATCCATAAATGCCTCTTCAGACTCTAAAGGTGTATTAATGGCGATTAACTCTTCGATTGACTTTGCAGCTAATATCTGATTTGAATTTTCTTCCAATTTATCAAAATTCGAAACTCTATTTATTTTTTTGAAAAACATAATTGCAGAATGATACAGCATTAATGCAAACCATTTTGAGGAATTCCTGTCTTTATAACATAGGAATTTGTATGTATCTCCTTGTATCATATAATTCGTATTAACCCCATTGCTAAAGAACGTAATTACGTCTAATTAAAGTTATTTAGTTCGTATCGCATTTATTTTAGCCCTTGTTTTTCCTTTGTTCAATATATTCGACCGGCACAAAATCCGTCAGCCAAACCTTGTTTTCGGAAGAATAAAACGTATGCCCATTTTGTTCCATTGCCAATGCCAGGACTTCCAAAATAACGGGTTTGCCATGTCTCTGCCCAACTTTAAAAGCAGTTTCTCTATCTGCACTTAAATGAACATGGTGTCTCTCCCTTTTTTCGATTCCCGTTTTAAAAATTGAGACTATAGATTTCTCCCCAGTTCCGTGATACAAAATTTCCGGTGGAGTTATCGCTTTAAATCCGTGTTCTATTTCGATTGAATGTCCCTGGTTCGCTCTAATCTGTGTTTTGTCAGAATTGAAGGCAAACCTTTTCTTTTTATTAGAGTCTACAATATATTCTAGAATTTCGAAATCAATTGACCGTCTATCGCTATTCATTTTGACTAATAAATCGGCAACATCCGTCCAACCCGCAGAGTCCAGTTCCAGCCCTATTTTTTCTGGAGCATGTCTCAGAACTAAACTTAAGAACTTGCTTATTCTGGTACTGGTTTTATCATTTATCATTAGGGGTTATTATTTGGGTGTGCATGTTAGTCATCGTTAGCACTTTTCTTTATTTTCTTCCAATCAACTTTAAATAGAGTTCTTTTGTCTCTTCTTTTTCAGCAAATGAAAAAAGCATTTTATCATAAATATTTCCTTTAACCAAAGAATTAATTCCCAAGTCAGCAAGAAGAATTCTGGAAGTCGACTCGACATATAAATACCCTAGCTTATAGTTATGCTCATAATAAACCTGATTAATGGAGTCGTTTTTAATAATCTTTTTAGCATATCGGTTAAACAATTCAGTTGTCATTGAGGAAATTGGTTTCCCTTGTTTAATTTCTTCAATCTGTTGAAGCTGCATCAATGTAATTTTCAATTGGGGCATACTAAACTCTGGAATAGCATTTTCGGCTTCCTTTATGGAACCGTAATCAATGTTCATCGATTCAACATGAATTAATAGTTGAGCTTTCGATTTAATCAAATTGAAATAGAATATGTTGAATATGACCGTTGAATCCTTTGTTGATGATAGTATGTAACAGGTACTTGTATCGGTTGTTATTGCCTTCTCAATTTTAGATAAAGTTGAATGGTAACCGTAATCCCGTTCAGGATTTTCAAAACGTACTTTAGTGAAGAAAATCGAGTCTTGAGTTATTGTTATTTTTACCAATTTGTTTCGAATTGGCGTGTACCAACATACTTCATTATTCTGACTTAAAGCCGGGCTTGCTATTGATGTAACAAAAAGAAAAACCACAAACGGTATTTTGCAAATAGATGTTTTCATTATCCTTATTTTGGTTTCTAATAGTTGGAGTAACATGCGTTATCTTTAATAACCGTAGCTTTAGCGTGGACGATTAGCGTAGGTGATTGGTCCATTTTATCCGGTGTTCGCAACTGTCTTTATTTTTTCTAAATCAGCTTTTAACGCACTACCTACCTGTCCGTGTATTCTGCTCAATCCGAAGTCAGCAAACTCTTCCGCTTTTTCAGTCTCACCAATATAAAGATATACTTGAGATAAATACCACGCTGTTCGAACGTCAGGGGGTAAAGGGATTCCTTTGATTTGATAGTTCTCATCCCTCTTATCGATATCTGTTATTTCAATGTCCAGAAATGGCTTCGGAAATTCGTTGAATTGATCCATAAATTCTTGCCCATCAGTAATAAAAGTATCCCAAATTGACTTAATGATCAGTTCGTTTTTTTCGTCAGTGTCCTTATACTTCCAGGCATAATTTTCTGTTTTATCAGGTGAAATTCTCCTTCGGATATCAAGTGAATGACACGTAATATTTTTTAAATCGTAGTCCTTTCGGCCAATATTTTTCAAAAAGTCTAAATGCACTCCAATTTCAACCCAACATTCACCTCCATATTTGTTAGGCTGAAAACTTAGGCAAAAGATGCAGTTGGTATCTGTAAACTTACGATAATGCCACCCTGTACCCTTCCATCCTTGTTTACGCAATTTTGGGGCAACGTATTTTGTTATGCGCTTTTTAAAATCAGAAGAACTAATTGGAGAATGGGTTATTTCCAATGATTCTTTTTTGCCTAATATTGATTTGAAGAATTTCATACTATGTTACTAAAATTCACAACTATATACCATAGAAACGGTTTGGTTCTTCCTCCACTTCGTTTCGGCGAACTGGGTCACTATGCATTTTAGCGAAGGTGATAATCCGTTTATTTTTCATAAACGAGAGCGTTTTCAATCCCTTTTGCAGTTTGATACCAACTTTCTTCATCAAGAAAAAATAATTCAAGCGGCAGATCTAATTTTTCTCCTTCCATTGAGTTTTGAATTGAATTGATGCATGCAGTTCTTGAATTGTCGTTGTATGCGGTCAATCTAAAGGCAAATACAAGTATGTTTTCATTGTTGCGACTCATTGCATATTGATACACTTCCAGTATCGACGCAACTTTAGAAAAATTTGATTTGAATTTTTCCAAAAGATCGCCCGAAATAGGATTAATGGGCGTTCCAACCTGTACCTCCGTTTCTTCTTTAATCGTTTCGGTAGTCACATTCTCTCTGTTTCTTTCCATAACAAACATAGTTGGTTGATCACTATCAATAATAATTCGATCAATGCCATTTACCTGGCAGAAATCCAAAACATCCTTTCCGTACATAGCTGTGTATTCAGATTTCCCTTTAGTCCATTCCAGCAAAGATTGTTCATTAGAGAATGCTCCTAATACTTTTAATCCATCTAAATTGAATACCGAGGTTAGCTGAAGAGTTGATTCCTTTTCCAAGGTACTCCATTCCCCCTTTCCTGGATTGTCATTTACAGAAGGGACAATTAGGAAGGAGTTTCCATTCATTATTTCATTAATTACCTCAGTGTAGTTCTCCTTTGAAGGATCCAGAGCATATCCCTCTAAAAGCTCAGATAACTTGTCATTACTTGGCTTCTCCCTTTGGGCATTTTTTCTGCCAAATAACTTTCCTAATATTCCCATTCGATTTTTTTAATGATTTACAACATTCTGGTTTAAACCAATTTCATTGTGCTTATGGTTTTACAGTGCTTTGTTCTATTGTTCAATCAGTTTCCTTCTCTTTATTGTCCAGTTGCCATCTACTTTCTTCAATGTCAGAGAAATGGTCAGTCCTTCTATGTCGTAACGGAACTCAATATCAGCCCGTGTTGGTGAAATTTCAAATTTATCAAAGTCTAAATAGGCTTGTTTGTTGTAAAAGAAAATTTCCTCTTTGGTCATGAATTGTACCGGTTCTCCAAACTTGATAAGTGTCAGGTCTGAGGGCACCATTCCGTCATGGTAAATAATGAGGGGTTTTCGTCCTTCGATTTCGTCCTCATGGTAGTAGGCTTGAAAATCTTCCAGGTCAATACACATTTGAACCACCGTCTGAATTTCCTCATTGGTTTGTCCAAATGTTAAGGTACTCAGTCCGAGAATAATCCCTATTACTATAAATCGGTTCATTTTCAATTTGGTGTTCATTGTTTGGAAAAAATAAGGTTCAAAGCTTTCGTCTGTTCCGATTGTACCCCGTTGGGATAATGTATTAAAAAATAATGAGTACCTTATCCTTGAATTCAATATTACGAAAAATAACGCGGTAGAATTTATCGGCATCTTTTTTCCTGCGATAACAAAGGTATGAACAGTTAATTAATCTGCTAAAATTTAGGCAGCACCGTTATTTGAAGCAGGTACATGGTACGGACTCAAAAAAGAATAATATATAATTATGGATAGATCGGCAACAGCCATATGGCAAGGAAGTGGTAAGGATGGTAAAGGGAATTTAACGACTCAAAGCTCCGTATTAAACAAGGCTTCATATTCGTTTAGTTCAAGATTTGAACAAGGCCCAGGAACAAACCCTGAGGAATTAATTGCTGCCGCACATGCAGGCTGTTTTAGCATGAAACTTTCTTTTGTGTTAGGCAATCACGGATTTACTCCTGATCAATTAGAAACATCCTGCGTAGTGACTATTGACGATGGTAAAGTAACAAGCTCGAAACTAACCTTGCGGGCAAAAATTGATGGTATTGACGAATCAACATTTCAAGAGTCGGTAAAAGATGCCAAAGAAAATTGTCCTATTTCAGTTTTGTTAGATACAGAAATATCGGTTGACTCTTCTCTGGTTTAAGCCGTAACAATCTATTGTCAATGAGATAGATTGTACCTGGTGCCTTAATGAACGTTTGTTTTTACTTAATTATCGTGATTGCATGAAAGACGGAGCAACCATAATGAATCTATTAAATAAGTTTTCCGAGGATCATGAGAATATTTCCTGGAAGATGGAATGCGTATTTAGTGATGGTATGGGAACGACCATGAACCAAATCAAAATAATAGCTCAACCCGGTAATCGGACAATTGGCATTTTTTCCTTTCGGATTGAAACAGGCATAGTTTCATTTTGCATGTATAAAAAGTTAAAAAAAACCAAGTCAGAAAATATTATAGATCTGTTGTTAGACATCATGAACTACTCGAAAGGAGAAACCATCATTTAACATCTTACGTTAAGAAAACAGGTCTGTTTCTAGACCACCTATTCATATTAACTCCATGCTCTACCGTACCGTGGCCGTTTTAGGCCAAATCGAACCGGTCGAGGTTCATAACCTTAGACCAGGCTGCCACAAAATCCTGTACAAACTGCTCTTGAGAATCCTCACTTGCGTATACTTCGGCAAGCGCACGTAACTCGGAGTTTGAACCGAAGATGAGATCAGCTCGAGTTCCTGTCCATTTGAGGTTACCCGTTATACGATCCGTCCCCTCAAAGACACGTTCGTCTTCGGAAGTCGCTTTCCATGTCGTTCCTAAATCAAGTAGATTAACAAAGAAGTCATTGGTGAGAGCTTCCGATTTGTTCGTAAATACACCGTGACTGGATTGGTCGTAGTTCGTTTTAAGAACACGCATACCGCCTATCAAAACCGTCATCTCAGGTACAGAAAGTGTCAGAAGTTGGGCTCTATCAACCAACAATTCTTCTGCCGATGTGGTGTATCGTTCGTTCAGGTAGTTTCGAAACCCGTCAGCCGTTGGCTCTAACGCATTGAATGAGTCTGCATCGGTTTGATCTTGCGTTGCATCTGCGCGACCTGGGGTAAATGGTACAGTCACATGTTGACCCGCATTCTTCGCTGCTTGTTCAATACCCGTACAGCCACCCAAAACAATTAAGTCTGCGAGCGAAACCAACTTATCGCCTGCCTGAGCGCTGTTAAATTCGTTTTGAATTCCCTCTAAAACTCCCAACACGTTTGAAAGTTCAGTGGGGTTGTTTACTTCCCAATCTTTCTGTGGGGCAAGACGAATACGTGCGCCATTCGCGCCACCGCGTTTATCCGATCCACGAAACGTTCCTGCTGAAGCCCAGGCCGTAGACACCAATTGGGACACGGACAGGTCTGAACTAAGAATAGTATGTTTTAGTGAGGCAATATCCCGATCATCAATCAATGTATGCGTAACTGGTGAGATAGGGTCTTGCCAGATCAGTACTTCCGAAGGAACTTCTGACCCAAGATAGAGAGACACAGGCCCCATATCTCGATGCGTTAGTTTGAACCAGGCGCGAGCAAAAGCATCTGCGAACTCGTCTGGATTCTCAAAGAAACGTCTTGAAATTTTCTCATAAGCGGGGTCTTCTCTCAACGAGATATCGGTTGTTAGCATAATAGGCGTATGACTTTTTGAAGAGTCATGGGCATCGGGTACGGTACCTTCACCTGCGCCTCCGGTTGGTTTCCACTGGTGAGCACCCGCTGGGCTCTTCGTTAGCTCCCATTCATAGCCAAATAGATTCTCAAAGAAGTTATTGCTCCACTTTGTTGGCGTTGTCGTCCATGTGCCTTCAAGGCCACTGGTAAACGTATCGCCTGCATTTCCTGTGCCGAAGGTGTTCTTCCAACCCTGGCTCTGTTCTTCTATGCTCGCTGCTGCCGGTTCTTTCCCAACATACTTGTCAGGATCAACTGCACCATGGGTTTTACCAAACGTATGGCCACCTGCAATAAGGGCGACAGTTTCTTCATCGTTCATAGCCATTCGACCGAACGTTTCTCGTATATCTCGAGCAGCGGCA
>CAYZWM010000179.1:0-9000 GCA_964482155.1 uncultured Chitinophagaceae bacterium | reverse complement strand
CAATCATTCCCTTCTAATATGGCTTTAATTACAGGTTCCTGGTTTCCCTTGAACGAATTAAACCCAAAAAAATCCTTTAAGCTCTTTTTGATGTCTGCCGTCTGTTGTGTCATTTATTGTTTACTCTTTTCGTTATGTGAGTTTCTTTGTAGCACTAAATTACTAAAACTTTCAGTTTCACCGCAAAAAAAATTTAATTTGCATCAAATTCATAGGTTTTTGCAAAAGATTGAGGAAGTAGAAAGATGGGCTCGGGAAACAATTGGCATGGAAGCCGATGCCGTGGCTCGCTTACAGGACAGAATTACCCCTGATTTTTATCAAGTAATTTTAAAAATTTTAAAGTCAAAAGGCAGAGTTGTTATTACCGGAATTGGTAAAAGTGCTGCAATTGCGAACAAGATTGTGGCAACTTTGAATAGTACGGGAACACCATCGATGTTTATGCATGCTGCTGATGCCGTTCATGGTGACCTCGGAATGATTCAACAAGACGATGTTGTGCTATGCATTTCTAAAAGTGGCAACACACCGGAGATTAAAGCGTTGGTGCCACTTATTAAGGCTGGTGGGAATGTTTTAATTGCTATGGTAGGGAATTCGGACTCCTTTTTAGCCAAACAAGCAGATTATATGCTGGATGTCAGTGTCGAAAAAGAGGCGTGTCCCAATAATCTAGCGCCGACAACAAGTACAACAGTCCAATTGGTTATGGGTGATGCGTTGGCGGTCTGTCTATTAAAGTCACGTGGTTTTACATCCAAGGATTTCGCGCGGTATCATCCAGGGGGATCCCTGGGCAAGAGGTTGTATATGACTCTATCGGATTTGGCTGGTCGGAATGCCAGGCCCATGGTTCGTCCAACAAACTCAATAAAAGAGGTTATTGTTGAACTTACCAAAAAGAGGTTAGGGGCGGTCGCCGTAGTTGAAGAAGGAAAGTTACTTGGAATTATTACGGACGGTGATTTAAGAAGGATGTTGGAAGCTAAAATTGATATGGAAAAAGCCATTGCCTCTGATATTATGGGGCATAACCCTATATGCATGGATGCAGAGGAATTGGCAGCTGTTGCGGCACAGAAAATGGCCGAACATAAGATAAGCCAGGTTATAGTCCTGGAGAAGGATGAGTATGTAGGTATTGTGCATATTCATGATTTAAACAAAGAGGGGATATTAATATGAACAAATACGCGGTAATCATGGCTGGAGGGGTAGGAACCCGATTCTGGCCGGTAAGTCGAGTAAATAAACCAAAGCAGTTTCTAGACATTTTGGGTCTGGGACAGTCGTTGTTGCAAATGACGTATGCGAGATTCGAAGAACTTCTGCCGTCAGAGAACATATATATCGTGACAAACGAGAACTACCGTGATCTGATAAAATCTCAGCTTCCAGATATTAATGATAATCAAATACTTGGCGAACCAATGGCTAAGAATACAGCGCCTTGTATTGCCTATGCCTGTTACAAAATTGCTGCAAAAGATCCTGATTCTGTTATTGTTGTCGCCCCATCAGACCATCTAATTTTAGACAAAGAAGCGTTTATTCATCAAGTGAATTCCGCGATGAGTTTTGCTGATAATAACGATGCGCTGGTGACCCTTGGGATAAAACCTTCAAGGCCTGATACGGGTTATGGTTATATCCAATTTAAGGAGGAAGAAGTGTCTGAAGGCGTACATGAATTAAAGACGTTTACCGAAAAACCAAATTTAGATTTGGCGAAGCAATTTGTTGACAGTGGAGACTTTTTATGGAACGCTGGAATCTTTATTTGGAAACTGGATGCCATTCTCAAAGCATTTGATGATCATTTAATAGAAATGTCAGATTTGTTTAAATCGGGCGTAAACGACTACTATACTGATAAGGAAAATGCATTTATCGAGAAGATATATCCATCCTGCCAAAATATTTCCATTGACTATGGCATTATAGAAAAGTCAGACAATGTATATGTCCTACCCTCAGATTTCGGGTGGTCTGATTTAGGTACATGGAAGTCTTTGTATGACGTTGCAGAAAAAAATACGGACAGTAATGTGCAAATTGGCACGAGAGTTGAGTTTAAATCTTCTAAGAACAACCTGGTTGTTTCCTCAAATGACAAACTTGTCTTCCTGGAAGGTGTAGACAATTTATTCGTATTAGATACGCCGGATGCTTTGCTTGTATGTAATAAAGACAGCGAGCAAGAGGTTAAGCGAATTGTAAACGAGGTAAAGACCAAGTTTAACGGAGAATATATTTGATTTTTAGAGTAGTAAAATGGGTTTGCTTGATTGTACTGGTTTCAATCAACACGTCTTTCGTGCATCGAGGTGCAGGACATGGACTGATGCCGGTTTTTTTACCGGAATATAAATCGGTGAATTACGACCTAAACACGATAACCAGTCCGGAAAATTTAGGTAACTTCTTTTCAGGTCTTGATAATTACGTTGAGGCAAAACGCGAGAAAGTAGTCATTACTCATATTGGCGATAGCCATATTCAAGCTGACTTTTTAACACACACTTCTCGTAAATTATTCCAAAAGACGTTTGGCAACGGTGGACGAGGTTTTGTTTTTCCGTTCCGGTTAATTCGAAGCAACAGCCCACTGAACCTAAAAATTCGATACAACGGATCGTGGGATGGGTGTAGAAGCATTGTATCGAGAGACCATTGTAATTTTGGCATCTGCGGAGCTACGGCCACTACATTTGATAGCTCGGCAACCCTAAAAATTGATCCGAACATTGATGGAGACATGAACTATGAGTTCAGCCGACTCAAGTTGTTTAGTTATCATACTCCAGTCAGCTTTGATGTGAAAATGCTAAACCCAGACAGTTCGGCTATTGACTTTGATTATCAACCGTTAACTTCTTCCATAGCACAAATTAATTTCCAGCAGATGCAAGATAGTTTCTGGATGGGATTTGAAAAAAATGCCGATCAGGGGTATTTTCAACTTTTTGGAATGAGTCTGGAAAACAACAACCCGGGACTGGTATACAATGCGATTGGTCTAAATGGGGCCTATGCCAAAAGCTACTTGAGAAACAATTTCTTCGATGAGCAAATGGCGTCTTTAAACTCAGACCTAATCATCCTTTCTCTTGGAACAAACGATGCCTATATGAGCGAAAGAATGTTTTGTCAGGGATGTTTTAAAGATTCGTATAGAACCTTGTTGACCAAGATTATTTCTAGAAACCCCAAGGCATCTATCCTGCTAACAACACCCGGTGATTTCTATATAAAACGTCGCTATCACAACTCCAATGTGGACAAAGTTGTGCAATCTATTTACGAACTTTCAGAGGAATTTGGAACGGGTATTTGGGATTTTAATAAACTCATGGGCGGTAATTATTCCATTAAAAAGTGGAAGGCGGAAGGCCTGGCTCGTGGCGACTTAATTCACTATTCGGAAGAAGGGTATATTCTACAAGGTAAAATGCTCTATACAAGCATAATGGATGCGTATGAACAACGATTTGAATAAACGCGGTGCTTAGGTTAAAAGAAATATTTATTTACTCGGATAGTGCGCCGCTGATTTTCAATCAGTATTTGTTCCTATTTCTATTCAGCGTAGGGTTTCTATTGTTTTGGCTATTTCATAAAAAGCCAGTTATCAGGAATACCTACTTGCTTCTTTTTAGTTTGTTTTTTTATTACAAATCAGGGGGGCTTTACTTTGGTTTGTTGCTCATATCTACCGTTGTAGATTATTGGTGTGGCAATGCCATACATAAATCGAATGATCGTTCAAGGCGAAGGCTGTTTCTTATTTTAAGTTTATTCGTCAACCTGGGGCTGCTGGCCTTTTTTAAATACTCAGTTTATTTTGTTGACCTCATAAATGACCTTGCTCATACAGACTTTAAGGCGGTCAATTTTATGGCCATGTTCTCGAACAACTGGTTCGGTTCGGAGTTTGACCTTTATGAAATTATTCTTCCCGTAGGCATCTCTTTTTATACCTTTCAAACGCTGAGTTATACCATCGATATATACAGACGTCAGATCAAACCTGCTAAGAATATCGTGGACTTTGGTTTTTTCGTCACCTTTTTTCCTCAACTGGTTGCCGGTCCTATCGTACGAGCAGCGGATTTTATACCGCAGATTTATAAGAAATACAGCCTAACCAAAGAACAGTTAGGTGTCGCCTTGTATCTCATTATGGCTGGATTGTTTAAAAAGACGGTTGTGTCTGACTACATCTCAGTCAATTTCGTGGACCGGGTGTTTGACGATCCGAATTTGTATTCGGGTTTTAGTAATTTGATGGCGGTTTATGGCTACAGTATTCAAATTTATTGTGATTTTTCGGGATACTCCGATATGGCTATTGGGCTTGCTGCGTTATTGGGATTTCAGCTGCCCTTAAACTTTAATTCACCCTATAAGGCCGTTTCCATTACGGATTTTTGGAGGAGGTGGCACATCTCTTTATCTACCTGGTTGAGAGACTACCTCTACATATCGCTGGGAGGAAACCGAAAGGGCAAGATTAGAATGTATATCAACTTAATGATTACCATGCTTCTAGGCGGATTATGGCATGGTGCGGCAACCAAGTTTATTATTTGGGGCGGTTTACATGGTGGTGCTCTCGCTTTACATAAGATTTGGAAAGAAAGTTTATGGAAATTTACCGCCACCTTATCCGCTCTTTGTTTAGCGGCCTCCATTCTCGTAGCCCAGATGGTTCCCATAAAATACTGGCTGGGTTCGGAGCAGATTTGGACCTTCTTAAACGATAATTGGGTTCATCCAAATCAGTATTGGCCATTAGTAACTGGCTTATTCATTGCTGCAATAATACTTGGGGTGATAACCTATGTGGCTCGGAGAAAGAACTGGGCGAGCCTAAGATTACCCACTTGGTTAGCCGGAGTGGTTACGTTTCATTTTATTGCGTTTTGTTGGATATACTTCCGTTCGGATAATGTTCCTAAAGTAAAACTTATGTTAAATCAGATTGCTTACAATTTTGATTGGGCGGGAATTGCTGAACGAATTGATAAATACCGCACAGCATTGTTTATTGTTGGTTTGGGTTTTGTTATTCATTTTATTCCAACTAAATGGAAAGATGTCGTGAAGAATGCCTTTGTTGTTATGCCCGATATGGTTAAAGTATTGGTTTGTGCGGTGGTCATATTTACTTGCTATCAAGCAAAAACCGCAGATGTTCAACCGTTTATTTATTTCCAATTTTAAGACCTGTTGGTCGTTTTTATTTCACAAGGCCGATAAAAAATTAATAATTTGGCCAAAATTTGATTTTAATGAAACAAGTATTAGTAGCCCTAACACTGATGTGTAGTTTGTTTAGCCTTCAGTTGTTTGCACAAGACACCTTAAAGAACAAAAAAGATGGTCATTACTACTTTGACATCGTAAAGGATATTGAGGTAAATGAAGTTCAGAATCAAAGTAAAACAGGCACCTGTTGGAGTTTTGGAGCGCTTTCATTTATGGAAAGTGAATTGATGAGAATGGGTAAGGGGAAGCACAAGTTATCGGAAATGTATATTGTTCGAATGGCATATATCGATAAGGCCGAAAAGTATATTCGGATGCAGGGGAAACTGAATTTCTCTCAGGGCGGTGCGTTTCACGATATCCCATATGTAATTAAGAAGTATGGTATTGTACCACAAGAAACATATAAAGGCCTTAATTATGGTTTAAAAAAGCACAACCACTCAGAAATGGAAGCCATGTTAAAAGCCATGTGCGATGTGGTGATTAAAAATCGACAGGGAAAACTTACCACAGCGTGGAAAGGAGCTATAAAAGGCGTTTTGGATGCCTATTTAGGTGAAATGCCGGAGAACTTTGAATACCAGGGTAAGTCGTATACGCCTACATCGTTTTCAGAAGACCTTGGTCTAAATATGGACGATTATATTACTCTATCGTCCTATACGCACCATCCATTTTATGAAACCTTTATGCTTGAGGTCGCAGACAATTGGATTGGTGCTGATGTATACAATTTGCCTTTAGATGAGTTTATGGCATCCATAGACCATTCACTTATGGGAGGATATTCTATTGCCTGGGCAAGTGATGTAAGTGAAAAGGGTTTCTCCTTCCGAAATGGCCTTGCAATCGTTCCAGAACACGATTCGATGCTTACGATGAAGGGTAAAGATAACAAGCACTTTAATAGTGCAGGAGCCGAGCGAAAAGGGTCTCAGTTTGATACCCCAGGCAAGGAGAAAGTGATTACTCAAGAGATGCGGCAGGTGGCTTTCGATAACTACTCAACAACGGACGATCATGGCATGCATTTGACGGGCATTGTCAAGGATCAGAACGGAGCTCAATATTATATCGTAAAGAATTCGTGGGGTACGAAAAACGATTGTGATGGATATATGTATGCCTCAGTCCCTTATATGCAATACAAAACGATGGATGTAATGTTACACAAAGATGCATTGCCTAAGTCGGTCAAAAAGAAATTGGGAATTAAGTAGTTGGTTCCTTAGAATCTGTATCTGCCTCGGTAAACGTTGATTTATCGGGGTTTGTTTTTATATGGATGTCGCGTTGTGGGAAAGGTACCGTAATGTTATTTTTCGCAAATTCGGAGTTAATCATGAAGCGAACATCACTCTTAACATCTTCAATTCGAAACCGGTTCTTAGACCAAAATAACAACTCAAATTGAAGAGAGGAATCGCCAAAATCGATAAATCGACAGTTCGGTTTAGGGCTTCGAACAATTTCCGTGTGACGTTCTGCACACTCGAGTAAGACATTCCGGACTAACTGTACATCTGAGCCGTACGCAACGCCTACGTGAACCTGGAATCGCGTTACACTGCTGTCTGTCGTCCAATTGATCACCGAATTACTAATGATTTTGGAGTTCGGAATAACGAGGGTTATTCCATCTCTATTTTTTAACTTGGATGTACGTATTCCTATTTCTTTAACACGGCTTACCATACCGTCCACCTCAATAATATCACCTACGCGAATAGTTCCTTCGAAAAGAAGGAAAAAGCCAGAAACCAGATCATTAAATAAGTGTTGAAGCCCCAGAGCCAGCGCCAGAAAAAAGGCAGCGGAACCCGCCATAAGAATGGTAACGTCAATTTTGAGCGATTCAAATACAATGACACTGGCCAATAAGATTGTGATGTATTTGGTCAGTTGTGAGTAGGCGTATTTTTGGCCTATGGTAAGTTTGTTTGCCTTTTGGGCAGAGGATAATAGGCGTTTTATCCAACGAACGACTATATATGATGCAATAACGACTACAATGGCAAACAAAACATTGTGGACATAAATGCTTTCGTCTCCAAACGAAATAATGGATTTCTTTAAAAGGTTTCCAAATTTCCCTGATGCTTCACTCCAATTAACAGCCATCTATATATTCGTGGTTAACTACTAAGGCAAAATAACCTCTTTCTAATGGTAAATACCCTTGTTCGTAGCAAAAAAAACACTGTTTCCCAGTCTGGGTGATACAGGTGTTGGTATGAAACTGAAAATTAAAGCCCTGGTTAACAAGTGATTTCTTAGACGTTTTAGCCTTATTGCCGGTATTTAACCCATGAAGGATGAGTCGATTCTTCCTTAGAATCTTGTTAATTTTTTTGATGTACAGGGAGGATGTACCGTTTAGTTTATTGTGATAACTGTTACGGCATTGATCGTCGCAGAACTTCTTGTCCGTTCTACCCCGAACGGCATTGTCACATGCCAGGCATAGTTTAATTTCTTGATGGTTCATAGTGTTGGTTTGGGTCAAAAGTACAAAAAGGAAAATTTTATCGCAAAACTTTAAAACTGATTGTTTAATGGTTATTTTTGCACTCCTTTTTGAGACAGGGATTTATAAGGATTAAAAGCGATGAAGAGAACATTTCAGCCTTCGAATAGAAAGAGAAAAAATAAGCACGGCTTTAGAGAACGTATGAGTACGAAGAACGGGCGTAAAGTGCTAGCAGCTCGACGAGCAAAGGGCAGAACGAAGCTTAGTGTTTCTGACGAGCCTGGTCATAAGAGATAATAGACGTGGCCTGAATGGCTAGTTTGTCTAAATCTGAACGACTCTGTGATCGAGTTCTAATACAAGATATTTTTTCCGGTAAGAATGAAAGAGTGGGCAAATACCCACTTCTTTTGTTGTGTCAAAAAATAAATAAGGGTTTGGACTCTAACATCCAGGTTCTTTTTTCTGTCCCTAAAAAGAATTTTCCGAGGGCGGTTGATCGCAATCTTATCAAAAGGAGAATGCGGGAGTCTTTCAATTCGTTCAAAGGGGATTTTGAACGTTTAATTCCTGAAAACAAACAAATGATTCTTGCTGTTATCTTTACGGGTAAGGAAATTGTACCAAGTGAATTAATCTTAAACTCCTTTAGTAAAATCTATGAAACGCTTGCTGACCGGCTTTCTCAAACTGATTAGCCTTTTT
The DNA here is from genome assembly GCA_964482155.1 of uncultured Chitinophagaceae bacterium. Taxonomy (GTDB): domain Bacteria; phylum Bacteroidota; class Bacteroidia; order NS11-12g; family UBA9320; genus UBA987. The sequence continues at coordinate 548 of CAYZWM010000179.1, read as the reverse complement.
TTTCTTTTATTTATCCGGTTTTACCAATTAGTGATCTCTCCGTTTTTACCTAATTCGTGTAGATATAATCCATCCTGTTCTCAATATGGTTTAGAGGCGATTGCAAAACACGGACCCTTCAAAGGACTTTGGTTGACCATAAAACGGATTTCAAGATGCCATCCATGGGGTGGTCATGGTCACGATCCAGTGCCATAGGGTTTCTATATTTATTCTGGCAAAAATATAGACAGGGGCAATTATTGACAATGTTTATATTATTCGAATTCTAAATATACATTGACAATGTCGTAAACGTTTGTCGTAAATCATTCATACACCAGATCTCATAAATGAAGTATTGTTTGCGTTATTTTCGATTCAAAAACGCAAGTTATTGATAATTAGATATTTGTGGTTTTTCCGAATTTTAAGTTTTATCAAATTTTCGATATCTGTCTTAAAAAAGTACTATTTCCTCCGTAAATGAAAAGAAACTAGATATTGGTTCGTTAATATTGTGTTACAGTGACGAAAACGGCATAAGATGAAGCGAAAAAGAATATTAT
>CAYZWM010000178.1:0-9010 GCA_964482155.1 uncultured Chitinophagaceae bacterium | reverse complement strand
GGCCAATACGTTTATAGAGGAGTTTGAGTGTTTACTGCACCCACAAACGGCCATCATTGCCCCAGAAGGTTTTCACCGTTTCTATAAAAGAGGTTTTAATGGAGATGTAGTGGCCAGTTGGATGACTAAAGAGGATCGCCTTAATGACATCATGGATTACGTCACCTTTTTGAACCGGGTTTATAAACAAATGGTTAAACCGAATCAGACGGTGCACGTGTTGGGATTTTCTCAGGGGGTTGCAACGGCTTGCCGATGGATAGCTGACGGCATTGTGCAACCGAACAATCTAATCCTTTGGGCTGGTACGTTTCCAGGCGACATTGACTTAGAGCAGGGTTCAGCGAATCTAAAAAACACCAACATTTATCTCACGTACGACAATGACGATGTTTTCCGGACAAAGGAATCGTGGGAAAAACAGATTTCCTTATTTACTAAAATGGGAATAAATCCGACTTTGTTTGAATATAAAGGGGGGCATAAGATACCTCAGAAACAGCTTATTCGCTTTGTAGAAACCTATATTAATCCGTCTCTTTCAAACTGATATCCATGCTCTTTACGGAGTGGGTTAATGCACCAATGCTTATGTAATCAACATTTGTTGCGGCATATCCCGCCAGGTTGGTTTCATTTATGCCACCGCTGGCTTCGGTTTCCACTCGACCGTTTATTACCTTCAAGGCGACCACAATTTCTTCCGGTGTAAAATTATCAAGCATAATCCGATCAACGCCTTCAGATGCTAGAGCTTCTTTTACCTCATCCAGATTACGCGTTTCTATCTCAACTTTCAAATCGAGTTGTTTCTCACGTAAATATTTTTGAGTTTGGGCTACCGCATTGGTAACACCACCGGCATAATCCACGTGGTTGTCTTTGAGCATGATCATGTCATATAGGCCTATGCGATGATTATGTCCTCCTCCAACTGTAACGGCCCACTTTTCCAAAAACCGAAGGTTTGGGGTCGTTTTTCGGGTATCCAATAACCTGGAAGACGAGTCTCCCATAAGTTGAACCAGGCGGTTTGTATAGCTTGCAATTCCACTTAATCTCTGCATGCAGTTCAAAAGCAATCGCTCTCCTGCCAAAATCCCATGTACGTTGCCCTCAACGACAAAACCAATATCCCCATATTTAACAACGTCACCGTCCTTGTTAAACACCTCAAACTTCATGTTTGGATCTAATTGCCGAAGTATTACCTGAGCCAATTCTATGCCGGCAACCACTCCGTTGTCTTTAAACAAAAGTTTTGCTTTTCCTTGAGTCCCTTGTGGAATTGAAGCCAATGAAGAATGATCTCCATCTCGGATATCTTCTTTAAATGCTCGCTGAATAAAATCTAGGGTCTCTTTGCTGTTAAAGTCCATAATGATGAACAAATCTATTCAAATTCGATTTCTTGAATGAGATACTCAGATCCTGTTTTTTTGATAAATACGGTCACTCGGAAGGTTTTTTCCTCTCCGGTGGTATAATCACCAACAGCAAACCGGCTCCCAGATGCAGAACTTCCACGGTGTACAATTTTGAACCCAGTTGGTGGGAACTTGTCAAAAAATCGATTCATGATAGCCACGGTTTGCTGTTTGGAATAAATTCCTTCCTGCTCCCCTGGCAACTCAAGTTCAACACTACTGTTCAGGTATTTTGAGAACATATGTGCATTTCCTACTGCAATGGCAGATTCAATTTCAATAAACACATCCTGTTTCGGAGCAGAAAACCCCGAAAACAGTACTAAAAATACGACGCCTAATGCACTAATTATGTTTGCTTTTACGCTCTTCATTACGAATCAAAGTTAATTGATATTTACTATTTATAGGATTTTGGTATAAATTAAACTTCCATAATTTTACAGGCAGAAACCGTACCAAAAAAGATGTTTACATTAAAAAATCTATCTCAGGAAAATTCAATTGTCCACCAGATTCTTAAAGAATTGAGAGACAAGGACATACAACAAGATCGATATCGTTTTAGGAAAAACATTGAACGCCTTGGCACGATTTCGGCGTACGAAATATCTAAGCAATTGGACTATAAAAGAACACAAACGCAAACACCTCTGGCCATGTCTGACACATTAGAGCTAAAAGAGCACCCGGTTGTCGCAACTATCCTCCGGGCGGGCATTCCTTTACAAATGGGTGTAAACAATCTTTTTGACCATGCAGACCTGGCTTATATATCTGCCTATCGACACCATATCAGTAAACATGAATTTGAAATAAAAGTAGAATATATGGCTTGTCCCAGTATAGACAATCGGGTTCTCATCTTAACAGACCCCATGATTGCTACCGGGCAGTCTTTGGTATTATCGTATCAACAGTTTTTAACTCAAGGCCAACCCAAAGAAGTACATTTGGTTTCAGTAATTGGAAGCAAACAAGGCGTAGAATATGTCAGGAAACACATTCCAAATGCCACTTTATGGATTGGTTGTATCGACGACGAACTAGACGACAATGGATATATTGTTCCTGGTTTGGGCGATGCGGGTGATTTAAGTTTCGGATCAAAAATTCAGAATTAATTGAAAACTTTTCTCAACATATTATTCGCGCTGTGCCTGACCATAGGAGTTGTTGGCCGATTTTGGGGTGGACACATCAACAAAGAAGCCAACGATGATCATGCACAAGTTGTCCAACGGATATTGGCTGATCAATCTATTGAACACAGAGATTCCTGTTGGGAGTGTTTTCAACCTCCCATTTTCTATAAGGCCAACGCCTTTATCTCTAATCTTCGAAATAAAACCGACCGCCTTTCTATTCTAAAACAGATGCAGTTTGAGAACGTGCTGTTCTCACTATTGGCCATATACTTTTTATTCTTATTACTTAAACACGAGCGCATACCCAGTCAACTCCGTTATCTAATAACCTGTTTTTGGTTGGTCAACCCTGCCCTTTTTGGCATTGGAATTCAGTCAACCAACGACACCATTATTATCTTTCTGGGAGTTGTAACGACCTATTATATAATTCGTTACATAAGCAAACCCAAGCTAAAATATGCGTTAATCGCCATTGCGGTATTGTCCTTTGCACCCCACATTAAAGGAAGTGGAATTGCCTTATTCATTTTAGGCGCCGTAACCCTAATACCTGTTTTACTAAGGGCTAAAAAGCATAGATACCTGTTGGTTGTAATTGCCTTGTCGGGTTATGCCTTGGTATTTCATTCACATTACACCAAAAACCATGGAAAGTATGGGAATGCGTTCGCAATCAACCAGAGCAAAGCTGGAAAGCCTCCTTTGTTTGATGATGGACAGGAATTTTGGAAACGACCGGGCATTACCTCTGTTTGGTCAGGTTATTTTAAAATGCAGTATCGCAGTTTGATAGACACGCCTTACAACATTAACAATGGCAACGACTATCCGATTCACCGCACGTCGTTTTGGGGACAAATGTACGGCTCGTTTTATCACGCTCAGTTCCTGTTTCATCCCTGGAGCTGGACAAGTAAACATCCGGATTTAATCAATTTGGCCCGATCCATATTTGTTCTGGGGTTATTGCCACTGTTGCTCTTTCTCGCGGGCTTGTTTTCAGAACTGTTCAAGTTCTTTAAGAATTTGCGATTTGATGAAAAGACACTTACCCGCCTGGTTCATTTTGGTTTTGCCTTTGGCTTCCTGGCTTTCAATATAAAATACAGCTACGATTACCGAGATTTTGGGTGCATTAAATCTATATTTATGCTTCCGGCAATACTGTCTTTAACGTACTTCTTTAGGACAGGACTGGAATTGCCCCTTTTTAAACGAATCAAGAAACCCATTATTATCAGTTTAGGCGTTCTGGTTCTTTTATGCGCCGCAAACGTGGTATTTCTGCTGACTCACCTTTCCAAACCCTATTTTGCGGCCTTATGATGGATACGTACAAACACATCTTTTTTGATTTAGACCACACCCTTTGGGATTTTTCAAACAACAGCCGAAAAACGCTGGAGGCTTTGTTCGACCAATTTGATCTTGTGGGCAGAGGCGTTCCTGACTTTCACACATTTATGGACGCATATGAAGAAATTAACGAAGGTCTCTGGACACTTTATCGCGTTCAAAAAATTGACAAACTCACGTTGCGAAATGGCCGGTTTCCTGCCGTTTTAAAACTTTGGGACATCATTGATCCACAACTAAGTCACGACATCAATGAGCACTACTTAACGGTAGGTCCAACTCAACCAGGCTTGCTGCCTAATGCGATAAAAACACTGGACTACCTGAAAGGTCGTTATCAATTACATTTAATAACCAATGGGTTTAAAGAAGTTCAGGCTACCAAACTCAAATGTTCGGGTTTAAATGGATATTTTAAAACCATTACGACGTCTGAAGAAGTGGGTGTACTCAAACCCAATCCAAGAGTCTTTGAGCATGCATTGTCTCTGGCATTAGCTCAGGCTGATCACAGCATATATGTTGGCGACCATTTTGACACCGATGTAATGGGCAGTAAGAATGCAGGTATCGATCAGGTCTTTTTTAATCCGCACAAACAAGATCACCCGAAGGTGGCTACATACGAAATTCAAGATTTGGGTGAAATGATCGAACTGTTTTGAAAACACATGATAAAAATTGAATCCAACAAAAATATAGCCGAACAGGTAGCTAATATAAAGAGGCTATTAGAAGCATTTGGTTCTAATTTGGATTCGGGTAATTCTGACGATAAAAAAAAAGCTATTGAGCTCAATGATTGCAGTATATTTTGTAGTTTGATGCCTGGAGAATTAGATATCCTTGAACATAATGACAAACCAGACTTTATTATACGCGACAACTCGAACCAAAAAAAAATTGGCTTAGAGCACACTTCTTTACAGGGTCAAGGGTTTAAACAGAAAGAAGGGGCATTAGATAGTCTTATATTAAAGAGTCTTAAGAGTTTCGAACGAAACAATACCGAACATTTTGGAAGATATGACATCAAATTTAAGCCCGATTTTTTTCCAAAGAAGAAAGACACTCAACGGAACATTTCCCTCATCATCCAGGCAATATTGGCTTGTCAGGTAGCAACAAATCCAATTGTAAACGAAATAGTTTCAGAAATACAGCCAACGCCTAGCGACAAACTCGATTTTAGAGTGGATCATGGGAGTTGGTGGCAAAAGGAACTTACCGCCACTCTATTGTTTGCAAAAATTCAACGGAAAAACAAACTGGTCACGAGTTACACGGATCGTACCAATTTACCGCAATGGCTTCTAATAAACTTGAGCAACGTCAATCAAAGTTCTTTGGCTATTCCGGACAGTTTTAGTTTTACCATCAAAACTAATTTTGAAAGAATATTCATCCTCAATTCACCTGATTTATTCGAAATAATGACTGATGATTAGCCAATGATACTCTCCAACGCCTTGCGAACACTTCCCCATTTGGCGAGTAAAGCGTTTGCCTCTTTGTAATCAAGGTCCGTTTTTTCCATAATCATTCGGGTTCCGCGATCAACCAATTTATCGTTGGTTAACTGCATATCCACCATCTTATTCCCTTTAACATGACCCAGTTTAATCATGACCGATGTGGTGATCATGTTTAGGATTAATTTCTGTGCCGTACCCGATTTCATGCGTGTACTCCCAGTTACAAATTCTGGGCCTACCGGGCAATCAATTGCAAAATCCGCCACTTTACCAATTTCACTTACTGAATTACATGCAATGGACCCTGTTGAAACTGCATTTTCTTTACATTTCATCAATCCGCCCAAGACATAAGGCGTCGTTCCGCTGGCACTGATACCAACCACAAAGTCTTTACCTGTGATGTTGTGCTCCTGCAAATCGATCCAGGCTTGTTTGACATCATCCTCTGCAAACTCAACGGCTTTACGGATAGCAGCCTCTCCACCCGCTATTATGCCTATTACCCTGCCTTGTTCAACGCCAAAGGTTGGTGGACACTCAGAAGCATCGACTACACCCAGTCGGCCACTGGTGCCGGATCCTATATAAAACAATCGGCCACCGGTTTTCATTTTTTCATAAACCGCATCAACCAATTGGGTTATCGACAACATTTGCTTCGCCACACTTTCTGCCACGGTCTGATCCAATTGATTTATGGAAGTAAGCAAGTCTTCGGTCGACATGTTCTCCAATCCATCAAAAAGTGAATCCGCCTCTGTTGTTCGTTTCATGGCACAAAAAAAGTGGCTCTAGGCCACTTTTTTCAATTAATTTATCCAGTTGGTCTCTCTAATGATTGACTTTCCTGGTCACAAGTGGGGTTTTATCTCCCACCTCTGCTGTCTCTTCCTCTATTGTCTCGTCCACCACCTCGGCTATCTCGTCTTCGATCGTTTCCACCTCTGCGGTCTCCATCTCGACGTTCTCTTCGTTGTGGTTCAACGTAACCTTCTGGTTTTTCAAGCAACACTTTTCGAGATAATTTAAATTTACCTGAACGTTCGTCGATATCAAGAAGTTTAACTTCTACTTCTTCGCCTTCCTTGTAAATTCCATCCATCGTCTCTAATCGTTCCCACTTGATTTCTGATATGTGTAACAATCCTTGTTTTCCAGGTAAGAATTCAATGAAAGCTCCGAAATCCATGATTCCTTTAACTACACCAGTGTATACCTTTCCAACTTCAGCATCTTCACATATACCATCGATAATTCGTTTGGCTTCTTCCAGGCCGTCCTTATCGCTTGATAAGATTTCAACCATTCCAAATCCGTCAACTTCTTCGATCGTAATTGTCGTGTTTGTTTGAGCTTGAAGTTCCTGAATCACTTTTCCACCAGAACCAATAATAGCTCCAATTTTATCTTTCTCCACCTGGAATTTAACCAATCTAGGTGCGTGAGGTTTAAGATCTTCATTCGGTACGGAGATAGTTTTTTCCATTTCACGAAGCACGTGCATTCGGCCTTCTTTGGCTTGCATTAATGCTTCTTCCAAAACGTCGTACGACAATCCGTTCACCTTCATGTCCATTTGACATGCATAGATTCCATTCTCGTTTCCAACGACCTTGAAGTCCATATCTCCAAGGTGATCTTCATCTCCTAAGATATCGCTAAGAATAGCGTATTTACCACTTTCTTCATCAGAAATCATTCCCATGGCAATACCACTAAGTCCGCTTTTCAACTGGATACCCGCATCCATTAAAGCCATAGAACCAGCACATACAGTTGCCATTGAACTTGAACCGTTAGATTCTAGGATGTCGGAAACGATACGAATCGTATATCCAACATCATCCGGCAACATTTTCTTCAAGCCTCTTGCAGCCAGGTTACCGTGTCCGATTTCTCTTCGTCCAGGTCCACGATTCGGTCGTGTCTCTCCTACAGAAAATGCAGGGAAGTTATAATGAAGCATAAACTTGCTTTTGCCTGATAGATTTGGACTATCCAACAATTGCTCATCTAACTTAGAACCCAATGTAACTGTTGTTAATGATTGAGTTTCTCCTCGTGTAAAAAGTGCAGAACCGTGAGGTATAGGAAGTGGGTTTATTTCCGACCAAATCTGTCGAACCTCATCCAATTTTCTACCATCTAATCGGTTTCTCGTTTCCAATACCATGTTTCGGATAGCAACCTTTTTTGCTTTACCGAAATATTTCTTAACCAATCCACCGTTTTCTTCCATGAACTCTTCGCCCAAAGATTCGGTATACTCAGTATATGCTTTTGCAAATGCCTCAGTTCGCTCAGCCTTTTCAGTTGGCTTAGACGCTAAGTCATATATTGTTTGGTAGCAATCCGCTTTCACTTTTGCTTCCAACTCTTCATCGTTTACTTCATGATTGTACTCACGTGTCTCAGGTCGTCCACCCAATTGCTCACAGAATTCAAGTTGAGCAGCACATTGCTTTTTGATATATTCATGAGCAATTTTTAATGCTTCAATCATATCTTTTTCATCCATGCCATCCATCTCACCTTCCACCATGTTGATATCGTTTGCTGTTGCAGCAACCATTAAATCAACATCGCTGTTTTCCATTTCGTCTCTGAAAGGGTTAACAATAAACTTACCGTCAACTCGTCCAACACGAACGGCTGATATTGGTCCAGCAAATGGTATATCCGTAATTGTTATAGCTGCTGACGCTGCCAGGCCTGCTAAAGTATCTGGTATAATGTTATCGTCAGAAGAAATCAACTGCAACATGACTTGTGTTTCTGCGTGATAATCTGATGGGAACAAGGGTCGAAGCGTACGATCCACAATTCGGCAGGTTAATACCTCATAATCAGATAGTCTTCCTTCTCTTCTTAAAAAACTGCCTGGAACGCGTCCTACTGCAGCAAATTTTTCTTGATAATCTACCGACATTGGTAAAAAATCAACACCTTCTCTAGCTGTTCTGCCAGACACTACTGTTGCCAATAGCATAGTTTTTCCCATAGTAACAAGAACAGCACCGTTTGCTTGTCTTGCCATTCGTCCGGTTTCGAGGGTTATGGCTCGGCCATCGCCGAAATCTAAGGTTTTCTTAATCGCTTCTAATTTCATAATTCTTCTTCTTCTTTTTTAGGGGGCCGAAATGCCCAGTAAATAAATCGCATAAAAAAAGGCCTCTAGCAAACGTACTTAAGGCCTTTTTTATTATTACATCTGATGTAACATTATTTTCTTAATCCAAGTTTTTGAATTACATCTCTATATCTAAAGATGTCTTTCTTGGCAATATAGTTAAGCAACGCTCTTCTTTTTCCTACAAGAGCAATTAAGCTTTTCTCTGCTGAATAGTCTTTTTTGTTGATTTTCAAATGTTCAGTTAAGTGCACAATTCTATGTGAGAACATTGCAATTTGAGCCTCAGAGTTCCCGCTATTGGTTTCACTCCCACCGTGCTCCTTAAACATTTCTTTTTTTAGTTCTGCTGTTAATCTCATGTTAACCTTTAAATAAATCGTTTCGTCTCTTATTTCTAAATAGTGCGCAAAAGTAGCCTTTTATCTTATAATTTCCAACGAAACGAACAAATTTCAAACCCTCTGT
>CAYZWM010000177.1:0-9080 GCA_964482155.1 uncultured Chitinophagaceae bacterium | reverse complement strand
GTGATGAGAGGAACGGTCAATGTACAAAGCCACCCGAGTTTTGTTTATGGTTCCCCGATATACTTCATGTGGACTAGGATCTGTAGCATCTAACCTAATTGGGTTTTGCATAAAGTATTGAAGCAGTGGTGTGGGGGTGTATCGAGCAGTTGTCAATGTGTTTTGGCGGTACAATTCATCTGACGCTATAAAAAACAACTTGTTTCCATACTTCATTAACATGAGTTCTTTGTTTTTGCGAATGGTTTTGGCGTTGTATGTCCGTTTTGCCGTACGCATGGTGTCCAGTTTTAGAAAATCGTTTCGGCCATACCAAACATTGCCATGTATTTTATACGTCGATTGTTGCCAGGGTTTGAAGCTGTGTTCAAGCTCATTTCGTTCTTCGGTATACGCAAAGGTGAGTTGCTGATCTCCCAATGATTTGACATGTTTCAACCAGCATTCAATGAGCGGGTCACCGGCTGTCGGTTTTGCTTGAATGGATAGAGGAATAAATAGTGCCAACAGCACAGTTAGTGTGGTAAATTTAATACTGCGTAATTCCATACTTCGTATAGGCCAAATGTGTGCCAGTTTTATATTCGTTATAATGTGTATGCAACCCACTAAAACCACAACCTCCGTTTTACTTTAAAAGGCATAAGTTTCTTGCTTTTCTTGCAGTACGGTTTTGCTTCGATGGGTTTGTCGAGTTCGACTTTATAGACCTCACATAGTCGGCGGTAAGGCATATAATCATCCGGGTTCAGTTCAACGGCCTTTTTATAATCCGATATGGCCATATTCCATTGTTCAAGTTGTTGATACGACGCACCTCTATTATAATAGGCTTCAGCGTCTTGCGGATTCAATTCTATGCCCTGGTTGAACCACTTTATTCCTTCTGCATACAGTCCACGTTCGGTATACAACAAACCGAGGTTGATATACTGAATCGAAAAATTGGGAACCAACCGAATGCCTTCCTTATAATCGGTGATGGCAGAATCGTAGTAATCCTGTTTGTGCCAAAGTATGGCTCGATTTCGAAACGCCATACCGTTCGTCGAATCCAGGTCTATAGCCCGTGTAAGGTCATCCATTCCCGATTGAATATCGCCGATTTTTCCTTTTGAAATGCCTCTGTACATAAATGCCGCCGAGGTAGCAGAATCCGTTCGTAACAGTTGATTTGAAAATTTTAATGCCCTGTTTAAATCTCGGCCCCCTGAACTTGAATGACCAGACCTTTCTTTGGAAAAACCTCTATAAACCAATGCTTCCAGAGTTCCAGAATCAGTTTGCAGGATTTGATCGCAATATTCAATAACCAAATCGTACTGATTATTTTCATATTTGGCAACCATCGAGTCCATTAATTGAGAGGCGGACTCCTGAGCATATCCCACGTTGAGCAGACAAACGAACAGCCAACAGACGGTTAGTTTATTTATCATACTTAGAGAACGTTTAGTTCCAGGAAAACGTGTACGGAGAGACTTCATAGTGGTTATTGGTTTATTCGTTGGGCCATCTTTTCTATATTCTGGGTATTCATACAGTCAAAGTGACCTTTTGGACATTGGTCATGCCCTATTTTTGAACACGGACGGCACGACAGTCCAGTTACTTCAAATATCTCAGATTGTTGATCAGGTTTGTATGGAAACATACCGAAGGATGGAACGGTATTGCCCCAAATGGAGATTACCTTTTTTCCGAATGCCGCGGCAATGTGCATCATCCCAGTATCGTGTGATACAACCCAGTCACTGCGCTGCAGGATCAAAGCACTTTGAGAAATGGACAATTGACCACAGAGTGAAACCACATTATTTGAAGCCATCACCACCTCATCCGCAGCAGCCACATCTTCTTTTCCACCAATTAGAATAACGGATCGGTTTATCCCTGAACAGAGTTCGATCATTTTATTGACCGGCATTTTCTTCGTGGCATGTTGACCACCAATGGCATAACACACAAATGAATCCGGCAGATTAACTTCTTCTGGAAGACCAACCTCAGGTGATATAGTATAGTCTAAACCCAGGTTGTCGTTTGTAACATGTAATGGTTTGGCGGCGTGAAGGTATCGGTCAACGATATGCACGTTTGGCATGCGATCAATCTTCAAATTGACCAACAGCCATTTGGCAATGTTGAGCTTATCTACTTTATACCGTTTCACACCAAGCGCTAAGGCTAACCGTCTTGTTCTTAGGTTATTATGTAGGTCAAGTATAACGTCGAATTGTTCTGATTTAAGCGATTTTATTAATGATTTAAAGTCATCTTCCAACGACCATACCTTGTCGATGTGGCTGTTGTTTGACAACAAATTTGCATAGCTTTTTTTGGTTACGAAGTGTACCTCACACGAATCCAATTGGTTCTTTAGACATCTAAAAACCGGCGTGGTTAATACGATGTCGCCAATAGAACTGAACCGGGTTACTAATATCTTCAATGTGTGGTCTAACCAATTTTTTCAACTACCCAGTAGCCCAACTCTCTACTGATAACACGAATTTCGGATCCATCCTCGATAAACTGACTCAAACTTTTTACATCCATGATAACGCCATTTATTTTGGCCTTACCCATTGGGCGGATCGATGTATGAGCAACACCAGTTTCTCCTATTAAACTCTGTGATGAATTCATGGGGATATGAATGCCTGTTTTGGCATCTTTTAGGGTGTGGGATTGAATGAGATGTTTAAATAAAGGGCTTTTCATCATACCCCTACCAAAGAGGGCCGCTCCAATAACAAAACCAAGAAGGGCTATAAAAACGGTCATAAGGGCTGCGCTAATATCATATTCGGTGGCTTGTGAGAAGTCGAAATTGACATTTCTAATGAGACTGAGAATCAGACCTGTGACCGTAAAGAGGATGCCGGCAATACCGGCCACCCCAAACCCAGGTATGACAAAGACCTCAAAACCAATAAGGATAATACCCACAACAAACAATAAGATTTCCCAGTTTTCAGCCAAACCGTCTAAATAGAGCGGGGCGAAATACAGCATAGCGGCCAATAAAGCGGCAGCAAGCGGAAAACCAATACCAGGGGTTCTAATTTCAAAGAAAATTCCCCAGAAAATAATCATCAATAACGCACCTTGTAGTGCTGGGCTAGCCAGGAAACCTACAATCTTATCTAAATTGGATTTTTCTATCCGAATCACTTCCGGGTCAGTCCAACCTTCCATATCATAAATATCTTTAAGTGTGGTTGCCTCACCTTCACAATAGTGATGTTTGATAGCCTCAGACGTGGTAAACGCAAGAATGCGATCTCCTTCAATAATATCTGGTATGGCTATACGCTCATCAACCATAGCTTCCGCAATCGATGGGTCGCGTTTAAAGACAATAGTTGTGTCGCCGTTTTCAATTATCGTATCGCTTCCATGGCTTTCTGCGGTAGACCGCATGATCGATCTCATGTAGGATTGATATTTATCCGGTAATACATTACCAGAACCATCGACAACTGTAGCGGAACCAATGGTCGCACCAGGAGCCATATATATTTTGTCGCATGCAATGGAAATCAATGCACCTGCCGAACCTGAATTTTTGTTGATAAACACATAAACGGGTTTTTTAAAATCGAGAATGTCGATTCGAATACTGTCCGCATCAAGCAATAATCCACCATAAGTATCTAACTCAAGTATCACATAATCAGCGTTTTCTGCTTCAGCTGCATCCAGTGCTTTTTTGACCAATCGGCTCGCAGATGGTGCAATATCTTCATGGACTATAAAGTGCACAATCTTGGGATTTGAATCCTGTGCAAAGAGCTGAATTTGTATAAACAGAAAAAGTATGGATAAAAAGTGTTTCATTTAGTCAACAATGTGAATGGAGTTATGGATATAGATTGTGCAAATTACCTCAAAAATACCATGGAAGGTAATAATTTTGTTAGGAATAGAACTTGCTCATCACTAAATTGAATTTAAAGCGTCAGAAAATGAATAAACTTAAATATATCGTCTCTGTATTGACATTAATCCTTGGTCTAAATGGTTTGGCTTTTGCTGGTCCACAAGATTCCATAGGAACGAAAGTCAAGAATGGTAAGATTTTTATTTTACATAAGGTTGAAAAATCACAAGGCCTGTTTTCAATTAGTAGACGGTACGGGATTGCACTCAACGAAATAATTACCGCAAACCCAGGTTCAGATCAAATTCTTCATGTTGATCAGGTTCTAATGATTCCAACTGGGAAAGACGCTCCCATGGAAGAAAAAGTGGTGAAAGAGTATTTTTCAGATGACAAACCCAGAGTACAAGCAGACCAGAAAAACAAAACCAAGAAGTCTACGTTTGCCAGATACCACACAGTAGCTCAAGGCGAAACCTTGTATTCTATATCCGTTTTATATCAAACCAAGGTTGACGTAATTAAGAACTTAAATGGATTAAAAACCGATGTACTGTCCGTGGGGCAGCAAATAATGGTTCCAGCATCCAGGCAAAATAAGGTTGATTTTGACAAAGACAGGGTAGTTGCTGAGCAAAAACTGGGCGATACCAAGTCTAAATCAAATAAACTTCGAAGACGTGTAGAGTCGAAATCAGATACCAAGCCTAAGGTCAAAATTAAACCGATTACAAGTGATGCCTATGAAATTAAGGTGGAGAAAATGCCCAAATACAACGTCGAAAAGATTTCAGAAAAGGGTACGGTTGAGGTGTATGATATTGAGCGGGACATACAACAGGGAACAAACCTACGTCTCTGTTCTCATCATGTTGCCCAGATAGGGAGTACCATAATGGTTACAAATCCAGAAAATCAAAAATCTGTTTTTGTTAAGGTTGCTGCTAACCATACCTTAAACAAAGAAACTGGAAATATTATTCAACTTTCACCAACCGCCCTCGGCGACATAGAAATTCAAGAGGGAGAAAAAGTCGAAGTAAGTTTTGCTCGATAAGCAAATAGATACAAAAGGGCAGTGGTTGCCTTTTATCCCTTTTTTGCTGTTTGCGGCTTCCGTTTATTTTAGTCGTGCAATTTTATCAGTAAGCATTGGTTTAATGGCTGCGTATTGCATCCTTTACTTGTTTCAGAAAAAAGGAAACTTACTCGCAAGTTCCTTCGAACTAAAAGCAATATATGGTGCGTTAGTTGCCTGGTTTGTTTTGGTGTTGCTGGATGGTTTTCGAGCGACCGATATGACTGAATGGTTAAATGAGGTTATGCTTAAAGCTCCTCTTTTGATCGTACCTCTATACATGTTGTCGTTGACTAAAAAAGACAGCCAATACGAAAATGTATGGTTGTTTTTTGTAAGTGTCACATCCAGTGTCGCAATTCTGAGCGGAATTAATTACGCGCTCCATTTCGATGAAATTAATACGTTACTCCTTCAAAGCAAACACATTCCATTAGTCGGAAACATTCACCACATTTATTTTGGTGTTTACCAGGCATTATGCATTTGGGTTTCCGTGTACTTTATATCCAAAGGGTCGAAAAAGGCCATATGGCGGATCAATTTGATCGTGTTAATTGTCATGATTCATATTCTTGCATCACGTACTGGCTTACTCGCATTTTATGCATCAGTAGGCGTTTTCGTAATTGTAATAGTAAGGGAATCAGGTCGATTCAAACCGTTAATTATTGGGATGGCCTTCCTACTCGTTGTTCCGGTTTTAGGATATCAATTGTCGAGTTCATTTAAAAACAAAGTGCTCAATTCCATTGAAGATTTTGACGCTGTACAATCAGGCAAAGACATCAATTACAAATCGCTAGCCATGCGGGTTGAAGCTTGGAAAACGGGTACCGCTGTGTTTAAGGAACACCCATGGATAGGTGTAGGAACCATGAAAGTGCGCCACCAGATGCAGGCGAAATACATTGAGAACAAAACGATATTGTATAAGGAAAATCGTATTGGGCCACACAACCAGTTTCTTGAAATGACCATGGCTCACGGTTTACTCGCATCGATTCTCTTAATTGTGGTTTTTGGACTGGCCTATTCGTCTCGGATCGATACACCCGTGTTTTTAGGATTGCTTACGGTTTTCTTTATCACCTTCTTATTAGAAGCCTATTTGGAAAGGCAGCAAGGCATAATTGCATTCTGCGTTGTGTTTTTTGGCTTTTATCATGTAACATCATCCAATAGTCAAGAAACGTAAAATTCATTTAGAATTTGAATCTTTGTATTGTACTTTTACGTTCATATCTATAAACACAATAAATGAAAAAGTCTTTTGTCATCATTTTAATGATTTCGTTGTTTGCAACTGCTTCCCAGGCACAAAGCGACAATGATTATAACGAGAATCTCTTCTGGTCTTTTCACTCAACAGCTTATTTCGACTTTATCTGGTCGCCGTTAAAAATAGAGTACGCACCAACAGGTAATATTGTTATTGTTGACGGGCAGGAAGTACCTGAGTATCGGGAAATACCATTTCAGTCGTTCACGTACAACATATTTTCTTTTGGTTTAGAGCCACGATATAACATCAAGAAATTGGACGATAACTCAGCCATTGCCATCAGTTCTCCTTTTTCTATTGGCCTTGGGCAAGTGTCTGCACCTCCAACTGATGTTGCTGTAGGAGCGGTAGAAGGCTTTGGAAGCATTCAAATTCCTCTTTATGTCAAGCTTTATGTTGGTTCTGGTTCTACCTACGATTGCGAAAAAGACTATGGCGTATCGCTTGGATTTGGTATTGAATACAACAAAATTGGATTGATTCGTTTAGACAATGCGGGTGATCCCAGTTCACCAGTGAACAAAGGCTTTGTTGTTCCTGTAGCAAGTTTGGGTTTTCACTTTTGGAGAGGTGTTAATCCGGTTGAAGTGAATATCAAATATGGCGAGGGTAAAACAACGGAATTTTACTTTGACCGATACGGTGACCCTATTCTTTCGGCCGATGGCCGATTGTCAAAAGCATCTGCTAAATCGCGGTCATTACGAATTAGTGTTTCCTATTTGCTAAATTACTAAACTGGATCGTTACCGGAATCGACTTCATCTTCCTGCCCAATGTATTGGGTATAACATGTAAACCATCATATTAATAGTGTAAACACCCTTCTACAATGGTATTCTGCCTTTGCAAGGAATCTATATGTACAAATAAATAGTAGATGTATCAGTAAGGAGGAGTTCTTACGTTGGTTCTAAGGACAGAAACTAGTTTTGATTTCAGAAACGGAATTCACGGCGTATTTTCCTAAATATCTTGAATCGTTCCAAACTGAATTGTTCCGTCTTCATTGTTGTATTACCTTTACCTTATGAAAACAATTAACCGCGAGATTAGCTGGTTGTCTTTCAATGAACGAGTCCTCCAGGAGGCTGAGGACAAACTAAATCCATTGGTAGAACGGATGCGATTTCTAGGCATTTTTTCAAATAATTTGGATGAATTTTTTAGAGTTAGAGTCGCTACCATTAGGAGGCTAATAAAGGTACAACGTAAATCTGAAGACCTTGTTGCTGACCCACCACAACGGGTAATGAATCGAATTCATGAAACCGTGGTTCGCCAACAAAAACGGTTCAATAAAGTATATAAATCCATCATTAAAGAACTGGGTGAAGAAGGAATATTCATAGCGAATGAAACTCAATTAAATAAAGAACAACGTCAGTTTGTGCGGGAGTATTTCCTCCAGGAGGTGGAACCCATTTTGGTTCCGATTATGGTGAAAAAACTTAAGAATTTTCCGTATTTAAATGATGATGCAAACTACTTGTTTGTGTCTTTTCTAGATGCCCATAAAAAAGAGGAATATGCGCTGATTGAAGTTCCCAGAAAAAGCTTAAGTCGGTTTCTGGTTTTGCCCGAGGATAAAGGCAAAAAGTACATTATTTATTTAGACGACGTTATTCGAGCCAACCTGTCACGAATTTTTAGAATATTTGAGTCAACTAAATTCGTTTCCCATGTATTTAAAATCACTCGAGACGCTGAATTGGATATAGACGATGACATTGTTGTTGGGTTTTATGATAAAATAAAACGAAGCATTGAGAAACGTAAAAAGGGGGAACCACTTCGTTTGATTTATGATCAGGAAATGCCAGATAATCACTTGCAGTTTCTACTTAAAAAGATGAATCTGGCAGATGAAGAGAATATCTTGCCTGGCGAGCGATATCACAATTTTAAGGACTTTATGAAATTCCCCAATGTGGGAGGGAAGTCGCTGGTTAAAAAGCGTGTCAAGCCGTTGAAGCATGGTTATCTCGAAAGACATGGAAGCATTATTCAGGCGATTGTAAAACAAGATGTTTTGCTCCATTATCCATATCAAAACTTCGATTATATCATAGACTTACTACGTGAAGCAGCTATTTCACCAAAAGTCAGGTCCATTAAGGTGACCTTGTATCGAGTGGCCTCAGATTCACACATTGTAAATGCCTTAATTAATGCGGTAAAAAATGGTAAAGAAGTTGTCGCCGTTATTGAATTACAGGCGCGCTTTGACGAAGCAGCCAACCTGCATTGGGCTAAAACACTAACCGACGAAGGGGTACGTCTTGTACTGAGTTCACCGGGACTTAAGATTCATTCGAAACTGATTCTTATCGAATTTAAAGAGGATGGTTTACGTAAAAAGATTGCCCATATAGGAACGGGAAATTTCCACGAGGGCACGGCCAATATTTACTCTGATATCTCCCTATTGACTGCAAATGAAGACATTACGAATGAAGTCGAAACGGTTTTTGGTTTCATTGAGAAACCCTACCTCGCCATAAACTTT
This sequence comes from uncultured Chitinophagaceae bacterium, assembly GCA_964482155.1. Taxonomy (GTDB): domain Bacteria; phylum Bacteroidota; class Bacteroidia; order NS11-12g; family UBA9320; genus UBA987. The sequence goes on along the minus strand of CAYZWM010000177.1, from coordinate 322 downwards.
GAGCACCTGTTGGTGAGCCCAAGGTATATGAGAAGCTCATTGCTCAAATTGGTTGACGAGGAAATCAAAAAAGCCAAGAAAGGCGAAGATGGATATGTACTCATCAAGTCAAACAGCCTGGTTGATGGGGAAATGATTGATAAACTTTATCAAGCATCGAATGCGGGTGTAAAGGTCGATCTTATAATAAGAGGAATTTGTTCATTGATTCCAAAAGAAAGTAAGAAGGACAATATTCACGCGGTGAGCATTTTGGATAGCTACTTGGAACATGCGCGAATTTTTGTTTTTGGTCAGGGTCAGAAAAAGAAAATGTATATAT
>CAYZWM010000176.1:3982-9124 GCA_964482155.1 uncultured Chitinophagaceae bacterium | reverse complement strand
ATTCGGGATTTCTGTACAAACGATGTCAGGATACCTTGCCCGCAAACGTTCGCTTCGATATGAAGTTCAAAGACTTCAAAAATTACCAGTATACGTCGTATGAAGTGGATTCATTTAACCCCTATGTATATCACAGATCGTCGCACAATATCGATCTCAAATTATACTTTAAGGGTGACCATATTGAATTGGTGAAGATGATTGGGAAAGATTCTTTTTTACTGGCTCAGGACAACAACCTACGCGATAATTGGGGTATGAGAGTAATACCTGATGGTAGATGCATAGAAGGAACGTGTTTTAACGATCAGGGGAAAATGGAATGGTTTACTTCCCTGACCTATACAGGTAATTGGGAAAGCGGGACACCAAACAAACTAGGCAGTCTTTCAGATACCACTGGGTTGTCGTATAACGGCGGTTTTAAACTTGGCTTTTTATGGGGAAAGGGAAAACTGAACGTACCTGACCAGTATGCGTATGATGGATACTTCATTATGGGCAAAAAAGTAGGTTTTGGGAAAATTACCTACAGTAATTTAACCCGTTATGAAGGACATTGGATGGCCGACAAAATGAACGGTCCAGGACATTTTTGGTATTCTGACCAGTTTCATTACGAAGGACAATTCCGAAACAATCAATTTAATGGATTGGGCAAACTGTATAGTCCAGATGGATATGTAGAAGGAAGTTTTAAGAATGGGAAACCCCATGGTTATTGCCAACAAGTTGTGTCGCGGAGTCAAACATCGTTGAGCGGAACCTGGGTTAATGGTAAAAAAGAGGGAGAATTTGACCTCTACAACCCCATAAGCGGCACTGCGAGTATTAAGTTTCAAAACGATATTGAAGTCCAATGATGATGAAACCCAAAACAAGTTTGCTGTTGGTTGTACTTACCACACTTCTTTTTACGAATTGTAAGGCGCAATTGACCGATAGCATTGCCTCCACATCAACGCGAACCATTCACGTAACTGGAACAGCGGAGAAAGAAATTGAGCCAGACATCATTATTTTCACTATTACGATCAAAGAATATTGGAAAGAAGAATTTGAAAAGGGAAAGAAATACGAAGACTATCAAACTCGGGTACCCATGAGTTCTATTGAGCCCGAAATACTGAATCAACTCAAAAAAGCTGGAGTCAAAGACAATGAAATTAAGGTGTCGGCTATCGGCAATTTCTATCGTCAGGCCGGTAAAGAGTTTTTAGTGAGCAAAACACTGGTTTTAACCTTATCTGATTTGAAAACGGTCGATGCAATCTCAAAAGCGGTCAGCAGTAAAGGCATCAGCAATATGCGCATCAGTGAGCTAAAACATTCAAAAATGGATGACCTGAAAAAAGAAGTCAAGATCGAGGCATTAAAAGCGGCTAAAGAGAAGGCCGAATATATGCTTGAAGCCATTGGTGAAAAATGCGGCCAGGTTTTGGTCATTAACGAATCGACCTTAGGGTACAATACGCCTGCGCCGTATCAAATGGAGCGTTATAAAATGATGGCTGATGGGAATTCCAACTCAGCAACGGACGTCAAAAATATTAAAATCAGTTATGTGGTAAGTGCGACGTTCGCTATCGCAGAATAAGTTGCAACGCGTTTTGAGTTCGATTGGCAAGGATTTGCTCCTTGTTATCCGAAATTTTCTCTAAGTCAAGATCTTCAGAAGGATTGAAAATCGTCAACATTTGTAAGTCGGTAATCACTTCCAGACGATACGTGTCCTTGATCAATTCTAAAAATCGTTTGATTCGTACGGGGTCGTTATTGGCGCATATCGAAAACGAAATGGCCGTGTTTTGCATAAGGTTAATTCGGACGCCTGCGGAAGCCAGGGCACTAAAAATATGACTCAAGTTGTCCTCTACGATGAAGGCAAAATCCTTGGATGAAAGGGATATCATAACCTGTTTATCTTTAAAAATATAACAGGGTACGCCTACCACAGATTGTAAGCCATGATCCTGAACAATCGTACCAGGCTCATTCATATTTATAAATGACCGAACGTATAACGGGATTTTCTTTATTAAGAGGGGTTGTATTGTTTTTGGGTGAATAACCGAAGCGCCGTAATAGGCCAATTCAATGGCTTCCTTAAACGAGATATCGGGTAGCAAAGTGGTATTTTCCATTCGCTTTGGATCTGCGTTCATAACACCCGGAACATCCTTCCAAATGGTTACAGACTCTGCATCCAGACAGTACGCAAAAATAGCAGCAGAGTAATCACTTCCTTCTCTACCCAATGTACTTGTTGTGTTCTCCGACGTCCGACCAATAAAGCCTTGTGTGATGGTTAATTGCTTCTCAATCAGCTTTTTAGCCCGTTTGCTGATGAGGTTCTTTGTGGTATCCCAATTTACCCGTGCTCGTCTGTGGTCGGAAGAGGTAATGACAAAATTCCGTGCATCCAACCATCGATTCGTAATGTTTTCCTGGTTTAGGTAGTGGCTGATGATACGTGTTGAAATCAACTCGCCATAAGGAACGATTTGGTCATATACAAAGTCGTATCCACTTGCCGCCATGTCGGTATCCAAAGCACATTCCAGTTCAATAAAGAGATTTTCAACCTCATAAAACTGCCTGGAGTTCGAACCGATTAAGTCATTAATGATCGTTCGGTGGAAATCTTTGAGTTCTTCCATGATTTCAGAAGATTCCACTTTATTCATATACCGTTCGACCAGAACTTCCATGAGATTGGTAGTCTTGCCCATAGCGGAGACCACCACTAGAATCTGTTCATCCGAGTGCTCAGATAAAATCCTTGCTACATTTTTTACTGCATCGGCGTCCTTTACCGAAGCACCTCCAAATTTGAATACTAACATCAAAAACTTTTATTGCGTTTGGCAACCTTATATTTGCGACTGCAAAATTACTGATTTTACTGGCCATTCAAACTGGCCTAAATATTATGACGACATCTAAAATGAAAAAACGCAACAAGGTGGTCACCTTAAGTCAATTCATAGCCGAAGAACAGGCAAAATTTCCCGAAGCTTCTGGCAATTTATCTACGATATTCAGAGACATCAAATTTGCCGCAAAAATGGTCAATAGAGATGTCAACAAAGCAGGGCTTGTGGATATTTTGGGAGAGCATGGTTCAACCAATATCCAGGGAGAATCGGTTAAAAAGCTGGATGTTATTGCAAACGATGAGTTTATTAACTCGTTGTCGGTTGGTGGCGATTGTTGTGCCATAATTAGTGAAGAAGAAGACTATGTACGGCATCTGAATCCAGATGCAAAGTACATTGTAGCAATGGATCCGTTGGATGGGTCGTCAAACATTGATGTCAACGCGGCGATTGGGACCATATTCTCAGTTTATAAACGAGTCAGTGCAATTGGTACAGAAGCGACCGAGCAGGATTGCCTACAAAAAGGGGTGAATCAAGTGGCTGCAGGCTATGTCATTTACGGTTCAAGCACCATGTTGGTTTACACCACGGGTAACGGGGTTAATGGATTTACTCTTGATATTTCTATTGGGGACTTTTGCCTGAGCCATCCGAACATGACAACGCCAGAAACGGGTACAATTTATTCGGTCAATGAAGGGAACTACAACCAGTTCAAAGAGGGTTTTAAAACCTATATCAATCAATGCAGAGACAAATCGATGTCTGCCCGATATATTGGGTCAATGGTTGCTGATTTTCACCGAAACCTCATAAAAGGGGGGATTTTTATGTATCCTGCCACCACAAGTGCGCCTAAAGGCAAACTGCGATTGAATTACGAGTGTAACCCAATGGCTTTTTTGACAGAACAAGCTGGAGGCATTGCAACAACGGGAGACACCCGTATTATGGAAGTAGAACCAACTGAATTGCATCAACGTGTTCCGGTCATTATGGGGTCGCGTAAAATGGTCGAAGATTTAGTGAGTTTATTGAAATGATCAAGGTATTAGTGGTTAGTAACCCTTTTGCCGGTGGCGGGGGAGCAGTTGATGTATTGGAAATATACAAGCGATTTGCGGCCAAACAAAAAGACTATAAATATTATTTCTACCTAACACAGAATCCGGGAGATTTTGAAGGTATTTCGTCGGCTGTAGATACCTACATGCCAGATGTTGTATCGATCGTTGGAGGCGATGGAACCTTAAACGAAGTAATGAACGTAGAGAACGTTCGTGACAAACGTATACATGTGGTTCCAGCGGGGAGTGGAAATGACTTTCACAAGCTGGTGTATGGAGATATCACTATTTTAGAATCATTGGAGTTTTCAAAGTCGGAAAAAACAAAAGAATACGACATCGGTACCTGCAATGATCGTTACTTTATTAATGGAGTAGGTATTGGTTTTGATGGCAGTGTTGCCCGTCAAACTGTTCGAATGCAAATGCCGTTTATTCCATCAAAATGGAAGTACTGGATTGCCATTTTAAAGAACATTTTGTTCTATAAAGGCACAGATATTACCCTGACCTACAACGGAAAAACGGAGACCCTAAACCTGTTTTTGATTGATGTTGCCAACGGCACAGAATATGGGGGTGGTTTTCGCGTGTCGCCTTTGAGCGTGGCTGATGATGGAGAATTTAATGTGATTGGCATAAAAAATCTTTCTCTTTTAAAAAGGCTGTTAAAACTTTCGATGGTCAAAAATGGAAAGCACCTGAATGATCCAGCCGTTTTTCATCACAAGGTGGAGAAGATTGGAATTGAATCTGAGAACGAACTTCATGCCCACCTTGATGGGGAGTTGATGTCTGCAAAGACATTTGAAATAGCTGTAGCACAGAAGGTTAGGTTCGCAGTCTAATCAACGGAAAGATTCTTTGTTTTATCGTTAAGCCAGTAACCCGTCATTTATTTGTCTGGATTTGTATTAAATTGCGCTACTCCGAATAAATAGGGTGGAATGAACACAGGTCTCATTATTTTCTTTATCGCAATTGGTCTAGTCTTTTTGCTGATTGAAATTCTGGTAACACCAGGTGTGATTCTTGGTATCATTGGTTTGGGCTTTATAGGGTTTGGAATTTCACAAACCTTTGAGTTATTTGGGCCGTCTACTGGAAACGTCGTTTTGTTGAGTGTTACGGCACTTACTGTTGGCATCGTATTATTTGCCTTAAAAAGTGGGGTTTGGAAAAAAATGGCCTCG
>CAYZWM010000176.1:0-3972 GCA_964482155.1 uncultured Chitinophagaceae bacterium | reverse complement strand
AAGGAACCATTGCGTCTAAGGCCAAAATAGATGTGAAGGAATACGCCAATATTGGTGATAAAGGCAAAGCCCTTTCTGCTTTACGACCTTTAGGAACGGGTATCCTTAACGGAGAAAAAGTGGAGGTCAGCTCCGAAGGAGAAGCGATTGAAGCAGGTAGTGAGATAGAAGTAGTTAGAATAGAACAAAATAAAATTTTCATTAAAAAATTATAAATTATGCCATCAGGATCAATGTTATTTTTAGCCATAGGTGCCATTCTGGTATTCCTATTTGTCTTTTTGTATTTTGTGCCAATCGGACTCTGGTTTACCGCTCTGGTTTCTGGCGTTCGGGTAAGTATTGTTCAGTTAGTGTTGATGCGTATTCGTAAAGTACCGCCATCGCTGATTATAAACGCACAGATTAATTCCGTAAAAGCAGGTCTGGATACGACCATCAATCATCTGGAAACGCATTTTATGGCCGGAGGTAACGTAAACAATGTTATTAAGGCCTTGATTAGTGCAGAAAAAGCAAACATCCCATTGGATTTTAATCTTGCAGCGGCCATTGACCTGGCTGGTCGAGACGTATTTGATGCCGTACAATTGAGTGTAAATCCACGTGTAATTCATACGCCTCCTGTTGCAGCAGTGGCAAAAGATGGTATTCAACTTATTGCAAAAGCACTGGTTACGGTTCGAGCCAACATACACCAATTAGTGGGTGGTGCTGGTGAGGAAACAATTTTGGCACGAGTCGGTGAAGGTATTGTTACGACTATCGGTTCTGCTGTTAATCACAAATCCGTATTAGAAAATCCAGACCAAATTTCAAAGACCGTTCTTTCAAAAGGATTGGACGCTGGAACAGCGTTTGAAATTTTGAGTATTGATATTGGGGATATTGACATAGGAAAAAACATCGGTGCAGAGCTTCAAACGGATCAAGCTGAGGCTGATTTGAAAGTAGCGAATGCGAAGGCTGAAGAAAGAAGAGCGATGGCGGTTGCCAACGAACAAGAAATGAAGGCTGAATCGCAAAAAGCAAGAGCACAGGTTATTCTAGCAGAAGCTGAAATACCTATGGCCATTGCCGAATCGTTTAGAAGTGGTAACCTGGGCATTATGGATTATTACAAACTAAGAAACATTGAGGCTGATACAGGAATGAGAGATTCCATTGGAAAGCCGAACAAGAAAAGATAGAATACTCCGTAAGGAAATCTATTAAACAACTTTAATATACATGAAGGCGTCTCGAAAATTCGAGACGCCTTTTTATTTTACTTCGTTTCTTTTAATCTAAAATGAACATATTTGCTCAAAAAACAGGATGACTCCAATTGAATTACTTCGTCAAACCCGACAAAACGTTTTAGCCACCATAAAAGATTTAACTCTTGATCAACTGAATACAATCCCGCCTGGGTTCAACAACAATATTTTATGGAATGTTGGCCACATAGTCATTACCCAACAAGCATTACAATACAGACCAAGCGGTTTGCCCATGCACATAACTGACGACGTTTTTGAACTGTTTAAAAAAGGATCTTCTGCGAGGCAGTATGAACAGGAAACGGTAGACCACCTAAAAAATATTTATTTGTCTATGGTAGATTTACTGGAAGACGATGTGGCGTCTGGTCGATTTCAAACATTCAAGGAATACCCGACCAGTTATGGGGTTGTATTGAGAAGTATTGAGGACGCCATTGGGTTCAACAACCTTCATGAAGGGGTGCATTTTGGGTATATAATGGCACAGAAACGTGCAATTTGAGGGCAAAAATAAAAGGCCAGTTTCCTGGCCTTTCATAAAAGTAAAGTTAAACCATAAATTCTAATTAATGAGTATTATGCTTTATAAAAAATTGAAAGTAGTCGAATCTACGAGAATTTTTTGGGATTAACAAGTTCTATTTTTTTTATTACTTGCGACATGATTGATCGAAAAACAATGAAACTTAACATGAATAAAAATATGAAAAAAGGTGGTTTATGGATGGCAATGATGTTGATGACATTAATGTCTGTTGCTTCTGTTGATTTGGAGCCTGTTAACCCTGGTCAAGTCCCGGTCAACAAGGACGATGTTAAGGATACGGTGAATGTCGTTTTTGGCAATGCACCGGCTTACATTGATTTTTCGGTTGTTAAATTTATTTACATAGACTTTTCGTCCAACTTTATGTCTGACGAAGAGGCGATAGTTTATGCCAATGAAGATTCAATCGTCTTAAACAAATTGCAACCGGTTAAGCTGACACTAAGCGAGGCTACTACAACCATTGTTAAGATCAAACAAGGCGGTAAGATCACTGGAAAAATGAAAATGAAAGTGATTAAGAAAACACCATTGGTCACCAACGATGCCGTCGTATTTGGCATTCTTCTTTTGTGCCTGGCGTTTGTTTTCTTTACCAGTACAAGTAAAAATAAAGGACTTGCAAAATTCTATAAGTTCGTTCCTGCCTTATTGATGTGTTATTTGTTGCCATCTGTTTTAGTCAGTTTCGGATTGATCAGTAGCGAAGTCTCCAATACGTACAGCGTAGCAAAAAACTATCTGTTGCCCACGGCCCTGGTTCTCATGACGCTCAGTATCGACATGAAAGGCGTCATACGCTTAGGATCAAAGAGTATAATTATGTTCCTCACCGCAACCGTTGGTGTTATTTTAGGCGGGCCTATAGCCATTCTCATTGTTTCTACGTTTTCTCCCGAAACCGTAGGCGGTGCTGGCCCAGAAGCCGTATGGAGAGGATTAGCGACGTTAGCGGGTAGTTGGATTGGTGGCGGTGCAAATCAAACGGCTATGCTCGAAATTTATGGGTATGCGCAAAGCAAATACGGGGGTATGGTTCTCGTAGATATTGTGGTGGCTAATATCTGGATGGCCTTCTTGTTGTATGGAGCTGGTAAAGCGGATAAAATTGACAAATGGTTAAAAGCGGATTCTTCGTCCATCAAAACGTTGCAAAACAATATGGAGAGTTATTCCAAAAGCATATCGAAGAACCCAAGCTTGCGGGATTTAATGATTGTTCTCGGTGTTGGATTTTTTGTAACCGCCATGTCCCACATGGTGTCCAAATGGAGTACGGCATATTTTAGCGGAACGCAGTTTTCGGACAGTGTTCTTACAAGCTCTTTCTTCTGGATCGTCGTAATGGCGACCACCTTTGGTTTAATAATGAGTTTTACGAGGATGCGTTCGTTAGAGGGGTATGGAGCATCGAAATTGGGCAGTGTGTTTATCTACATTCTTGTGGCTACCATTGGTATGAAAATGGATGTCATGCAAATTCTTGAAAATCCATTGCTGATATTGGTCGGTTTGATCTGGATGGCTTTTCATGCGGGTTTACTCATTCTGGTCGCCAAGCTCATACGAGCCCCTTTCTTCTTTCTGGCAGTCGGCAGTAAAGCAAATATTGGGGGGGCAGCTTCTGCACCGGTTGTGGCAGCAGCGTTTCATCCATCATTAGCACCTGTAGGCGTGTTATTAGCCGTAATGGGCTACGCTCTGGGTACGTATGGCGCGATGCTATGTGCTGTGCTTATGGAGATCGTAAGTCGGACTGGCGGAGCAATTACACCTTAGAAGCTATTCTTCCACATCATACTTTCAACCGGTCGGATTGTTCGGTCGTTGTATTTGGCATCCTTCTTTTCGTTGTATAGGGTTTTGATGTTGCCCTCTACCGTAAAGTAGATCAATTGACCTATAGGCATGCCTCGGTAAATGCGAACCGGTTGCGCACACGATATTTCCAATGTCCAGGTATTGCAAAATCCAACATCGCCTTTACCCGCTGTTGCGTGTATGTCGATACCAAATCTGCCCGTACTTGATTTTCCTTCCAGGAAGGGAACATGGGCGTGTGTCTCCGTATATTCTTCCGTAACGCCTAAATACAAGGTATTCGGTTGGAGAACAAAACCTTCTTGAGGGATTTGAAAGTGCTGTATTCTATTGTGTTTT
>CAYZWM010000175.1:0-9136 GCA_964482155.1 uncultured Chitinophagaceae bacterium | reverse complement strand
ATGGCTATAATCGCAAAAACCAGGATAACATTATACGTTATCCGGTTGGTTTCCCATCGAAATATTATCCGTTTTAGGCTCAGGGCGTTGTCCTTAAGATCGTCTAATATGGTGTTGTCCATCTGAGTTCAATTGGGTAGTAAAGGTAGTCGTTTTTTAATGATCTTATGAATTGGTTGATGTTGATCATGCCTACACACTTAATTTATATCACTGATAATGAGGTGAATACGATAAATTATTTTGATGTAATGCAACCATCGTAAAAAGGGCAAGACTAAAGTGTAAATACTTACTAGATAAAATACTTAATACATTTATGAAGAAAAAAAGTACACGGAGATTTGGTTTACCAGGTAAAACACTTCTCACATTATTCTCACTCTTGGGCTTGGTGGTTGGTAGCCAAAGTACGGCTCAAACATCAGGTTGTGTGAAGGCAGATTTCAAGTTTGCGGTAAACAACACATCTAAAACAGTCAAATTTGAGGCAAGAACATCAAGCAATGCTCTAGCTGTTTATTGGGATTTTGGGGATGGCGATTCTGCAAAAGGCAAAAACGTTAGCCACAAATTCGATTCTGCAGGTCACTACAAAGTTTGCCTTACGGCTTATGCCTATGATTCTGCTACCAATAAACGGTGCTCGACTGTGGTTTGTAAACGAGTTGTGATTACGGGTTGTTCCTTAAAAGCGGGATTTGACGTTAAGGTAAATGACCTGAGTGTAAAGCTTGAAGCCAGATCAAACAGCAAACATGCTGTTTACCATTGGTCTTTCGGAGATGGCACTTCTGCACGAGGGAAAACAGCAAAACACACCTACAGGAAAGAGCACAAATACAAGATTTGTCTCGAAGTAAAAGACACCGTTACGGGTTGTGTTACACGATTGTGTAAAGAAGTAAAAGTGGAAGACCCATGTCACCTAAAAGTGGACTTTGACTTGCGATCTGATGGATTAAACATCAAAGTTGTCGCTAAATCAAATAGCAAAACAGTTGTTTATGGTTGGACATTTGGAGACAGTTCCTCCGCTAGAGGTCGAGAGGTAAAACACGCATATAGTAAAGCAGGAAAGTATACCGTTTGTCTAATTGCTAAAGATACAGCATCCGGGTGTGTCGCACGTAAATGTGTTGAAATTAAGGTACACAAACCTTGTCGCCTGGAAGTTAATTTTGAATCTAGTCAGCATGGAAGTGATTTTAAATTCAAAGCGAAGTCGAATGATTCTACAGCTCGATTTGTTTGGAGTTTTGGCGACGGAAATACAGCTACTGGAAACCCGGTTAAACATACCTACAAAAAGCCAGGTGTATATGAGGTGTGTGTTAAGGCCTATGCAGGTAAAACCACCACAGGTACTTCAGGTTGCACGGCTAAAAAGTGTAAACGAGTTGAAATCAAAAAAGGCAACGACTGTAAGCTGAAAGCAGACTTTAAAATTGTTGTTGATGGAAAGAAAATGCGTGTAAAAGCAGAAGCCAACGATAGCAATTTAGTTTACTTCTGGTCATGGGGTGATGGTACATCTGGACACAAGCAAACCGCGAACCACAAATACAGAAAGTATGGTGTTTACGAAGTTTGTCTGATCGTTTTTAACCCTAGAACCAAGTGTAAAGTATGCATCTGCAAAAAAGTGGTGATTGAAAAACCATGTAAACTAAAGGCAGATTTTCGATACAGTGTAAACAAAAGCACGGTACGATTTAAGGCACGAAGCAACAGCAAAAACGTAGTTTATGGATGGAGTTTCGGAGACGGAACAAGCAAAAGAGGAAATCCTGTTAAGCATACGTATACCAAAACGGGGACGTATAAAATAACCTTGATTGCTAAAGATACCGTAACCGGTTGTGTGGTTCGAGTTTCGAAAAGGATCATCATTAACCCTCGAGCACGTAGAAGTTCACTTGCACCGTTACCACCTCAACAACAGACGAGCAGTACGACTACTACGACAACTGGAATAGAAGAGTTTACCGCACCTACTTCGGATTGGAAAGCCCAGGTGTATCCGGTTCCTTCTACGAGCCAGGTGGGTTTTATAGCCGATAAAGACCTGACCTCGGTCAAAGTCTTTAATTCTGCTGGCAACGAATTAATAAGCTCCGCATTAAGCGATAGCAAAAGGATTGATATATCTACACTACCTACAGGCTACTATTTTGCGCACATTACTGCGACTGATGGAAGCGTGAAAATTGTCAAGTTCGTGAAGAACTAGTACGACCAATTGAAACAAAAAACCCCGGAGAATTTCTCTGGGGTTTTTTTATGCGTGCTTGGTACAGCCATCTTACACAGTTAAACATTGTTCGTCTAAACTCACAACGGATATAAAACTGATAAGCGGACAGAGAAGGCACTATGCGACAATCCTCTGACGTTTGGAGTATGTATATTTGTTATTTACACAGATCAATATGGTTAAACTTCGTTTTATTATAGTCCTGACCTTAATTGTATTTTGCTTAGGCAGTTGCAAGCAGGATGACGATACACCTGAGCCAGGTTCTGGGGCTCCGGATAATACAGCATTATATTTCCCTACAAATGGTGCTGCAGATTGGGAAACCACATCGCCGCACGAATTGGGGTGGGACACGTCTAAAATTGACGAGTTATATACGTTTTTGGATGATGGAGGCACACGTGCGTTTCTGGTCCTTAAAAATGGAAAGATTGTGTTGGAGCATTATGCCGGAAAGGATATACTGAATATAGGAGAGTTCAGTAAAAAGTCTGTTTGGTATTGGGCTTCTGCAGGAAAAACCCTGACCTCTTTTATAATTGGGCAGGCACAAGAAGACGGATATTTGAATATTCAGGATAAAACCTCCAGCTATTTGGGAAAATGGACTAGTCTGACGACCGAACAGGAGAATAAAATTTCAATCCGAAATCACCTTACCATGACTTCTGGTTTGGACGATGCAGGAACGACATCCGATTGCACAGAGAAATCGTGCTTAACATTCAAAGGGGCACCAGGGTCTCGCTGGGCATACCACAATGCACCATATACACTTTTGGATAGTGTCATTCAAAGCGCTACTCAATTGGAATTTGATGATTATTTCAATACGCAACTTCGAGATCCGATAGGAATGGATGGTGATTGGAGGTATCTGGGGTACAACCATGTATACTTCAGTACCGCAAGGTCTATGGCCCGTTTCGGTCTGTTGGTGTTAAATAAAGGCAAATGGGATAATGCGGTAATTCTGGGTGACGACCTGTACCTAAAACAAATGGTCAATACATCCCAAGATATTAACCTTTCCTATGGCTATTTATGGTGGCTAAACGGTAAGCAGTCCTATCGCCTTCCAGGTTTACAGCTTACTTTTCCAAAGGCGATTGCCGAAAATGCACCATCTGATATGTATGCAGCAATGGGAAAGAATGGTCAATTGTTAAACATTGTACCCAGTCAAAAATTGATCGTAATTCGTATGGGAGATAACCCAGACGCATCTTTAGTGCCGACTAATTTTCAAAACGACCTTTGGGAGAAACTCAATGCCGTAATTCAATAATTACGACATGTAGTTCGATTGGCTGTCGTAGATTTGTCGGGTGTCAGTAGAATCAATTTTAAACCCAACCGTATTTCTGGGAAGCTTTGAATTCCGAGAGCCTGTAACCACCTTAACCGATTTTTTGGTGGCACTGGTTTGCTGGACTGCTTTCTACTTTTTTATAAAGATTAAGACTTCAGAATCAGCCTCTTACCCTTGGTTTAAGCGATATTTTTTGATTTTTGCCGTGGGTATGACAAGTGCTGCATGGCTGGGTCATGGACTGCAGGCCTATGTAAGTCCTTTATTCAAATCAATCGGTTGGATGTGTGGTGCTACGGGATTGATGTTTTTACAATACGGTAGTTTTTTGTTGGTTAAGGATAGGATTCCCATAATGTTAAAAAAAGGACTGCCCATGTGGTTTGTAGTTCAATGGATTACGGCTATTTCCCTGATGATTGGATTACTATCTACTGGAATCGCAGAGGCATTTAAAGTCGTTCAAATCAACTCTCTGGTTGCCTTGATTGGTTTTGTCCTACCCCTTCATCTGTTTTCATTCATAAAACTACAAATTTCAGGCAGTCGGTTGATTATTGGTGCCCTAGGGTACAGCATTATTCCAGGTTTGGTATATTCGAACCAACTAAGTGTTAGTCGATGGTTTAACTATCACGATATCAGCCATGTGTTAATGGCAATTTTTATGACCATCATGTTTTCAGGGCTCTATCGCATTGTTAAGGGTCAAAAATCATAGATGATTGTGATCATTTAGACGGATTTGGCGCTCCGTTTTTGTAGTTTTGCCCAAAAATTAAGTAAATGGAGCTTAAAGGCTGGATTATTCTGGTAGGTGTTTTAGCGCTTGTAATGATCGTAGAGAAGATTGTGGCAGTACGTAAAAACATCAATACGTATTCGTTTTCTGATATCATGTCAAATCTTTCCTGTGGCATTCTAGAGAGACTCGTTGCTTTCTTTTGGTATTTTGTGTTCTTTCAGGCGGCCGTTTATGTTTTTAACAACGTCGCTTTATGGCATATTCCAACCAACCCATTTACCTGGTTTATAGCTCTTGTGGTGACTGATTTCGTTGCATACTGGCACCATAGATTAAGCCATGAGGTAAACTTTCTTTGGGCTGCCCATATTGTCCATCATCAAAGTGAAGATGTAAACGTATCTACCGTGTTTCGAGTTTCCTTTTTTGCGGTATTTAATCGATCGTTGTTCTTTATCTGGATGCCCGTTGTGGGTTTTGATCCAATTCAGGTTTTACAGACGATGGTATTTTTAGGTGCCTTCCAATTCATAACGCACAGCCGTCTAATTGGCAAACTTGGTTTTTTAGAGAAAATATTTTCAACTCCATCTAACCATCGGGTTCATCATTCGCGCAATGAGAAATACATAGATCACAACTACGGTCACATCTTTATGATCTGGGATAGAATGTTTAAAACCTATACACCAGAAGAAGAAGAGCCCGAGTATGGTATTACCACTGGATTTGAGAGTGAAAGTGCATTTAACTCCAATTTCTTTTATTGGAAAGATCTCTTTAAACGAGCCAGCATGACTGCCAGTTTTAAAGACAAAATCAAATTGTTTTTTGCTAAACCCGAATGGACACCCAGGGATGTAGGATATCTTCCAGATCAATATAAAAAAGATGAGCAGGGCAACCGTTTGGTACATGCAGTGCCCATGTCAAGGCCGTTTGGAATTTATATGCTGGTTAATAACCTGTTAACCTTAGCGTTTTTTATCTCCATGTTTGGCCTGATAGACAACCCAAAAGAAGCTCAGTTTAGCGATTTATGGTACAACAAACACTTGATGGTTTTGGTGGGCACCATATTGCTTTCGGTATTGGTACAGGGCCGATTTATGGACCAAAAAGCAGGGTCGAAAATATTGGATTCCATCCGTCTAATTGTAATTGCTGCAGGCATTCCGTTTGTCTATAGCGAAATGGCTGGGAATTGGTTCGAACCAGCGGTTTGGATTTATTGCGGAGTCATGATGGTTTGGTTGTGGTTCAACAAAGAAACACATTTGCCAAGATCAGGGTATGTTAAACCCCAGGCTGTCTAACAGATACTGGGCAGAATAACGTTCAATACGAACACTCAAAGGAATGTCGGTTATGGGTGTATTTGTTCCATCCGTTGGTTCCATTTCAATGGCTTCAAGCACATCTTTACCCGTTATGAGCGTTCCAAATATCATATACTCTCCATCCAGGTTCGGCAACCCCTGTTCCTTGTTTACAATATAAAACTGGCAGGCATTTGATTTTTTTTCTGGGTTATCATCCCGGCCCATCCCCAAAGCCCCATAATGATGTAAGAGGCTGTCATTAAACTCAGGCTCTAACAAGTACGGAGAATTCGTAAAATAACTAGGAGAATCCGGACAACCGCCCTGAATGACAAAGTTCTTAATCACTCGGTTAAACGTAAATTGATCATAGTGTTTAGCTTCAGCAAGTTCAATAAACTTGGCTTTGTGATTTGGTGTTTCATCGTATAACCAGAAAATAAGTTCCCCTAGTCGAGTAGATACGTGTCCTACGGCATATGTCTTTACCTTTGGGGTCTCAGCAGTTGAGGAGTTGTCGGTGCAACTTAAACCCGTACAAAGCATCATACTGAGTGACAAGAGTGTAATGAATTTCATATGTACAAATATTGGTAAGTTTCCGTGTTTACCAAAAAGGGAAATCACGTATTATTGAGAAGTGAAAAAGAGAGTACTTTTTGTTTGTCTTGGAAACATTTGCCGATCACCCATGGCGGAAGGTGTTTTTGTTCATTTGCTCAAAGAAAAAGGACTGGAAGAGGATTATGTTGTGGACTCTGCGGGTACGGCAAACTACCACATTGGAAGACAACCAGATCACAGGATGATAGAAACGGCCAATGGACATAACGTAGTTCTACCTAGCGTTGGGAGACAGTTTCAATCGGCAGACTTTATGAACTTCGACTTCATTCTTGCCATGGACGACTCGAATATGCAAAACATAATGCGAGTGGACAAACCAAACCAGGGACGAGCAAAGTTGTTTATGATGAGGGATTTTGATCCGTTGGATAAAGGTAGTGATGTACCAGACCCGTATTATGGAAGAATGAACGGATTTGAAGAGGTATATGAAATATTGGTGCGTTGTAACGAAAACCTTCTAAATTTTTTGGAAAATATACATGAATAGAATAATACAAGTTGCTGGCTTTCTAACCATAACCATGGTGGCCTTAACCGCGTTTGGGCAATCGACAAAACCGTCGTCTGAAATCGTTCATGATTTGCAACGACTTAAAAATGTGAGTTCCGTCCTCTACATTGCTGCTCATCCTGACGATGAGAATACCCGTC
The DNA here is from genome assembly GCA_964482155.1 of uncultured Chitinophagaceae bacterium. Lineage (GTDB taxonomy): Bacteria > Bacteroidota > Bacteroidia > NS11-12g > UBA9320 > UBA987. The sequence goes on along the minus strand of CAYZWM010000175.1, from coordinate 2,216 downwards.
TTATCAGTTACTTAACAAACTCGAAGATGGCAGACGTCTCTTATTTGAGTTTAACCCGTGGAGATGGAGGACAAAACCTGGTTGGTACTGAAATTGGGGAAGAGTTGGGACTTATACGTACTCAGGAACTGGTTGCCGCTAGAAAAATTGATGGCGGGCATCAATATTTTAGCCGAGCCATTGACTTTGGGTATTCTAAAACACCAGAAGAAACCTTTAATTTTTGGGATAAGGAAGCCACTTTAGCCGATGTGGTTTGGGTAATTAGGCAGGTTCGACCGGATATTATTATTACACGTTTTTCGCCAGATGTAAACCCAAAGAGGCCTACTCATGGACATCACACGGCATCTGCTCAATTGGCCATGGAGGCATTTACCGCTGCGGCTGATCCAAATCGTTTTCCAGATCAATTGGAGTTTGTAGAGGTTTGGGAAGCCAAAAACATCTATTGGAATACGAGTTACTGGTTTTATGGCAGCGTTGAGAAAATGGATAAGGTGGTTGCAGAAAACCCAAATGAGTATATAAAAATTAATGTAAACCAGTATCTACCCCTTTTAGGAAAGACAGGCTCGGAAATTTCAGCACAAAGCAGAAGTCAACACAAGAGCCAGGGCTTTGGAAGCTCTCCGGTTTTGGGCGAACAATGGGAATATCTTCAGATACTTGGAGGAAATACGGCACCAATTAGTCTTTTCGAAAACATTCCAACCTCCTGGAAAGAGGTAACGGATAACACCAAAATCGATAAACTTATTGAGTCGGTAATCAAGTCGTTTGATGTAACAAACCCATCGAACTCTGTGGCATCTTTGCTCGCCATTCGCGAGGAGATTCGCGAGTTAAAAGATCATCATTTGGCGCCAAGAAAGCTTGAAGATCTGAACGGGATTATTCTCGATTGTATTGGGTTACAGGCCACGGCATATTGTTCAGAACAACGGGTTGTTATTGGACAGGAAATTGAGTCTAACTTACAGGTAAGAGTAAATTCTAAGGACGTAGGTTTAAAGTCCGTTAAAGGCGTAGGCTTGCCGGATATCTTTCCGTTTACATGGACAAGTTTAAATTCAAACTACGCACAAAAACTGGTTTGGCATATTCCAGAAAATGTAAGTGGCCAACCCTACTGGTTGAGGCGTGACCGGCAAAACGGAATGTATACGGTCAATAACCAACAACAGGTTGGAAAGCCGGAGCAGGATTACCCATTTAATTTGGAGCTCGAATTGCACATATTGGATCAGATTGTAAAGGTTATCGTCCCTTTAAAACACAGAACCACAGATCCGGTAAAAGGTCAAATTATCCAACCCCTGGTCGTTACTCCAGATATGATGGTCAATTTGTCCAATGAGGTTTATGTATTTACGCAGGAGCAATCCAAACAAATTGATGTTGAAGTCGTAGCCGGTAAGGCTGGAATGGATGGATATGTCGAGGTTTTTGTACCAGATGGTTGGAAATCAATGCCGGCTTTCCATAAAACATCGTTCAAAACTGTGGGAGAGGTGAAACACTTTTCGTTTGAGATAACACCGCCTTCAGGACAAAGTGAAGGCAACATACGCGCCATATTCAAGGACAATGTCCAGGTATATAGCATGGGGATTCATCAATTGAATTACGACCATGTACCTCATTTGGCCGTGTTCCCAAGTGCAGAGGCCAAAGTGGTTAAAATCGACCTTAAAAAAGAAGGCGATCGCGTGGGTTACGTCATGGGTGCTGGAGATAAAGTACCTGCAAGTATTACCGAAATGGGTTTTGAAGTTGACTTGCTTACCGTTTCGAACCTACTTCAAAATGAACTTAGCCGGTACGATGCAATTGTGTTCGGAATTCGCGCGCTAAATACGTTGGAGAACATTGGTTCTGCGAATGAAGTGTTGACGGCGTATGTTCAAAATGGAGGCAACTTGATTATGCAATACAACACCAGTCACCGGCTTAAATCACAACCGTTGGGCCCTGCTAAAATAAAGCTGTCTAGAGATCGGGTAACCGAAGAAAATGCAGATGTCTTATTGCTCAAACCGAACCATAGAGTATTGACCTCACCCAATAAAATTACTCTGAAAGATTTCGATGATTGGGTACAAGAACGCGGGCTTTATTTTCCAAATGAATGGGATTTAGAAATGGAGGCCATTCTATCCATGCACGATCAGGAAGAATCATCAAAAGACGGGAGTTTACTTGTCGGAAAATAT
>CAYZWM010000174.1:0-9217 GCA_964482155.1 uncultured Chitinophagaceae bacterium | reverse complement strand
AATGATGCACGGCCGCTGGCTGCTTTGACCAGATAAAGATTAATCTGGGCGCCATGGGTCACGGTCATGGCAATGTGTTTTGCGTTGGGTGACCAGCTGACATTCGAAATGCGGCCATTTTTGGGTAGCCCCTTCACGCGTTTTTGTGTGCCGCTACCTAAATCCTGAATAATCATGCCCGTATAATACCGGGTTCGGCTTCGGCCATTGGTGACCGGATTGATCCGCAGTCCCGCCAGCCGTAATTCCGGCTGGGATAATTCTTCGATAGATGGGAGGCTGGCTCTTTCCAGAATGAGGATATGTTTTTTATTGGGAGACACACTGACGCCAGGCGTTCCCGGTGCATCTACAAGATCTGCAATTGCCTTCGGCGGCATTTTGTAATCATCCCCTCCCCACGCCGCTGTAAATATAATTAAAGTAAATATGACGCGTATGTTGATCTTTTTATTCATGAATTCCTCCTGGTGTGATTACTGAAATTAAAAAGGGTTAATATTTTTTAATACATCTATAGAAATCATTTATTAGAAAACCTGGATACAATATCCTTGTATCTTTTTGAACCTTCTCTAAGAGATCTTTTTTGAGTTATAAAATCAACTTCGTATAATCCAAATTTCATTTCATACCCTTCAGCCCATTCAAAGTTATCCATTAAAGACCAATAATAATATCCACGAATATCCGCTCCCTCAGAAATAGCCTTAGATACTGCATATAAATAACGCTCAATGTAAATCGACCTAAGGCTATCTTTTTTATCAGCAACACCATTTTCTGTTATAATTATCGGCACCCCAAGATTAACAACTCTTTTTATTGAACGATAAATTGCCTCTGGATAAATTGGATAAGCCATATCAGTCATTTCTTCTTCAGGATAGAACTCAAATCGAAAAAAGTTATTTAAATTTAATTGGGATTTCACTCTCTGATGTGAATAATTATTTAAACCAATGAAATCTAATGCTCCTATACCTTCAGAATTTTTAATTGTTACTTTATCCATACCTGGCATACTAAACTGAAACTCACCTGTCTGAAAATAATCAAGTGCACCTTGATTAAAAACACCATCTAAAGTTCTACTTACAAACCAGTCTAAAGGATTCCAACGATTATAGGGATCAAATGGAAAAATATTCTTTACAATTCCAATTTGGTGATTTTTTCCATCTTCATGGTTTTTTAATTTCTTATAAACGCTAGTATGAGCTAGTAATAGATTTTTCATAACAATACCAGCTAATTCAGGATTTTGTTTACCTGGTGGGAAGACTCCATTGAAATATCCTTGAGTTGTATAAACAGCAGGTTCATTTATCGTACACCAAATATGGACCTTATCTTTTAGTCCTTCAAAAACATATTCGCTAAATCGAATAAAATATTTAATATTATCTTCAATTTCAAAAGCGCTCATATCCTCAAACCAAAGAGGATTTGTAAAATGGTGCAACGTAACAACGGGGGTAATGCCAGCTGTTATTAAGGCAGTAGCGACGTCTCTATAATGTTGCAGTGCAATAATATCAAACTTTCCCTCTTCTGGTTCAATCTTACTCCATTCAACTGAAAATCTATAAACATCAACTCCTAACGCCTTTATTAATGATATATCTTCATTATAACGATTCCAATGATCACATGCTAAGCCCGAGATATCACCATTATGGATACGGCCACCACCATCTTCTTTTATATCTTTTTCCCATCTCGACCAGTTATTTATGCAATTACCTTCTACTTGATGTGCGGCTGTTGCCACGCCCCACTGAAACCCTGAGGGAAAATCCATTGTATCTACTTCAATTTCATTCCAGTCCCAACGCGTTTCAGGATGACGAACCTGCATCGTTATAACATAGATAAAAATCAGAGCAACCGGGACTGCCAGTATCGAAAGCCATCGTTTAGTTTTAAATGACATCAATATCGAATCAGTTTAATTCATTCGCACTGCTAAATAAGGTCATGACGATATCCACATCAATCATTTAATTATATCTTCAAATCTTAAAGTTGTCATTCTATATTGTATGGATATTCTTTTTCCTTTACACCCGTACCAAAAGCACCTTTAAACTCTCTATCTTTAATTGGATGTTCTTTAGGTACTCCTGATTTATTAAATGTAATTGCATCAGTTGTATATTTTTGTTTTTCTTTACGCTTACGCTTCTTGAATATACTCATTTGTAAATTCTCCAAGTAACGTAGGGTGTATTAAACAGACAGTAATATTGCATATCTCCCTGTTTTCTTTTTCTATTTAAAATTTCTTTAACAACTTCCTTCCTCTTAGAATAAAATTCATAATCAGTAATTATCTGTAAAGGTCTTTCATCTGTATCAACAAATAATTCAACCAAAGAACTTATTTCCTTTGGATTTTTGTCATGTACATCTAATGTTTTCATTATGGTGCCTCTTGTCCAAAAAATTCATAATTCATTTTAATATATTTATTCCATTTTCCAGGTTCTGATTCATCATCAAATATTGCCATTATAATCCTTTAATCCAAATGCTCTGTCTGAATTTACAGGATTTATTTTATACCTTTAAACATATACATATCCTTGAATAGTACTTGGTTTACTATATAAAATTCTTTTGCAAAAAAACCGTTAATTGAAATTAATACCGGTGTAAACCGTGAATACCACTTGAGGCGTTTCATACGGAAAATTACACATAAATTGTCCCACAAACAAAAAAGCCCGCTACTGCGGGGCTCTTGCTTAAATCCTATCCCTTTGGGTGAGGCGTTATATCAACAGTACCATCTTTTTGGTCTGCCTGACATCCTTCGCCAGAATATTACATTGCCTAACGATATTATCACTTCTCCAATAGAATAAGTCTCAGTGCTAGAATTAACAGTTAAAAAAGTTTAATGACCCTTTAACATTCTAGTTTGACCAATGTATCAATGTGCGTTTTCCTTGTGTAATATTTTCATTTTGATTATGTTAAACATAATTTAACTGCGATGAATCAATATTTAATATGAAAGTCTCCACTGACATTACCTTAAAAACGGGCCTTACCCGCGAAATGGGAACTCTAGGGTTAACTGCAACGGGTATCTGCTCGATGTTAGGTGCTTCCATCTATGTGATGCCTTTCATGATTCAACGCAATGTACCCGGCATTGGTCCCTATGTCCTGCCGGCTTTTCTTTTGGCAGCTATACCAGCCATTTTAGCTGCATTTGCTTACAGTATTCTGGCATCAGCAATGCCTCGAGCAGGCGGGAGCTACATCTATGCAAGCAGAGGCCTTAATCCATATTTAGGATTTGTTGCCAGTTTTTCACAATGGTTTGGGTTGTCGATCGTAATAGGGGTTGTATCTTACGTTATTGTTCCCTTCATCAGGGATATAGCATTTGCATTAGACTGGCAGGAGACGGCAGCTTTACTCGAAACGGGCTGGGTGCGGGTAAGTTTAGCAGGCTTATTATTGTGGACATTTGTAATTGTCAATATCCAAGGTACCAGATTGTACGAACGTATAGTAATTCCACTAATGTTCTTGATGTTTTTCCTAGGGGCCATTGTAATTATTGCAGGCTTCTTCTTTACGCATGAAGATTTTGCCGCCGGCTTGCTGGCTAAGGAGGGTAGGGTTCATATTCCGGAAGTGAATGGTACATTTAATATCAAAACATTAATAACAGCAGCCGCTGTGTTGTTTGCCAGTTTCATAGGCTTTGATTCTATCGCGCAGGCGGGAGGGGAAGCCCGAAATCCATCTCGATCTTTGCCGCTGGCAATAGCACTTACTATGATCGTAGTGGGAAGCTTTTATATATTATTTACTGCTGCTGTTTACCACGCTGTACCATGGACTTTTGTAGCACAGGAAGCCATCAGTAAAGATATTACTGCCCCTGGAATGTTAAATTATATACTTCCTTCAGGACTCACTATTGTCATTGTTGCAGGAGCGGCTATTGCTCTTATAAACGACTTGCCAGCGATGTTGCTAGCTGTATCAAGATTAATGTTTGCATGGGCAGAAGACGGCATATTCCCCAAGAATGTAGCATATGTTCATCCGCGTTTTCACACTCCTCATATAGCAATCCTGATGAGTGGAGGAATGGCCAGTATAGGAATTTTAGGGAGCCATTTTGCCGGCGATTTCTTTTTAGGGATTGATATCATGGTGACCTCCATGATGGTCAATTTCTTGTTGATGTGTATTACCCTGGTAATGATTTCAAGAATAAATCCAACTTTGACACGTGAAATCAAAGTTATCCGTAATAGAAGCATTCAAAAGGTATTAGGATGGGCTGGTATCCTTATTTTATCAAGTTTCCTTATTATCCATATCTGGAAAGATCTTTCCTCGGATGTTGAAGCTTGGTATTACCATTCAACTACAATCTGGCTAATTGTCATGACTATTGCTTCCATAATTTTTTTCAAAGAATTTGCTATCCTGAAAAAAAAAGGTATTGATACCGATCAACTGTTTAATAATCTACCCCCTGAATAAAAACATAATCTTATGGTAGAATACTGTGAATTAGCGCCAAATCTTAAAATATCCCGCATTTTGATGGGTTTGTGGCAGATTGCAGATATGGAAAAGGGTGGGACTAAACTTGACCCTGAAGAAACAGCAAAAGCAATGAGTCCGTACGTAGATACCGGGTTTACCACCTTCGATATGGCAGATCATTACGGGTCAGCGGAGGTCATCGCTGGAACTTTCAATAAAAAACGACTTCATGGGAATACACTACAATTATTAACAAAGTGGGTCCCAAAGCCAGGGCTTATAACCCAGAAAGATGTTCGAATTGCCGTAGATTTGTCCTTAAAAAGGATGCAATTAGACACTCTGGATCTAATACAATTTCACGCATGGAACTATGCAGATCCAAATTGGCTGGATTGCCTTTTCTGGTTGCAGGAGTTAAAAGAAGAAGGCCTCATAAGGCATATCGGACTCACAAATTTCGATACGGCTCATCTACGAATTGTTGTGTCCAGCGGCATTGATATCGTGTCGAACCAGGTGTGTTATTCCCTGATTGACCAAAGGGCTAGAGACCAAATGGCAACGGTATGTGAACAATTTGGTTTAAAGATTTTAGCATACGGGGTGCTGGCAGGTGGTTTCCTCTCAGAAAAATGGATAGACCAACCTGAACCATCAATAGCTAAGCTTTCAACTTGGTCAGAAATGAAGTATAAGCGATTTATTAATGTTACAGGAGGGTGGGAAAAGTTTCAGCAATTACTTAAAACTGTGCAGAAAATCGCTAAAAAACATGGTATGTCTATAGCGAATATCGCCATTAGGTATATGCTGGAGCAACCAGCCGTAGGAGGTGTAATCATTGGTGCCCGTTTAGGTAAAAAAGAGCATATAAAAGAGAACCTGAAGGTATTTGAGTTTCAGTTAGATAAAGATGATAAAAACCTTATTCGCGAATTTCAAATGCAGCTTGATCCTGTGCCTAGTGATTGCGGGGATGAATATAGAAAGACACCGATTTTAACTGCTACTGGTGATATGACACATCATTTTGATACAGTGCCAACTCCATTTACCCCAATTGAGATGAATTCCAAACGAACCAAGGTACTCAGTGGTACGATATGGGAAGATATGGCTGGATATTCCCGGGCTGTACGTAAAGGCAATCGCATTTTTGTATCCGGAACGACAGCAACTCACGGTGAAAGAATGATCGGTGGAAATGATCCAGCAGCACAAGCCCATTTTGTGATCGATAAGATACAAGGAGCGATTGAGTCATTGGGTGGTAAACTGGAAGATGTCGTTCGCACCAGGGTCTTTATAAATAACATCAATGATTGGGAATCTGTTGCACGAGCACACGGAGAACGCTTCAAGGATATACAGCCTGCCAATACGTTGGTAGAAGCCAGATTAGTAGGAGAAGGCTACCTCGTGGAAATAGAGGCAGATGCTATAGTTGATTTGGAGAATTGATTTTTCCTTTTGTAAATAATGTTTTGGTATAGATAACAGAATAAACCAAGGCTAAAACCGGCATTTACTGTTCTGCTGAAGCAAGAGTTTCCAGTACCCGGGCCAGTCCAATACCTAACATATAAATCATCATCCTACAAACAAAAAAGCCCCCGAGAGAAGGCTCATATTGATAAAATTAAAAAATTAATTTATCATTTATTTGTATAAGTGACATTGTTAATATTTTAAGGTGTAGATATTCCCTTTCTCTGTTGGAAATTCTATATATCCATTATTTTCTTTAAACTGAACTGGGTTTCCATCTCTAAAAACTTGTGCATTTTTATCTGTACTAATTTTACAGTTTTTACCTGCTTTTGAGAGTATTTCTACTGTTTTTATGGCGTTATTTTCCCATTGCATGTCGAGTTCAAAAGCACCTCTTGTACATACTCCCTTAAATCTTCCAGCGTCCCATTCCTTAGGTAGTGCAGGTAATAATTCAATACCATCTTCATGAGACTGAACTAGCATTTCAGAAATTGCAGCAGTTACTCCCAAACTACCATCAACCTGTAGTGGGGTATAGCACTTAGCAAAAAGAGATAGGTAGCATTGCTCTTGAAGATAACTTTTATATATTGAATTTGCACGGTCACCATCTGATAACCTAGCCCAAAGTGCCATTTTCCGCGCCCTTGAAAAACCTGTTCCGCCATCACCTCGTTGCTCGAGGACAGCCTTAATAGGTTCAACAAATTCTGGGGTTTTTTTCTTTGAGAGGACATTTCCTGGAAATAATCCATACATATGTGAAAAATGCCTATGTTTTTCCTCTAGTTGTCCATAGTCTTCCATCCATTCTTGTAAGGTTCCATCTTTTCCTACTTGGGAGGGCACTAAACGTTCTCTACTTTTTAGAACTTCCTGAGCATATTCTTTATCTCTACCTAGTATCTGTGTTGCCTGACCATAATATTTAAATAGATCTTTAAGTATCTGTATGTCCATGGTAGCTCCAGCAGTTATTGTAGTAAAATAGTACATCCCCGTAACCTCATCATAGAAGTATTTATATCCAGGTCCCTCAGGTGGATTTTCTGGCGAGTTTGATGGATTAGTAACCAACCATTTTCCGTTGGGATGTACTACAAGAAAATCCATAAAAAAATCAACTGAACCTTTTATAATTGGGTACACTTTTTCTAAAAATTTTAGATCTTGAGTAAACTGATAATGTTCCCATAGATGTGTTGTTAGCCAAGCACCACCAACAGTAAATGTTCCCCACGTAGGTCCATCCATTGGTGCTGCAACACGCCATATATCTGTATTTTGATGAAAAACCCATCCTTTAGCACCATAGTGTTCACTAGCAACTTCTGTGCCTTGATCAGTAAGTTCTTCAATCATTTTAAATAAAGGCTCGGTTAATTCAGATAGGTTAGATGCTTCTGCAGGCCAGTAATTCATCTCCGTATTTATGTTCGTTGTGTACTTAGAATCCCATGAAGGGTTCATATCTTTATTCCATATGCCTTGTAAGTTTGTAGGCTGTGTACCTGGTCTACTTGAAGAGATTAATATATACCTTCCAAATTGGTATGATAGGGAAGACATTTGTGGGTCTGGGTCTGTCTGAATGCTTACCATGCGTTCATCTGTAGGTAGGTAAGACGTGCTTGTAGATGGTAGGTCAAGTTCTACACGATCAAAGAGACTTTGATAGTCTTCTATCGTATTTTTTCGAATGGTAGCATAATCTTTGTTATCTAAATTTTCTAAATAATTCTGGACTTCAGCTTTCTCATTTCCACTAACATCTTTATAATTTATAAAGTTTGTAGCTGCAACAAATAAAATGGTTACAGAATTTGAGTTAGCAACCTTTATTCGAGTACCAACTCTTTCTACTGTCCCGCCGTCAGCATGTATTTGTGCACGTGCCTCGTATCTAAGTTTACCTTCTATTCCCAAATAGTCTGCAGATTTTCCCGTAAGAATTAATTCATTTTCACCTTTTCCATCCATGCGAAAATAGTCGGTTGCATAGTTAGAGTGTGCACTATTTCTTACACCCCTTAACTCTGTATCGAAGCTAATCATTCCTGGTTTACTTGCTGTGAGACGAATTGCAATGGTCTGATCTACATGAGATGATAATACTTCACGTAGGTAAGTAACCCCATTGATTGTATACTCTACTCCAGCAATTCCTTCAGAGAGATCCAACCATCTTTTGTAATTTTTTGCTTCTAAATCTTCATTAAAAAATAGATGTAGATTGGCAAGAGACTGATATTTTTGTTGTTCCACAGGATATCCCATTAGGTATCTTCCAAATATTTTGTGTGCTTCTAATGGCTTTCCTTCAAAAATAAGTTTTTGAATTTTTGACAATTCTTTATACCCTCCTTTTACTACGGTAGAATAAGGGCCTCCTGACCAGTACGTGTCTTCGTTTAGTTGAATCTTCTCTTCTTTGATTCCACCATATACCATGGCACCTAGTCTTCCGTTTCCTACTGGAAAAGCATTTTCCCACTCTTCTGCAGGTTTTTTATGCCATAGTAACGTCGAGGGGTTAAAGGATTTATTTGAAATACTTTCTGCTACTTTACTTATAGTTGTATAATCAACAGAAACTTTTGAGTTTTTATCTTCTGAGCATGATATAAGTAATAATATTCCAGAGTAGAAAATGAGTTGTTTAATTATCTTCATTGTCTATTCCTTTATTTGACCCAGAGGCGTTTCATACAGGAAATTACACAGAAATTTTAATAGGCGATATGTAAAAAGGTGTGAGCCTGTACTTGGTATAAACAAATAAACCCCACGCTTGGTGAGGATTCTTTGATAATAATACCTATTCCACCAACCTTGCTCTTACAATAAACCTCTCTTCTGCTTCTCCAATATAATTAAAGGGATAGCTCCATACGAATTAAATACCAATTTTGACTAAAGCCACACGGTTCACGGCACTACAGGCAAGAACCAGATTTCCATCAGAGGTTGCCATCATATTGCGAATTACGCCGCCGCCGGACGGTATTTCCCAGGACTGAAAGCGCTGTGTCTCAGTATCGAAACGTACGAGCGTATTGGGCCACACCGATGATTCGCTATACCAAATCACATTACCAATTGCAGCAATGCCATATGGTTTGGACTTAGGCCCACCTGGAGAGATCCATTCCTGAATTTTCCTGGTTTCGGGGTCAAATCGACCCAGATAACCACG
>CAYZWM010000173.1:0-9250 GCA_964482155.1 uncultured Chitinophagaceae bacterium | reverse complement strand
ACTTAATTGACAGTTCATACCAGGTGATTTATGCATTGCATGATTTGACTCCGGAAGAGGTGGAACGCAGTTATGAATTTTACATTGACCATCCTAAATGGTTGGAAAAACTGTCTGCAGATGTTATTGAGCAATTAAATAAAATGGAGGAGTGAATTTTCCGATAGACATAGAAGACAAACTGGGTTTTAGTGAAATTCGTACGCTTTTGCGAACGGGTTGCAGGTCTATTGCGGGTAAAGAACTTGTAAATCGACTCAAGTTCTCTCCTAACTTTAAGGTGGTTGATATATGGTTAAATCAAACGGATCAATACCTCAGGCTCATCCAACAGGGAACTCAGCCGTCTATCAGTCAACACGACGCACGACCTTTTTTAGAGAAGCTATCTGAGAAACATGCTGTTCTAGATGTTGAGGAACTTACAGGAGTTCGTTCTTTATGTATGGATATGGCTGACCTGCTTCGGTTTTTTGAAAAAAAGCAAGAAGACTTCCAATTCTTATTCGATTTAATCAAGGACTTTACAGAACCGGCTGAATTGATCGAAGAAATTTCAAGGGTTTTTGACGACCAGGGCAACTGGAAACATACCGCAAGTAGAAAGTTGGCTTCGTTATTAGATGACATTGAAACAAATAAAAGAGAAGCATACAGCATCCTTCAACGGATATACAACGAGGCGTCGGCAAAGAAATGGACTTCAGACACGGAGATTACGGTTAAGGATGGCCGATTAGTTATTCCCGTATTTGCAGAGCACAAAAAAAAGATTCGAGGCATTATGCACGACGAATCGGGTGGCGGTACGATTTTGTATATCGAACCCATTGAGGTTCTGGAGGCGTCTAATCGACAAAAAGAGCTGGAATTGGAGAGAGATCGCGAAATGTTGCGAATCTTAAAGGAGTTGACCAAAAGAGCGCGGTTGTATCTGACCGACCTGAAGAACTTCAGTCAGCGTATGGCGATCTTTGACTTTATCAGATCCAAAGCAGAGCTTGCCGTTAGTCTCCATGCAAATCTACCAACGGTTGCCAAGTCTACAAGCTGTGTGATCAAAAACATGGTCCATCCTCTGTTATTCAAGGCTAACCTGGGCAAGAATAAAAAGACCGTTCCCATGAGTTTGGCTTTAAATGATGATAATCGGATTCTGGTTATCAGTGGACCTAATGCTGGCGGGAAATCCGTTACCATAAAAACGCTTGCTTTAAATCAATACATGCTCCAATGTGGGGTGTTACCCTGTTGTGATTCGGATTCAGAATTAGGTTTTTACAAACAAATATTTGTTGATATTGGGGACAATCAATCCATCGAAAATGATTTGAGTTCCTACAGTAGTCACCTTACGGCTATGAAGTATTTTATTGAAAAAAGCACACCAACCACCATGCTCATTATTGATGAAATTGGCAGTGGTACGGACCCGAATTTTGGTGGTGCTATGGCTGAGGCCATCTTGCTTGAGCTCAATAAGAAAAGACCAAGAGGAGCAGTCACTACACATTTTGGTAATGTCAAAAGCGTTGCAAAGCAAGAAGAAGGCATGTTAAATGCATCTATGATGTACGACGCCAAACGTTTAAAACCTCTTTATCAATTGGATGTTGGAAAACCAGGGAGTTCCTTCGCCTTAGAAGTTGCTCAGAATATTGGCTTGCCACAAAACATAATAAAGTTGGCTAGAAAGCGATCTAACATCAAACAACAGAAAACCGATGAATTACTGTCTACCCTGGAATTAGAACGAAAAGAAGTTCTGGAGAAGCTCAAGGGACTGGAGGAAAAAGAAGCCTTTGTAGATCAGATTAAAAGCGAGTATCAAAGCTTAAAGAAATCCATCGAAAAGTCGAAAGCCGATATTATTGGCAATGCCCGTAACAAAGCGCTCAACATTATTGATGGTGCCAATTCTGAAATCGAACAGACCATCAAGGCAATTAAGGAAAGTGATGCAGATAAACGGAAAACTCGAATTGCAAGAAACAAACTTCAACAGAGTAAGGGAAAACTCGAAAGTAACCTAGGTTCTAGTCGACCCGTAAAGCCTGAGCGGAAGGAAATAAAATTGGACGTAGGGACAATGGTTAAAATACCTAATTCCAGTAGCAAAGGGGAAATTGTAGAGATTCGGAAAAATAAAGCAATTGTCGTAGCCGGTATTATAAAATCAACCTATTTGCTTGAAGACTTAATACCGGTAATCGAAAATAAAAAGAAAGTAAAGACCCGAGTGGAAGTGGGGTTCGTGCAACGCCAGCAGACTTTTGCTATGGAGAAAGATGTTCGCGGAATGCGAGCCGATGAAGCGCTTAAGGAAATTGATAGATGGATAGACGATGCCATCATAATTGGTGCAAATAATTTACGATTGATACACGGCAAAGGCGATGGTATTTTGAAGAAGGTGATTCGAGATTATTACCACAAACGAACCTACGTTAAGCGTATAACGTATGAAGACGTTCGTATGGGAGGAGAAGGAGTAAGCCTGATAGAATTGGCATGATAGCGAAGTTTAACGTAGGGGATAAGAAAACCTTTTCAAGAAAGGTCAGGAAAGAGGATTTTGCCGAATTTGAAAGTGGCATCGTACACCCATTTTATGCGACATTTGCTTTAGGTCGAGACGCAGAATGGACAGGAAGACTGTTTGTTTTGGAGATGAAAGATGCAGATGAGGAAGGAATTGGTACGTATTTGACGGTAGAACATAAATCTCCAGCCCTTTTAAACCAGGTGGTTCAATTTGAGGCAGAGATTACAAAAATGGAAGGAAACACAATTGAGTGTCGATTTGAGGCTCGCGTAGGTGACCGGTTAATAGCAGTTGGAACCATAGGTCAGAAAATATTAAAGAAAGATCAAGTGGCACGGATCCAAGAGAAAGCACATGAGCAAAAAGGTTAGGGAAATACGGATAAAAAATCGAAGGGCAAGGTTCGAGTATGCAATTGAACAAGAATTCGATGCGGGTATGGTATTGACTGGACCTGAAGTAAAATCTATTCGAGACGGGAAAGCTTCCATTTCAGAGGCCTACTGCTTTTTGACCGAATCGGGTATCATGATTAAAGGAATGCATATAGCCGAATTTAAGAATGCCGGTTACGTCCCGCAAACTCCGTTAAGAGAAAGAAGCCTCCTCTTAAATAAGTCTGAACTCAAGAAGTGGAGGAACAAGATGAAAGACCAGGGTTACACCATAGTTCCGATGGAGCTATACTTCTCCGAAACTGGGTACGCTAAGTTGAGAATTGGATTGGGTCGTGGTAAGAAGAACTACGACAAACGTCAGGATATCAAATCGAAAGACGTTAAGAAAGAGATAGAACGGTATACTTAGGATGTAACGGCAGAATACCATGCACTTAATACATGGTCTGGGTGCCAGTTACTCAGAGCCCACTGATAACCGGATTGAGCCATCATCATAGATTCATCCGAGTTTTCCTTTACCCAAATGATTCCTTCCGACAAGGCTTTATGATTTTCGAACGGAACTATATACACGTGTTCTTTATGACTCAGAAGTTTTGGGATATCTGATGATGGGGTACAGACCACCGGAGTTTTAGCGGCTAAATATTCGGCAAGTTTCGATGGGAATCCGTAATGTGAATAGGGAACATCTTTTCGAATGGCGACAAGAACGTTACACGACCTTAACTCCTGGTCTATTCGTTCCGATTTTATTTCTTCTGTGCAGATAATTCCTTCCGTTTGTCGTACATCACTCCATTCAAACGGAATCTTACCTATGAGCTTTAATTGAGTTTCTGGATACCTTGCTTTGACTGCTCCAAAGGCTTTTAGTAGGGTCTCCATATCATCTTTAAGCCCGAAACTCCCTAAATAACCAATGGTAAATGGATGTTGATCCGAGTTCTGTTTAGGTTGATCAGTAGGAGCGTTCAGAGAGTGATAAGGAATAAATGCACCTATTTTGACTACAAAAGGATGAGTAGATTCCTTATAATGTTCCTCCAATTTATCTGAAATAACCAGGATTCGATCGGCGAATAAGGGGAATATCCATTCATCAAGTCGATACAAAATCTTGTTTATTCTGTCTTTCCAGTTTTCCCTTGGTTTGATGGAATCTAACTCTGTTTTTTCAACAACTATTTTAACACCTCGTAGGGCGCACACTAAGTAAAGGCCAGTGAATAGTGAGTTAGGCGAATAAAAATAAATCGTATCGACGGGTTTAAACAACAGGATGTCAAAGTAGAATACCATAAACCGAAACAACCACCATTGAGATATGGATGAAGCTACCTTATAATCATAAGGTGTGTCAATAGAAGAAGAACCCTTTAAAAAACAAAAGCAAGGCTCATCGCCTTGCTTTTGTAAATATTCGTAATAACCCAGAAGTCTGGGGTTGGACTCCCTGGTAAGTATTTCCGAGTAGCTAAATAACCAAATCTTCAACGATTATGTATTGAGGTCTGAGGCAAAGGATGGACTATTTAGAACCAGGTCGTTAAAACGCTCCATCATTGGCTTTTCTAAACGGTGAGGCATCCTTCGTGTAGCCGTGTAACTATCATCGCTTAATTCAAACGATTCTGTCTTGTCTTGATCAATCAGTTCAATGCTGTTTACCAGCATCTCAATTTCGGTTTCATATTGGCGATAAGCGACACTGTGAAAAGTGTCTTCGCAGTAAACTGGAATTTTTCTTCGTTCAATAGGGAGACCTTCATCTACTTTTTCAGAAATGTAATGGGTGGTTACCCCAATTGGTTCACCTTTATAAATAGCCCATTTTAATGCATCCAGACCTTTTACTTTCGGTAAATAGCCCGGGTGTCCATTGATAATTTTATGGTTTTTTACCAGATTTTCTGGCAAAATTCCGGCACCAGATATGATGATATGCTCAAACGAATTTTTCAAAAGAAACGCATCGATATCGTCAATATTCATGACGGACAATTCTATATTTAACCGTTGACAAAACGTATCTAATTCGACGTCAATGGCCTTACTAGGCCGATGTCTGAATATGGGAACAAACGACTTTCGTTGAACAAATGGAGTCGCAATCACATAAAGTTTTTGATGACCTCTCGCCAATAAGCTAAAAATTAGATCCTGGGTTTTGCGATGAGGGGTATTGTATGAAATTAGAGCGATCATGTCTATTTAACTTCTAAAGTAAGTGATGGGAGCGTTGGACGTTATTCCTCTTGTGTTATTCTGCTGCCTCGTAGATACGTTCAATAATGTCCACCACCTTTAGCCCTTCAAAGGCATTGGCGGTAATACTATCGTTTCCAACAAGAGTATTGACTACGTTTTCGATAACGTAGTGATGATTGGCTGCAGACCCCTTAAATGGACCGTAGTCATTCGGCGGGTTCGTAGGAGGTAACTCGGGCATTTCGTAGTCCTCTACATGGCAGTATTCGATCTCATTCATATATTGGCCACCCACTTTAACACTTCCTTTTGAACCAACCACGGTTATTGAACTCTCCATATTCGTATCCCAGACACTGGTCGAGAAGTTAATACTCCCCATTCCGCCGTTGACGAATTCAAACATGGAATTTCCACTATCCGCAAAATCTGTATTGTGATTATGATTGAAATTGTTCAAATTGGTTTTGATGTTTCTAACATCTCCAAATACCCAAAACATAATATCAATAAAGTGGCTGAATTGAGTAAACAATATTCCTCCATCATACTTGGCTGTCCCTTTCCAACCATCTGCTTTGTAGTAGCGATGATCTCTATTCCAGTAACAGTTTACCTGAACCATATACACATCGCCGATAATTTTTTCTTCAACAACCTGTTTTAACCATTTACTTGGTGGGCTGTATCTGTTTTGTTTGACTACAAATACCTGTTTATGCAAATCAAGGGCTTTAAACAGAACAGATTCACATTGCAATCGGCTAATTCCCATGGGCTTTTCGATAACCACATGAGATCCCGATTCCAATGCCTTAACGGCTAATGGAATGTGTAAACTATTCGGGGTTGCAACCGTTACCACATCTGCCTGGATATTGGCCTGCTCAAACTCTTCAAAACTATTGAAGAACGGTACATCTTTTGGATAAAGAGGGTGATTTAGCACCTCTTTATTCGTGTCTATAATGGCAACGAGTTCCGTTCCGGGGTAGCCTTGAACTATGGTCGAGTGCCGGGATCCAATATGTCCAAACCCACATATGGCAAATTTTATGTTACTCATGTGTTATCCTTTTAAAGTTAAGTTGATTGAGTTGCTTTTTTACGAGTAGATACGATATGGTTAGTCCACCAATGATCAAAAGAACAGTTAACCCGTTCATTTTATCCTCGACGATTAGTTTAAAACAAATGACATTTATGCCAAGCTGAACCAAGGCGTAAATCGCTGATACGGTTATGTGTGACCACTTTTTTACGTGAACCAAATCCTGGTATAAATGAGATCGATGTGCTTCAAATATATTTTCCCTTCGGAGCAGCCGAAGGACGATGGTTGCAACGCTGTCGACACCATAAACGGCGAGTAAAACGATTACTTCCCAGGAATGGAGGGCAACACCCATTACAATGACCAAAGTGGAAACAATCAAACCTAACGCCACACTGCCTGAATCCCCTAAAAAGGCTCTGGCTTTGTTCTGAAAATTAAAGACACCGAAAATGACGATAAAACTTCCGACAGCAATAATTAATTGGTAGATCCATTCGTGAATATTGCCGATCTCCTCGAACAAGAAATAGGCTGTAAAAAGAAAGACCACGGTGTAAAGGCCGGTTATCCCATTGATGCCGTCCATGAAATTATACGTGTTTATAACGCCTACGGCAATTACAATGACCGCTAAGTGCAACAACAGGGGTAACTCCGAATTCAAAGGATTGCCAATTATCTCTAGAGTGCAGAGAAGTATTGCTACAAAGTATAACGGTAAGCGGATATACACTTTAAGGTTTCTACGGTCGTCAAGATACCCGGTTACGATAGCGATCAACACACCGAGTGTGATATAATCAAATTCCGGAGAAATAATGAAATGAGCAAGAATCGGTGCTATTAGAGCCAATCCCATCCCTTTTACCGGACTGTGTTTATGAGAACTTCTGTCGTTGGGTATATCTACAATCTGTTTTTTCTTGGCCCAAAAATAATAACTAAGGCATGCCACGAACGAAGTTAAAAACAGAATAAGGATGTATTGAGTGCTACCCATTAGCTATATAATAATTTAAACCCTTCTGACGTAGTTAATGGCATAGATGAAGAGTCAATAGCCTTTTTTAATTTGCCATTATCCACCTCTAAACTGCCAAGCACCTTGTCTGTAAATTGTTTGAAAGATCGGGGTAAGATTCGAATTCCCATGGAGATTAACCCATTAGGTATAGGAATAAAACGTATTCTTTTGTCCACTCCGTTTGCAATGTACTTCAAAAGTTGAACCGTTGATATGGCTTCATCATCTGCCACAAAGTAAACGCCTGTTTCTACGGGTTTGGCCAATAACCGATTAATGACATGGGTTAAATTCGTGATATTTAACAATGAACGACGGTTATTCCATTTTCCAAAAGGGAATGGAATATTTTTGGAAATCAAGTTTTCCAGCGTCTTTAAGTTCCCTTTTTGGCCCTTACCGTAAATCATAACGGGCCTTAATATCAGTTTTTCAAAACCGTCTGTGTTGTCGAGTATTACCTTTTCTGCCGCTAGCTTAGATCGGCCATAAACGTGTTTTGATGTGGAGACAACCGATTCGTCGAGTTTGTCTTTATGAGTTGAATCCACCACAGCTTTGACACTACTCAAGTAGATAAATTTACCGACATTCCATCGGCTACAGTGATTGATTAACGTTTGTGTTAAATCACGGTTTACTTCGAAGTAGGCAGTTTCGTTTGATGCATTTGATGTATCGTGTGCCAATCCAGCCAGATGAATAACGGCAAAGTAACTGCTTGTAATTCGATCGATATCACTCCAGGAATATTGTTTTACAATTCCAGGTATGGCCTGCTTTTGAGTAGAGATTGCATGCAACTCATACCGGTCGCTGAGTTCTTTTACAACGTGACCGCCTACGAATCCAGAAGCGCCGGTAAGGAGAATTTTATCGGGCACGTTTGATAATAAATTCTAGAAGTCGAGAGGGATACTTGGAATAAATCTTGAGATAATTGCTCCTAATTCCGTTCGCCTTACAAATGTTCAATATTTCTTTATTGATCTTGATATTGGATTTAATTCCATCGGTACTCGCCCCTCCAAGCCGCATTGCAGTTGTGGTAAGTGGGGTATATTTAAGCTCAAAATCCGGATCTTGGGCCACTCTTAAGATATGGTCAAAGTCGGCCGCAATTCTGTATTTTAAATTGAATTGATATTTTGCGTAAACCTCTTTTCTCGCAAAAAAGGATGGATGTGCAGGCATTTTGCCAATGGCCATTTTTTTTAAACTCCAATCTTTCGAGCTGTAGTACCGAATGGTTTTTCCCTGATCGTTTACAAAGACGATGTCTCCGTAAATACCCGCAATTTCTGGGTTTTGCTTAAAACAGTGGGCTATTTTACTAATCACCGTACTGGACATAAGGTAGTCATCGGAATGAATAAACCCAATCACATCACCTGTTGCTTTAGCCACGCCTTTGTTAAGGGCATCATAAATGCCTTTATCCGGTTCCGAAATCCAGTTTTTAACGTGTCCAAAGCCTTTAATTATGTCGACGGTTGAATCCGTTGATCCACCATCGATTAAGACGTGCTCAATGTTTGAGTAGGTTTGATCTGCTACACTTTGAAGGGTTTGGGTCAAATCCTTCTGGCTGTTGTAGCATGCAGTAACTAATGAAATTTTCAAGAACGTTTAATTACGTAATTACCCAGGACCAAAATATCCATTTCCGTTCGGGCAAAGCAGTTATAGGCATGTTCAGGCGTATTTACGATGGGTTCGTTTTCGTTGAACGACGTGTTTAAAAGAATGGGAATACCACTTAACTCGCTAAAGGCCTTAATTAATTGGTGATATTTGGGGTTGTCACGTTCTTCAACGGATTGCAGTCGACCGGTGCCATTAACGTGGGTTACAGCTGGTATCACGCTTCGTTTTTCTTCCTTTATATTGTAGACCTTTTCCATAAAAGGTACGTCATCATCGACCTCAAAATAGTCTTTAACAGCTTCTTTGAGAATAGAAGGTGCAAACGGCCGGAAACTTTCTCTTCGTTTGATTTTACTATTCAATAA
>CAYZWM010000172.1:0-9293 GCA_964482155.1 uncultured Chitinophagaceae bacterium | reverse complement strand
TTCGAATCTCGTATGCTACTTCCGTAGCTGATTTGCATGAAGCCTTATCCAAAATACAAACATCACTTAATAAACTGACCTAAAGTGAGCTACAACGTCGAACAAATATTTGGTGATTTCGCCAATCTTAACGTCCTGATTGTTGGAGACGTAATGGTAGACGAATATTACATCGGTGACGTTACACGAATAAGTCCAGAGGCACCCGTACCGGTTGTTTCTGTAACGAAACGAGAAAGGCGACTTGGGGGGGCAGCTAATGTTGCCTTTAACATCAAACAACTTGGAGCCAACCCAATTCTTTGTTCCATACGAGGCAACGACATTGAAGGCGAATGGCTTTATGCTCACCTCAACGATATTGGGCTGGACAACACCGGCTTGTTTATTGACATTGATCGACCTACAACGGTCAAAACCAGAATTATAGGAAACAAACATCAGGTATTGAGGATTGACCAGGAAGATTGCACAGCCATTAGTCCTCTCATAGAAAAACAGGTTCTGGATTATGTGAAATCTCGAATTAACGACATTGATGTGGTCATTTTTCAGGATTACAACAAAGGCCTAATCACTCAGAAAGTCATTTCGGGAATTACAAAGCTCTGTATACGTGAAGGTATCCCAACACTGGTTGATCCCAAGAAAGAAAACTTCCTGGATTTTAAGGATGTCACCCTGTTTAAGCCAAATAGAAAAGAGATTATTGAGGGATTAAAACTCGCCACAGATCTGAACACCAAAAGAGAAATAGAATCTGCTCTTCGATTACTTGCCGATAAGTTGGATACCAACCACATCCTGTTAACCTTGTCGGAGGAGGGAGTTGTTTTGTATAGCGATGGCAAGTTGCATTATTTTGATGCTCATCCTCGGAAGATAGTTGACGTTAGTGGAGCCGGCGATTCGGTGATTAGCGTAGCGGCCCTTGCGGTTGGTCTTCAATTGGATTGGACGTTTGTTGCTGAAATTAGTAATCTGGCCGGTGGGTTGGTATGCGAAAAAGTGGGTGTTGTACCCATCGACAAAGAGCAATTGAAACAGGCAACGGCTCATGTTTTCGCCAAATAGAAAGAGCAATCGCTCCGAAGATTATCCATCTTAACGAACCGATTTAACGCCAGGGTATTAAGCTATCTGCTGGCAAATCATACTCGTAAACTTGTCTGCTAACCGTATCAATATACAACCAGACGTCTGTCACGTATCGTGCATTGATTTGAGGTGAATCCATAACCGTTCGACCAATCTGAAACACATAATAGGGTGTGCTGTCAGAATCCGAATTCATGACTTGATCAAACAACCATTCTGTATCCAATGAGTATTTTCTGGCCTGGGTCATAAACACATTATCCGACGAATTAATATATTCTTGAATTAATGGAGCTGACCAATGCGATTTCTGTTGAGTTTCTTTCTCAATTGGGTCGTTGATCTTGTTGGATGGCTCTTTTGGAACGTTTTGACAACCCCAAATTAGTGCTATCGACAGTAGAGCAAGTTGCCATTTCAGTATCCTTAAGTTCTGTTTGTCTATTTTGAACAATTTCATAGTCTCCTGTTTGGTCGTCAATTGATCGCCTTTTAAATGGCTTACATACTACACTTAATCCGATAGAATATAGCACACAATTTCAACATTGACCGTACTCGGAGCACACGGATGAGCTGCTGATTTGAGGACATGGGCATGCCAGATATGCTGTCGAAACAATCGCCTGTAAAAAAAGCCATTAAACAGGTTAAATATCGGTCTAAAAAACGTAATAATTTCAGCTAAAATCATAACTTTGCGGGCTTTAATTTGACACAAGAGTAATCTTAATGAAACTATCAAAATTCAAATTCGAACTTCCCGAAAATCTTATAGCTCAACGCCCTGCTGGTTACAGAGGTGAATCTAAGCTCATGATTGTTAACCGAAAAGAACAAACTATTGAACACACAGAGTTCAAAGAATTGCTCCACATTTTTGACGAAGGCGATGTATTGGTATTGAATGATGCAAAAGTATTTCCAGCCCGATTGTTTGGGAACAAGGAAAAAACGGGTGCACGTATTGAAGTTTTCCTTTTGAGAGAATTGAACCCGGAGTTACGCCTTTGGGACGTTTTGGTTGACCCAGCTCGAAAGATTCGAGTAGGCAACAAGTTGTTCTTTGGCGACGATGACCTGGTTGCAGAAGTGATTGACAATACCACATCTCGTGGTAGAACCATCCGTTTTTTGTTTGATGGTTCGGCTGACGATTTCAAAGCCGTGGTTGACAGAATTGGTGAGACACCTCTTCCAAAATATATTGACCGAGGTATTGAGCCAGATGATAAAGAACGATACCAAACCATATTTGCTGCATCAGAAGGCGCAATAGCCCCTCCAGCAGCAGGTTTACACTTCACTCGCGAGTTAATGATGCGCCTCGAAATCAAAGGTGTTGACTTTGCCAAGATGAACTTAAATATTGGATTGGGTTCTTCAAGAGCCGTGGAAGTTGAAGACCTTACCAAGCACAAGATGGATTCCGAGAAATTTGGAATAAGCGATGAAGTTGCCCTAATGGTTAATAATGCCAAGGCAAACAAAAAGCGTGTTTGTGCAGTAGGTTCGAGTGTTATGAGAGGCCTTGAGTCCTCAGTTTCAGCATTTGGCAAACTGAATTCGGAAGAAGGATGGACAGATAAATTTTTATTCCCTCCATACAACTTCAAAATTGCGAACAGTTATCTAACCGGTTTCCACCAACCTGAGTCTACATTAATGATGTTGACCAGTGCATTTTTAGACAGTGTGGATTTTACGAATGAGATTTACAACGAAGCCATCAAAAAGGAGTACAATTTCTTGTGCTACGGTGACGCGTTGCTGATTTTATAAGCCGACAACAGGTATTTTCTAAGATCTTCATTGGATTCTAATTATGTGATTCACGTAATTTTCAAACGTGCCGTTAGGCCAACTCAATCCGCGTAGAATCATTATCCACTTGTTCTCTCGTTTTAGAAGAGCATGTGGTAGAACGTGGTATTCTATAAACAAGTTTGTACAAGGGAAAGAGGATATGCATCCAAGCTTTCCTTAACCATAGAAATCCTGGGAGCGATTTGATGTCGTATCCTATTCGTTACATTCTTCGCCAAAAAGCGGGTAAGAAAAGGAGCAGAATGGTAAAGAGTTCCAATCGGCCTAGAAGCATTAGAAAACCCAAAAAGAGTTTGGCCGATTCTGGAAAGTCAGCAAAATTATGAGCTGGCCCCACACCTCCTATTCCTGGTCCAATATTGCCTAGGGATGAAATACTTGCACCGGCAGCCGTTAACAGGTCGTAACCGTAAAACGTTATAACAATGGTACCGACAAGAAATATGGATAGGTAAATAAAGAAAAAGGCCAGGATGTTATAGATAATCTTTGGCTCTACCGCCCTACCGTTGTAACGTACAGGTATAATAGCTGAGGGATGTAATAATCGCTTTAACTCCGCCATTCCGTTTTTCGCAATTAAGGTATGCCGGACAATTTTGATCCCACCAGAAGTGGAACCCGCTGATGCTCCAAAGAACATGAGCAAAAAGAAAAACAAGGTCAAATATGAACTCCACTGGGTATAGTCTGCCGTGACAAACCCTGTAGTGGTTACGATACTTATAACCATAAACAACGCCTCCCTAAAGTTCTTTTCAAACTCTCCCAGGTCAAGGAATCCGAGGGTAAGGGTAACCGCCACTGCGGCAGATGCAACAAGCCCTAGATAGAACCTAAATTCTTCGTTCTTAAAAACCTCCTTAAATTTTAAGGTAATGATGAAGTAGAACAGGGTAAAATTGATGCCTCCAAAAAACATAAAGAGGCTAATGATGTAATGAATTGAAGGAGACGAGAATGCCGCAATACTGGCATTTTTTGTTGAAAAACCACCGGTCGACACAGTCGTAAATGAGTGATTTACAGCATCATACCAAGTCATTCCGGCCATTTTAAGGGCAACCACTTCAATTAGGGTTATGGCTGCATATATGAACCACAGCCGTTTGGCTGTTTCTGTTATTCTTGGATGAAGCTTGCTTGCCGATGGGCCAGGCGACTCTGCCATAAACAGCTGCATTCCTCCTACCCCTAACAGAGGTAAAATGGCAACCGTAAGTACAATAATTCCCATGCCACCAATCCATTGCGTTAGGCTCCGCCACAAGAGAATTCCTTTGTGCGTTCCTTCAATATCGTTGATAACGGTACTACCCGTTGTGGTATAGCCCGATATAGTCTCGAATAGCGCTGAGCTAAAAGTCGGTATTACATCGCTTAAAAGGTAGGGTAAGCTTCCACCCAATGAAAGAGCCAACCAACCCAGGGTAACGATTAAATAGCCGTCCTTTTGCTTAATTTTCTTTTCATGATCACGGGTAAAATACCAAAAAATGAATCCGATATTTAGATTTATTGCAGACGACACCAGGATGGCAAACGTATCTCCCTCAGAGAAGTGCATGCTGGTTGGCAGGCAAAACAGGATGAGCAAGCCATTAAGCATGGCCAATAATCCGATAACATTTGCAATGAGTCTCCAGTTAAACATTAGAAGAACTTCTCTACTTCTTTAATGACGGACGATTCGGAGAGAACAACGACTTTATCGTTGGGTTCAATTTTATCATCACCGCGAACCATCCTTCCTTTACCATTTCGAATTATTCCCCCAATAATGGCATTTTTAGGAAAGTTCAAATCCTTGATTTGCGCTTTGGTAATTTTCGACTTTTCCTGTGCGTTAAACTCCAGAACTTCAGCGTCTACTCCGTGTAGAGCGGCAATGCTAATCACATCTCCCTGACGTACATATCTAAATATATTGTTCGCTGCAATGAGCTTTTTATTGATCAACGTGTCGATACCAATAGTTTGGGACAGATTGATGTAATCCATATTCTCTACAAGCGCAATGGTTTTCTTCACCCCATGTGCTTTTGCCATTAAGCAAGACATGATATTGGTTTCTGAATTACCTGTAACGGCAATGTAAACGTCCATTTCCTCAATGTTTTCTTGCTCCAACACCCGCACATCATGTCCATCGCTATTGATAACGAGAATGTCCGAAAACTCATCCGCAATACGCATACATCGTTCGGCGTCTTGTTCGATCAGTTTAATTTTTCGTCGTTTACGAATCTTGTTAATGGTATTTAACCCCACTTTGCCTCCACCAAGAAGCATCACATTTTTGATTCGGTGTTCTTCCTTACCCGTTAGATTGATAATCTCGTCAAGCCCAAATGAATTGGAGAGAAAGTAAATATGGTCTCCCAAAAGAAACTTGGTTTGACCTCGGGGAACCAATGTTTTTCCATCTCGTTGAATGGCAACTGGAATAAAATTAAAATGAGGATTGAGAGCCTCCGTTTCAGCAATCGTTCTATTGACTACTGGAGCCTGACTATCTAAATGGATACCGACCAAAACGAGTTTACCGTTTTCAAAGTCGAAAGCATCGGTAAATGCAGATCGCTTTATTAATCGCCAAATCTCTTTAGACGCCAATTCTTCTGGCGAAATCATTACGTCAATGCCCAATTGTTTAAAGTCTATGGGACATTTAGGATCTAAAAACTCCGTATTATTAAACCGAACAATGGTTTTCTTAGCACCCAATTGCTTGCCAATGGTTGCCACCATAAAGTTGATCTTCTCTGAGCTGGTTACGGCTATTAGAAGATCGGCATTAGATACTGCGGCTTGTTTCAGTATACGAATAGAACAGGCGTCACCTTGTATGGCGATAACATCCAACTCTTCTCGGGTTCGGTTGAGCACTTTGAGGCTTTCATCAATCACTATAATGTCATGCGATTCGTTAGACAACAGCTTCGCCAAATAATAACCAACCTCACCCGCACCAGCAATTACAATTCTCATGTTTATATCGTAAAGGCAAAAGTATGCACTCTTGGAAAAAACATCGCTACTAAATAGGAATCCAATGATGTTTATTTAACTCTATGTAAACAATGAGTTTTTTTATTGAAAAAAGTAAGACTTATTGCAGTTTTTATATAAGGAAAAGTCTACTTTTGCAAAAATTTTTTGGAGATGGCAGTAACTAGATTAGAGCGTAAAGCAAGACGAAATAAGACGAGAGCTAAAGAAAGAACTTTGGCGATTAAGCGAAATATCCGACGAACATTTGTAGAATCTCCTTACAAAGCAGAGTCTGGCATTATTTTGGAAGAC
Source organism: uncultured Chitinophagaceae bacterium (assembly GCA_964482155.1). GTDB lineage: Bacteria > Bacteroidota > Bacteroidia > NS11-12g > UBA9320 > UBA987. The sequence goes on along the minus strand of CAYZWM010000172.1, from coordinate 3,062 downwards.
AACGCAATTACGGTTGCTCAGAACTTAACGACAGCTTCAAAACCTGAAGCAAAAGCAAAAGCGGAACCGAAAGCAAAAGCTGAACCGAAGGCTAAAGATGAGTCGAAGGTAAAAGCTGAGCCAAAAGTAAAAGCTGAGCCAAAAGTAAAAGCTGAGCCAAAGGCAAAAGCTGAACCGAAGGCTAAAGCTAAGAAAGAGTCTGAATCAGAAGCTGCATCCCCGGCTTAAGACAATTTGACCAAGATTGAAGGCATTGGTTCAAAATCGCTACTGCCTTAAATGAAGCGAGAATTGAATCATGTATAAATCTTGCAGAAAGACGTCAGAAGGGATCAGAACCATTTTAGAGCGTGCTGAAGATAAGTTCAAAACGCTATCCTGAAACCTGGTCAAAACAAGCTGAAATGTCTGCAGCTGGAAATGCGGATGAGTTGAACGCATGACAAGATGAATTAAACGGAGGAAAACAACTCCCACTACATAATATTAGAAAGCTCTTACCTCGGTAAGAGCTTTTTTTGTTCGTACAAAAGCAGGTTTAATGGGTTGTTTTGTTTCTAAGTTTCAAAACCTTCTGATCAAATACGGACTCAAAACTTAGGATTGCGCCATTTCGCCTTCTGCCAACTCCTTAATCTTTGCAAGCACAGTTGGCAAGCCTTTTTCCGAATGCTGTTGGCCCTCCTCATTGGCAAAGCCGTCTTGTGTCCAGGTAAATCTAACCATGTCGTCAGACAACGATTCTAAGGTATAGGTGACCAGGCAATAGTTATCCGGCATGTCTGGCAAACCCGAAAACCCCGTCCAATAATTGTATTTCAGTTGTTTATTAGTCTCATTGATTAAGACATTGCCTTTATCAACATACTTGTGCCCTTCATAATCTCCCTGAAAAATAATGGGACTCCCCACTTCCCAGTCCGTAATGGCTTCGGTACCAAATAAATAGATTTTAATTTTATCCGGGTCTGTCATTATCCGCCAAACATTCTCCCGACTACTTTTGATTTCTATGCTCTTTGAAACGCTTAAATTTTTATTCATTTTACTGCTTTAATTCAACTTAAACTCTGGGTTATAGATCAACCCAATGATGTTTCCCCATGGATCTTTTACGGTTGACGTCATTAACTCGCCTCCAACGTTAAACGGTTTTTCGTGTTCGGTTCCACCTAAACGAATTAAACGTTCATGTACTTTTTCTATTTCCTCTACCCCCCAATACGCAATCACGCTGTCTATTTTATGGATGGTTGCTTGCTTCTCAGGCTGTAAGCCAAGTTCATAGCCTCCAACATTAAAACCTACGTAAAATGCTTCCTCAAAGTACGGAGAGGTGTCAAAGGCTTTCGAATACCATGCCTTTGCCTCCATTATATCCCCAACCTGATAAATGGTGGTACGCAATCCAAGAAACAGTGATTTTGTCATATCCCTTTGTACGATTTCTATAAAAGAATGTAAATATATAGAATCACATGTCTCTTTTAACTTTCCACACGTGTAAACTGACTATCAAAATAACTACTTTTACGGATTCATGCAGAAACGTAAATCAATCGTACTCTTGTTTGTCTTTGCCATGGTCATTATACCATGGAGGGCGCTGGATTTCTGCATTACTCATCCGTTGGGGCATCAACACCATCACGATTCAGATCATCCTTCGCCGTGTCAGCTTCGCAAACTCTATAAAGACGACGGGCCTGCGATCTTTCCTCCCATGAAATGCTATCGTGTGGCATTGGATACCCAAGAATATCAACCGACCGATGAAATCGAATTAAGCATTGAGTCACAAATACTCGTTGCGGTACATATAGAGAGACAAAACGTTTGGATTGCTTTCAACAATGTACCTCCACTCCCCCCTGAGCCCAAATGTCGCTCGGCTACCGTTTTTAAACTCAACAAACATCGCGGCCCTCCTTTTGTCTAGCTCCTCCCTGTAGGATATTGGAAAGCTCAAGACGTGTTTGACCAAAATTAACGGCATTCAGTCTTTGCGACCTTTTCATTTAAACACCAATGCGTTGGTGATTGCGTCTAGTATAGAATAAAACTATATACGGACTCCATTTCAATATGTAATAATGATAAAACGATCTTTTAAAAATCCATATTTGGTACTGGTATTGGCCATTATGGTCTCGCTGATGGCGGGCGTGTTGATTCCTAGAATGCCGGTAGACATCTTACCGCAGTTTAAGAAGTCAGCCATGCAAATTATTACCCTATATCCAGGCATGCCGGCCGAAGTGGTTGAAAAAGACATCACCAGTCGAATGGAACGATGGACAGGTCAGTCGCCGGGTATAGAGAAGCAACTTTCTAAAAGTTTGATGGGTGTAAGCATTGTAACCAACTATTATGGTGAAGATGTGGATCCGGCAGAAGCGATGGCCAATACCTCAGCGTATGCCATGAGTGACATGTATTATCAACCTCCTGGCACGTTACCGCCCATGGTTCAACCCTTCGACCCTACCGCCAGCAAACCTCTTATGTTGCTTACGGTAAGCAGCAAGGTTAGGTCGGGCAAGGATCTGTACGGCCTGGCGTATTACAACCTTCGACAAATGTTGAGCGGGGTACCGGGTATAGTGGCTCCTGCGGCTTATGGTGGTACCAAACGACGAATTCATATTTATGTTGACCCGTTAAAATTGGAAGCGTTAAATATTTCGCAAACCCAAATTTCCGAAGCCATTAAGGATAATACGACCATGATTCCGTCAGGTATTGCCGAAATTGGAAAAATCAATTACGGTATCGATGCCAAAGGGATGATTGTTGACGTCAAAGACTTCGACGACATTGTGATCACCTACAGAAATGGAAAGCCCATTTACGTTAAAGACATTGGATACGCATCAGATGCCAGCGTGATCCAGACAAATATTGCCCGGGTAGATGGAAAAGGCCAGGTTTACCTACCTATTTTCAAACGCCCCGGAGCAAACACCATTGAGTCGGTTGAAGCCGTCAAAAAGGCCATTCCAGAATTAAGGGAACGTATGCCTCCCGATGTACAACTCAACGTAATTTTTGACCAAAGCTCC
>CAYZWM010000171.1:3454-9328 GCA_964482155.1 uncultured Chitinophagaceae bacterium | reverse complement strand
GTGGTCATTCCTGCCTTGTCTACTCCTGATGTATCATACAACACCTGACCATAGGCTTCCATCATTGTTCGGTATAATCGACCGACCACATATTGATCAAACTTGCTTAAAGAAGACAAACTGTAATCCATAATGCTTTTGGTTCGCTGATAGGCCGTATAGAAATTCTCTTGATAATACATCTCATCATTAACGTTTTCAAAGACTTCACTCAATTTAAAACCCATGTAATAGGTATTGGTGATCAACTGGTTGTCCTGATCGATATTTCTTGACCCAACTCCTTTGGTGGTAAACTGACCTTCTCCAGTGCCATATGATGGGCATAAGTCGCCTTGTCTTAGGGCAATACTGTCTACATCAATAATCATATCTGTATGATCCAGGTTTACCGTTGCGGAATTCAGTTTTCCTTGATTTCCTATGTAGTATTTTAGATCATATTGGTAAGGTGCAATAGTGTCATCCCAATAATTGTAGGATGACGAAAGTTTGTAAATAGTTGATGGAGGTAATGGAGCAACCAAACCCGTATGACTTTTTAAATGGCCCTTGAACAAATCTGTAAAATTGGTAAACGAACTGTTTCCGTTGCTTAAGTCTAACTGAAACCCGCCCACTCCTTCATGAATCACATAAGAAGTATTATTCTTAAAGAGGCTACCGCCGGCTTGTTGATTTTCATTAATTGAAACTAAGGGATTATGCTCTAAATACAAGCCGTCATCATTTCCATCAAAAGAAGAGCATTCCAATAAAATAGTGCCATTCATTCCATAAAGCCCGAAGGCCTGATTGTCTTTGATCGTACCATATCGGAGTCGGAGACTGCCCGTTGATTGGGCGTCATAAACAATACCGATGTCTCCATTTTCAACGCGCGTATTATGTATCTTTCCAGGTATACTGGGTTTAACCACATAAATAGCTTCAGCGCAATCATCAAACTTGCCTTGTATGTTGAAACTCATGCCTTGAGTATAAAGACCTACATCCATATGGTCCATGTCTATTTCACTAATAACGGGTGTGTTCTCATTGATATAGTTCAGACATTGAATGCCGACCCAACCATGTGAAAAATCCGTCTTTTTGATTACCACGTCTTCCTGACCTAAAGTAAGGAAACCGACTGAGTAGAAGTGGTTGGTGTCTTTGGCTTCAACATCCATGTCCGAGACATAAATTGGTCCATTTATTTGCATTGAACTACCACCACCGAGCTCTATAGCTCCATAGGTTATACTATCGACCATATTCTCAGGAAAAATAATTGGGTGGCTCCCATCTATTTCTAAAATTTTGTAGCCTTCATAAGGCCCTGATAGTTTGAATTGTGTATTAGTCGCTGCTATGATTTTAGCTTGAGCTGCAGCACTGTTTGGACCGTTATTTTTAAATCGAACGTAACCTTGTCCATACGCCCCTGGGGTAATAGAGAATATGGCATTCTCCATGAGTTCTAAAGTCCCCATTATTTCTAAAGTTGCACCACGATCAAGTACAATCTTACTGCCTGACCGAATACGTAAAATTCCTCCTGGCTCCACCACTATTCGACTAAAAGTATCAACGATCAAGCTGGAGTTTGAATTTAGCTCCAATATTCCACCGTTACCAATTCGAAGCTCCCTTCTCCGATCCTTGTTGCTTCCAACCATTTGGATTGATGAGGTTTGAAATAATTTAACATGAGCACCGCAAATAGTAAGGTCACCACCTGGTCGAATATGCCCTCCTTTCCCTCCTGAGATATAAAGGTTTACATCGTGGGTGATATACTCTGGTATTCGAATTCCAATGTCTCTATATTCTGGAAAACGCCATAGACTTCCTAAAGTATCCTTCAGTCCTCCAACAAATGAATTGACATAGTTCTCTGCCACAGTGCTCTCACATGGGCAGCCTTGAGCGGAAATAGAAGACTCCATACTGTCCTTAAAAGCGATTCGATACATATTGTGAAGCCACATATAATCAAGACCGTTAAAATCACCTTTAATCCAGGCTGTGGTAGTATAGGCTCGGTTTGGCAAAGAAAAAACACTCGATTTATTAAATGGCGCATATGGTTGATACCATGTGGTGTCAATGGATAAAATGCCCCCATTAGAATCTAATGTACTATCAATATGATCAATTTCTAAATCCCATTTAGATGTACCGCTACAATGTGCTAAGTCCAACAAACTATCATAATATGATTTTGGTAAAATTGGATTCTTGTCGTTTATACTGGCATACATTAGCTCAAACCACGGAAATCCTCGTCTGTCAGCCATATCAAAAAATTGTTGGTGGGTCCATGCTCCTGTTACCGCACCGAGCCGTAGAACCATTTGAACGTTTATGTCGTCAAAAATGTCTCGACTTCCTATATCTCGTATACTGGCCTCCAACATCCCTAACGGGTTGACACCTACCGAAAGACCATTGGAAAAGTATATAAAGTTGTTAGAGAGGAAACCCAAAGCATTCAAGGCAACCGAATCGTCAAAAGTTTTGGAGGCGAGCACGGGTAGCTTATTCCATAAAGCTTCCCAAACAGAGCTATCCAATTCCTCGTTCAATTTGAGTAAATCCTCTACTCGATTAAATAAGAAATTACTTAGTGCATTGTTTCCTGAGGGGTCATCTACTTGCGAAACTACAGAGACCTCAATACTTGCGGGTGGATAGTCTTTTCCTGTTAAGTCTTCACCTAATAAGTTATAACCATGAGACATACCGAAAGCCTCCCAACCTCGTCTCACAGGTAGCCCCGTAACGGGGTTCATTACAATATAATTTGCATGTTTAAATTTGATGTGTGTGTATCCTGCTGTGTCCGTTGTTCCATTATCATTCTTCACCAAATTTGGAAGATCAAAAGATTCGTTCACTAATGTATTCATGGACAAGTGCTCCATCAATCGAGCTGCTATAAGTCTTGTCTCAGCCATCACCCACATGCCACTATCTTGAGCCGTCGGCCTAATAAATAATGAATCATCGTCCACGAATTTTTGAATAAATTTTAAACCCAACATAATACCTAACATATGATCCTGGCTCATTTCGTTCGATGTCATCAAATCTGGCAGCGTTTGAGTTTTGGCAAGATCACGAACATCTGGACAATCTTTGTAGGCCAGCAAACCAAAATAGGGTTCACCTTGATATGCAGGTTCATCTGTTTTTTTCATGGAAAAGGTCTTGTTTGCCTGTAACCATGGGTTGGTACTAAAAGGATAATTTATCGGGTTTGCTCCTGTTATTATTATACTATCTGGTATAAAACCGCTGGTTGCATGCGCTCCATGATAGGCCATATTGTCTGTTTCTTCCCAGTATTGGTAATAATCTACTGGAATGTTGTCCCGAACGAAAAAACCTTTTGTGTCATTTGCTCCAGATTGGAAAAATGGTTCAGCAAACTTGTCCACCTCATCAATGGCACGAATCGCATAAAACAACTCATTTTTACAAGCTTCTAGCTTTTCATAATCGTCAGTCTGTTTGAGCAAATAATATTCTGTTGCCAATACACTTAAGTATTCACCCATTGCGGCCATAACATCACCTGCCTCTATTCGATCGCCATTTATATCACCACATAGGACATTTCGTCTGATTACATCCATTGGTAATGATTCCCCAGCTTTAACTCCTCCAATATGAGTAAAAAACTTTTGAAATCTATCGCGATATACCCAATATTTGTTTTGGTTTAAACTGTCCAAATCTTGCGCCAAGCATATTGCACTTAGTAACAGCATTGTAAATGTGATTAATCCCTTTTTCATATTTGATTGATTTTTTTTCGAATAAAATATCTCTATTGAACTATATGGCTTTCGACCAGTTCCCAGGAAATGTTTTTTTGCATATGTTCACGTTTAACAATACCATAACGCGGTGCCCAATAATATTCAACTATTCCACCACCTTGTCCAGGCAACCCCCATGAAAAGCTAGCATCATTGGAGATGTTGTAATGCTTTAAATCCGTGAACAACTTCCCTTGAATGGTCAATGTATCAATATCATCTAACAATTTGGTGTCGTGTGAATGGCCATTGTTTAGAATCTCTTTAGTAAATGGATAGGTGAAAACATTTGTACGTCCTCCTCCATCTCCTGGTCTAGACTTGCTCCAAAAATATTGTTTCCAAACCTTATCATTTGGTTGGATCAAATCCCACTCTAATACTGGCATTGGGAATACTTGGTAAAATCTATAAACGTAGTCGTCCAAACGACTTTTAGCTCGCCACGTCACATCTTCATAGTACATTACATTTCCAGCTCCAGTAAGTTTTAGAGTATCAATCCAGTCCTCAAAAACCTCAATGGTGTCTAGGTCCCCTCCTGGGATTTTTTTGTAAACCCACCAAGTTCCGGTTTTAAAATAGATGTAGTCTCTTGCTTCGTTGAGATATTCGTACCGAGTCCAATTCTGCGGTTTGTCATCATCGTCACAACCACTCACTAGTGAAATGGAAATAATGGTTAGAATTAGATACCCTATTTTATTCATGGTCTAAATATAGATGGTTTTGTCATCCCTTTTCTCCTAGTTGTTTAATTTCATTGTCATGCCAATCTTAAAAAACAAGATTGATCACTTCAAACTTACCGTAGATAAATGCTAAAAACATCACCAGTTCTAGTGATATTTATCAAGTGTGCTGTTTGTTGTTATAACTGCAAAACGATACAGCTTAATTGTAGAGATTATTACAATAATTGTCTATTTAGGGGTAGGCCATTAAAAATTTCTCGAACGAACATCTAAGAAACGCAGTTGTTGGAACTTCTTATACGTAGAGGATGGGATATATTAAAAACAGAATAATTGGCTATCTTACTGCAGTTTTATTTCAAACGACCATTTGTATCAATCCCTAAATCCCGTGAATTTTGACTTCAATTAGTAACTTTGGGGATTAAGGGGCACCAAACACGGTGGTATAACCTGTTGTTAGTACCAATAAAAGAAAAAGTATGAAGCAATCTTTAACCACTATTCTAATCATTTCATTTTTCACTCTTCAGACATTTTCGCAGACTGAAAAAAATCAGACCCTAGATTATCACTCTGAACATATTGAAAAAATTAAAATATGAGATTACCAAGTTAACAAAGCAACTTATAAAATAATAAATACAGGTGCTAACAAAACCGTTAGGCACCATTAAAATGGACAAGCAAATAAAAGAAATATGGATTGAAAGTGAAGACAATGGAGCCATTATCGGTGGAAAACTTGAGACTAATGATAATTCTGATGTGATTGTCACCTTCACAAACGACAGTAGAGCAATTGCGACCTTCTTCACGTATCAAAATATTGAATTTTTAAGAATAAAGAATAAAGAAACTGGAGAGTGCTTGAGCGGAAGATTCTTTTGGGCTTCAGATATGATAATTGTAGATAAAATCAATAGACAAGAAGTAGAGGAGATTATTTATCACTTAATCTCTGAAGATGAATTCGACCTGATTTTTAAAAAAAAAATTAAAGATTTTGATGCCTTCATAATTAACAAGGCGCAGAATTATCACATAATCAATCTAATCATAAGTCAATTTTGTATGCAAATTGTATGCAAATAAAAAGCCCCACATGGGCGCAAGGCTTCTAAGTAATTGATAATCAATGTGGTCAATGTAGGGATTAATCGCGACCTCCGGCCGGCGATTGATCCGTTTGGGGGGCTCACAACTCAACGTCTTTCTGCCTCCGGCAGATTGGACTTTTTTATGCGCTCAAACTGAAGCGAGGATGTAGGATTAATCGCAGCCTTTCGGCCGGCGATTGATCCGTTTGGGGGGATCACAACTCAACGTCTTTCTGCCTCCGGCAGATTGGACTTTTTTATGCGCTCAAA
>CAYZWM010000171.1:0-3354 GCA_964482155.1 uncultured Chitinophagaceae bacterium | reverse complement strand
CTGAAGCGAGCTTCGTTTGATCGCATAAAAAAAGTCCTCCACTTCGTGGAAGACTTTTTGTTGTGGGCGATGTAGGATTCGAACCTACGACCCTCTGCTTGTAAGGCAGATGCTCTAAACCAACTGAGCTAATCGCCCTCACTCTTTTAAGGGGTGCAAATATAACATTACACCTATTTTAATTACCCTATTTTTTTGAAAAAAATTAGAGAATAAATATTGGTAGTTTTTTTGGACACACAATGCCCACCTGTTTATTCGTTTTAAGTAAAGGGACATACGCTTTGCCCATCTTTGTCTGTTACTCTATTGACGTGAAAAAAGTAATAAAATTTACGCATAAATTTCTCTGGTGGATGCTCTACACCGCGCCAATACTGCTCTCTGCCTATTATTTCGGTGGCAAACTTCTACGCAACGTACTCATTGACCAACTCAACCAACAGCTCAATGTACAGGCAAAAGTGTACTCCATTCAACTTAATGGCCTCCAAACTTTTCCTCAATTAGGCATCGAACTCACCAATGTACGCATCAATGAGTCTTCCGTACACTATGAAAAATACCTGTTACAAGCCAAAAAAATTGTCGTAATCTTTAACCCAATTACCTTTTTTACAGGCAAAAACGAAATCGAACGAATAGAAATTGATGGCGGTGCTGCCCGATTGTTTGTCGGAAAAGATGGCCATACCAATTTTGAGCTCTTTAAACCCGATGACGATTCTTCTGATAACGCCATCCATCTGGATTTAAAAAAAGTCCATCTAACCAATTTTCAATGTGTGTACCTCGACGAAAAAGAGGACCAAAGCTTCAACTTCGAGACTAAAAATCTCGAATTTTCAGGCAAATTCGATGAAGAACGATATACCCTAAAAACAAACGGTGACGCCCTGTTCGACCACCTCATGTTAAATGGCAAGGACTATATTGTTGGAAAACGCTGCCAAATGGATCTGGTGTTAGATGTCAATCAAAAAATTGAATCCTACCACGTTGAAAAAGGAATCATTGGTATTGATGATTTATTACTCAATGTTGAAGGCGACATACTGCTTACCGGAAATGAACCCAACCTCGATCTGCAATTCACTGGAAACAACATTGACATACAATCGGTATTGTCGGTTATGCCAAACGACATCAGTTATCGTTTACGACAACTGCAGAGCAATGGACAAATTGACGTAACCGGAGAAATTGTCGGAAGTTTTAAGGAGAACTCCTGGCCCAAAATAGATATGGCTTTTGCGTTTAAAGATGCCTCCATCGATTGGAAGGAGAAAGACCTCTCTATTAAAAAAATCAACCTGACAGGCAGCCTAAATAATTTGAAGTCCGATCAGACAACCAAACTGGACTTAAACGTCGACATTGAAGAGGTTCAACTTCAAAAATCCAGCATAAAAGGCCGTTTAACTATCCTGGATGTAAATCACCCAGACATTGACTTTAGTCTAAAAGGATTGATTGATTTAAGTGATATCGCCGGATTGGTTATTGCCTCACCGGATCAGGATTTATTTGGCCGATTTTTATTCAATCTCCAGGGTGGAATTCCCTATGACCATACACGTAATACGTCAGACTTTGCCCATTCAACTATGGATGGTGATATTGAGTTGAAAGATGTGAACTATCGGGAAGAAAAGGCCGTATATATAAAAGACCTTACTGCAAAAACCCGGGTAAAAGGCAATGCCCTTACTCGACTTGAACTGGATGGGGAGCTTTGGAAAAACGATGTCTCGTTTAAAGGCATAGTAAATAATTGGCAAGGCTACCTCTTTAAGGATCAACGATTAGAAATTGAAGGCGATCTAAAAAGCAAGTATGTCAACCTCAATTTCAATCAGGGAGAGGAACAAAAACCACCATCCGAGGAACCAGAAAAAGTCTCCATCGACTTTGGTTTTGATGCCCTGGTTACCTTGAGCCTCGACACCTTTGACTGGGGAATGGTCTCGGCCAAAAACGTGACCGGAAAATTGAACTGGACACGATCTAAAATGGTGTTTAATAACCTGGCTTTTGATGCGTGGCATGGCAGTAACCAACTGGATGGTGAATTAATAGAAACCCAGGATACGTTTTATCTAAACACAAATTCGTACTCCGAAAATGTACAAATCGGACACCTGTTGGACGACTTTGATAATTTTAGCCAAACCGAGTTTACCTCAGATAATTTGAACGGTACACTAACCACCACCATCGATTTAAAAATGAAGTTTGACCGATACTTCGACGTGATTGAAGACGAGGTAAAATGTCTTGCCGACCTCAACATTTCGAATGGAAGACTTAAAAACTATCAGCCTATGGAAGCGTTGTCATCCTTTGTGGAGTTAGACGACCTTCAAGACATCCGATTTGAAGAGCTGCACAACATCATTGAAATTCAAGATAGGGAGATCGATATTCCAACCATGGCCATAAAAAATAATGCCATGAATCTGGACATTGGAGGTACACACAGCTTCGACAATTTTATGAATTACAGGCTTAAGATTCGTATAACCGAATTGCTGGCCAAAAAATCGGGTTGGATAAAACGTAAAAAAGAACGACAGCTCGAAGATGATAAGGGTGGTGGTTTAAGTGCCTATATTTTGATGGTCGGCCCGCCCAATGATCTCAAAATTAAATACGATCGTAAAGCGGTTAAGGAAACCATTAAGAAAGAAATAAAAAAGGAACGCAAAGAGTTCTTCCAGGAGCTAAAAAGGGAAATTAAGCGAGAAAAAACACCCACAGACGACACCAAAAAAGTGGAGTGGGATGAATAGACGTTGAAACCAATTATGTCGGATTACAATCAACCCAGGGGGTTTGACAAAGCCAGAAAAAAGGCAAAGGAGATTCTTACCGACGGCAAGAAACTCAAAAACCTACTTGACAAGGGTCTGGTTAAATCGAAAAATCACAAAAACGCCCTAAGTGGCTTTTGGGACGACTTGCAAAGCCTCATACGAATGACACGTTCCTATGCACTGGGGCACTATAAAGACATTGCTGTAAAAACACTGGTAATGGCTGTTGCAGCCATCATCTATTTCGTAAACCCCTTTGATGTATTACCCGATTTTATGGTTGGTGTAGGCTTTATAGACGACGCAACCGTTATTGGCTTTGTGATCAAAAATATAAAAGGTGAATTGGACAAATTTGCCCAATGGGAAAGAGGTAAATCCTAATTTTCGCTTAACTCCAGAACAGGAACTACACGAATGACGTACCTAAATCCCAACGTAGAATAAGCCTCATTGGGGTTGATAAACACCTTGGCCGCGTGTGTCCCCACATTGACTTCATTGCGATAGGCATGGTGCTCATAAAACCAGCTCCCGC
>CAYZWM010000170.1:0-9350 GCA_964482155.1 uncultured Chitinophagaceae bacterium | reverse complement strand
GAATTATCACCAAAGAAGTTTAAAGATACAAGAAGAGATCGGGAATAAAAAAGGGATTGCTATGTCACTTAATAATATTGGGAATATTTATATAGACCAAGGTGATTACTCCCAAGCGCTGAATTACCACCAAAGAAGTTTAAAGATCCTAGAAGAGATCGGGAATAAAAAAGGGATTGCTATGTCGCTGAATAATATTGGGAATATTTTTAGAGAGCAAGGCGACTACATTCAAGGGCTGAATTACTTCCAACGGAGTTTGAAGATACAAGAGGAGATCGGGAACAAAAATGGAATTGCTCTGGCATTGAATAATATTGGGGTTATTTACGGAGATAAAAAAGACTACCACCAAGCGCTGAATTACTACCAAAGAAGTTTAAAGATCCGAGAGGAGATCGGGGAAAAAAGTGGAATTGCTTCGTCGCTGAATGACATTGGGTTTACGTATCAGAAACAAGGTAAAAACAAGGCAGCCATTGACCAATGCGAAAAGGCGCTTACCTTAGGTGAAGAGATTGGGCTCGTAGCATTGCAAAAAGATGCTTGCGAGTGTTTGTACGATGGGTACAAGGCTCTTGGAAACGGCAACAAAGCGCTTGCCTACCACGAGCAAATGCTGGTGTTAGAAGATAGCCTAAACGCAGAAGAAACCGCTAAAAAGCTCCAGCAGATGGAGTTTGCCAAACAACTTTTGGCGGATAGCTTGGTACAGGTAGAAACAGACCGTTTGCTAGAAGAAGCCCACCAGGAAGAAATACGCCAAGGTGAAAAGACGAGGAATATTGCTTTTAGCGTTGGAGCTTTAGTTTTGATTCTAGCAGGAGGTTTGTACAGCCGTTTGCGCTATGTGCGTAAATCCAAAGCCATTGTAGAAAAGGAAAAGGATCGTTCTAATAATCTACTGCTCAACATTCTCCCAGCAGATATAGCCGAAGAGTTAAAGATCCATGGCAAAGCCGAGGCGCGAGATTTTGACATGGTCAGTATTCTGTTCACCGATTTTAAAGGCTTTACAGAAACCTCGGCTAAGCTTAGCGCACAAGATTTGGTCGCAGAAATAAACGCCTGCTTTGAAGCTTTTGACGGCATTATGGGCAAATATGGTGTAGAGAAAATCAAGACGATTGGAGATGCTTACATGGCGGCTGGTGGTTTACCTGTTCCTTCAGATGATTCAGTTAAGAAAACCGTTCTAGCCGCACTCGAAATGCAAGCGTTTATATCTAAACGGAAAGTGGATATGGATGCCAAAGGCTTACCCGCTTTTGAAATGCGGGTTGGTATTCACACGGGGCCCGTAGTAGCGGGAATTGTAGGCGTAAAGAAATTTCAATACGACATTTGGGGTGATACCGTAAACACGGCCTCGAGAATGGAAAGTTCAGGAGAAGTGGACAAGGTTAATATTTCCCAAACCGCCTATGAGTTGATCAAAGAGGACGTCTTATTCTCGTTTGAACATCGCGGTAAAGTACTGGCTAAAGGCAAAGGTGAGGTGCACATGTATTTTGTGAGTTTGGCTTGATCATCCTCATGATCCTAAGCGACAGGAGGGAGGGATTGATTCATACATCACAGATCGCCTAATCCAGGTTGGTAAGATAGTGGAGTTTACAGGCTTGTCTATGGAAGAAGTAGAAAAACTGGTTTCGAAGTAAAGCAGCTAATAATATCGGACTTCTAAAAAAGGTAACCTGTATTTCCGTCACATACAGGTTACATGACATAAAGAAAGTATATAATACGACCCAAAGAAGGATAAAAGGGCTACACCTTAAGCAGAATTATACAATTACATTTGCTGAGTTAACCATCCTACCAAATTGTGAACCAACATTCCAACTTGTTCTATCTAACTAATTTATGGTGGTTTCCAAATGCAGGTTTCTTTAGCCCAAAAAGAAAAATAATGATTAGAGGATGTGCTTTAATAATTAGTCTTATGTTGTCCAATACCTTAGCATGGACTCAGATAATCGGTTACGATTACTCCTATTTCTTACCAAACAAAATTGGAAGAGCACATTCTGTTCAAGGATATATTGGTCTTGACTTAAAGGACAAGCTTAATTTAAAACTGTCACTGGGACTCATTGAGTTTTCCGGCGAAGCTCCAAACTTCCATTTTGGAGCGACCATGAGGCAGGACTTATTTGGTAACGAACGGTTGAAACCAATTCTTACATTGTCTGCTGAATATTATCGTGGAAATTTTGCGACCGTACATTTAAGACATCCCACCTCACCTATTAACTGTGTTACGTCACAGGCGTTCTCGCTTTCGCCTGGAGCAGGATTAAGATTTCAATTTTCCAATTGGTCAATTCCTATTGTGTATACCGTCGGCTGGTTCAAACCTGTTGGACGGTTTTTAGATGAAAGTGAATGCATGGCAAATATGGCTGGTTTTAAGGATGAAGATATTGAATTTACAAAAAACATCGTTGCTACTAGCATCAGAATTGGGATAGAGTATCGTTTTACTTCTAATTAAATGTGATTGTTATATATCTACGGTTTAGGAAGCGCTTAGCGGATGTTAACCTCTTTTGTACCGAATCGGATAATTGACACCGATTAGAACATTGAAACGAACACCTATGAATTTAAAGACGATCAATTTGTAGCATACGTCGCTAATTATCTCATTGATTGCGACAGGTTTTTTTTGTCCAAGGAGTTTATTAGTAACCTTAAAGCTGTAAATTCTTTCACCGAAAACCTTGATGAATGAACGGCTCAAACAAAGAGTTAGCTAAAGGGCATATTAACTAATTATTATTGGGGTCTCCTGGTGCCTTTATTTAATGTAAGTGAAAAGCCTTACAGAGTGGTTACAAATGGTGTGATCGTGTTCAAGTTTAGCATTTTCCAAGCCAGAGTGGAGTTTACAGGCTTGTCTATGGAAGAAGTGAATAAACTGGTTTCGAAATAGGAGAAATAAAAGGACTTGGAATTATGTTTTCGTTGGTTAACCTCTACGTGTGTATAGTCCAGGTGACTACGTTTCGTAGAATAAAATGCCAACAAAGATCCTTCAAAGATCATGTAAAATTTAAACAGATTTGGCTTGCTCTAGATGTTTAACATTTGTTCGTAACATATTTCCTTAACTTTAAACCGTAACAAATGTCGAAAGGCAACAGAAACATCAAAGCGAAATAGACATGAAAAACCTTTTTACATATGTCTTTGTGGCCATTCTAATTTCAGGTCTTTATTCCTGTTCGGTTGTGAAGCGTAATGGATACAAGCAATCTGTTCGATACAAAGGCAGTGCGATTAACCATTTAATGAAGCATAGAAAAAAGAAAACGTCTGCGGCTTTCGGGTCATTTGGCTACAAGGAGCGGATAATAACGTTAAAACGTATTGAGACAGATAGTGCTGCTCAAAGCACTTACGAAAGCATCTTTAAAATAAGATTGGATCATGCTTCATCACCACTAACGATGTATCCGAAAATCTTAAGATCGGAGGATTTAATTACGGCTATTGACAGTTCACACCAAACTCAGTCCGATACAGCGAAAACGCTGCATCCATTCACGAAACGGGGTCTTGTCTATGCGGCTGCTGGAACAGGGTCAGTGGCGCTTGCTCTCGTACATGTTTTCCCAACCTTGTTTGTGCTCTCGGCAATCGCCTTCTTTGTCTTGGCAATGATTTATTTCAACAAGTCAAGAAAGGCCATTAAACAGAAACCGAGTCAACATAAAGGGAAGAAATTGAACCGATTGTTCCTCGTTTTGGGGTGGATTAGCGTGGCTTTAACCCTGCTCATAGTGGCGTTTGTAGCCACCTACTAGCTTTATTTAGCTAAGAAAAAAAGCCCAACACAAGCTATATTTAATGCGTTGGTCCAACTTAAAAGGAACGTACCGAACAAACCCAGCCAATATTTCATTAGGACAATTTACTAAAAAAACCAACCGCATCGAAAGCTTCAGTCAATGAAGAAACTATGAGTACAATCGATATGAATTTATAGACTTTAATAATAATTTTGTGAAATTAAAGATTGATTCAAAAGAAATGATTTCGAATGAATGATCGATGTCACAAAAAATTAATTATGCAAACAATATTAAAGGTGCTCGTACTTTCAATTATTCTTAACTCCTGTGGTCCAACAGTTAATCGAGAACAAGCTATACAATTCAGAGAAACCATTTCGGAAATAATCGAGACTAATCGGGCACTACGACAAGAGTTTTTTGATGCTACTACCGAGATTGTATCGGAATTAACATTAAACCCAAATTGTACTATTGATTTTGAAAAGATCTCTAATTTGTTGGCACTAGCAAAGGAAAGTAATGCGGAAGCAAGGTCAAAATTAGAAATGGTCAATGAGATTGATGAAGACATAAATTATAAGAGTAATACCGAAGCATATTATGTCGCTGAGCAAGATGTATTCGACAATTGTGCCAATTGGTTTGAGATCCTACAACAGAGCCGGGATGCATGGCAAAATGAGGAGACATTCGACAGTGTTTTTGAGAAATTGAAAATAATGAAAGAACGAGAATTAATACTCAATCGATCAATGAAGGATTTCAATGAAAAATATGAGTTGTAATGAATACAACACATAACAAGAAAAAAATGGCATTAAAACGCCACATACTTGAATCGTTGCTTAAACGTACTGAATGACACTAGACTACATTGAAAACATAAATGGATTTGGAGAAAACATTGTTAGATTATACGACTTTGATAAACATCAAGCTATTAAATTTAGAGATTTAATTAAGGATACAATTGTAAATAGAAAACAGAAACTAGACCTATCAAAAGTTGATTTTATAGAAAGCCGTAATTGTAATTTAATTCTTGGACTATTTAAAACAGATGAAGGAATACTTAGTAATGATAACAAAACTTTTTATTGTGCTCTAACTATAGAGAGCTATGATACTATGTTGAAACTTTTGCAACCATTCTGTGAGAAAAAAACGAAAGGGTATCAGTCTTTATATGACATTGATAATCTGACGGACTTCTTATTTTCTCCTGCGGGTACCTGGTAAGCAACTTCTTGATAAACAACAACAGAAGACCCCATTTCTTGGCTTAAGTTGTTCTGTATCCTTGGTTTCAAAAGGGAAATGAAAGCAGGCTTAAGGACCAATTTTCTAGGGGTATTATGTGCGTCACACGGTGATATCAGGGCGATTAATCCAAGTCTTCACACGTTGTTTGGCAATATCTAAAAAAAAGCCCCGACTAAAAGTCGAGGCTTTGGTATGAAATATTTGTTTTCTTAAAACACCTGAAACGTTACCCCATTGGGTAGGTCTAAAGTCCCTTCAACTTCAAAACGGTCTTGAAGTTCAGTTACCACTATATCGTGTCCAGGTAATGCATTTACATTTAGAAATTTAACCACGTCACCGGTAAACCAGGCATCGTGATTAATGGTGTAAAATCGGATGTATCGCAAGCCGAAAAACTCCGTTGGTGCCGTACCGACAGGGTCAAGCCAATCGCTTAACCGAGATGACGTGGTACCGCCTCCCGTCCAAGAAGCATCAAGTTTTCCGTAACTACTAAAAAACGATGTTGTAACCGGATCACCTGCGGAATTGGTACAAGAAGTTAAAGCACAAGCTCCAGGACCCAGTAATTGACCAATAAGCCTCTGATTTGACGTGTAAAGAGGACTTCCAGAAGAACCTGGCTCTGGACGCGACGTTCCATTCGGTGTGGTAAGCCAAGTATTAATAAGCCAAAACGGAGCACCTCCCACACAGACACTCATAGCCGGTGTTTGAGCATGTGTAGATATTTTCTTAACATCTGCTGAGGGATGATGAATACCGACACCTCCAGATGGTGGGGTTAACTGCCTATCCCAACCAGCATAGTATGGGTAAAAATCCGTTGGAACATTTGAATTAGCCTCAAGAAGAAGAAAGTCAGTGGTTAAAAAATTTGACCTTATGACTGCCCCGGATACGGTATTCGTATTATTACCGTTTGAACCATTGCAATCTGGGCTATCAAAGTTAAAAAGGAAGATAGTACCCGCTGCAGCACTATTATTTGATTCAGCACTTCCAAAATCATAGCAATGATCGGCAGTTAGAAGCAATGGTCTCCCATCCTCTTCGGTATTGTTTACCAATGAGGCGGTACAATGATCAACACCATTAACGATGAGCAAACAAACCGAATTAATCTCTTCTCTCCAGTCATTGCCCTCATCGCAAATAACATCAACTTGAGACGTGCAGGAGCCGCCAAAGTTTCCTCCTGTCGAAAAGCTAATAAACCCATGGTTTACCTTACCAAGGATACAAATGGAATTATTACCAAATGGTTCATAAAGCTCAATGGTGATTTCATCACCCGAAATTGGCTGACAAGCAAATATTGGCAAACTATCATGGGGATTATTGTTAAAACTAAATGCTCCGATAATTGCTAATTTGTTATTGTCGTACATATGAAGCAAAGAGCCAGGATCCAAATGAAAGGTATTAAAAATCAAATTTAAAGACAATGCATCTTTTGATTTAATTTTCAAACGATATATTGTACCTGTTTCTATGGTTTCTGGTATACCAGAACTCCGTAAGTCAATATGTACGTCAAATGGCTTTGCAAATCTTTGAACACGATTGTCTTTAACAGACAATTTGTACTCCTCCACGTTGAATGATTCCATTTCAATCAATGGGATATCATATGTTAGGGCTTGTAATTTAGGATGAGTTGAACTCAATGGCCTTATATTCAAGCTTGATTGGGCATATAGTGATGAACCAAGAGCCACAAATATGATTAGTGTTATATACTTTTTCATAAATTTTAATTTAATTCGTTTTAAAGAATCTGTTAAATTTACTTGTAGGGTAGGTATCTCTAAAATCACCAATGGTAATTGTATCCTTATTCAGATTGAAAATCAGATTATGTGTAAACACAGTATCAAATAACCAAATAGGATCCCAATGAGGGCCAGCATATTTCATTTGAAGTATTGCTGGATCATTATATATTAGCTCATAATACGCCCCCTTCAGACCAAAGCTATGTGCATATGGAGAAATTGATTTCCCAAATTCGTTGAGGGTGTCTTTACTCATTATCAACGTATCCTGCGTATACTCCCACTCACCATTCACTTTTGTCAATGCAGAGTCCACACTAACCCAGGTGCCTAGAATGTGATTAATATTAGCAGTCGCTTTAGGTTTCTCATCGTTACATGCAAATAGAACTCCAGATACTAAAACAAGAGTCATTAACAAATTTTTCATGTTACTAATTAATCTAATCCGTTAAAATCATCTTTTTCGTGGCAATTTCAGCACCATCAACAATTAATGCATAGTGGTACATTCCAGCTGAAAGCTGCTTTTTTGAAATAGTCAATTGCCCATTCCCACGTTCCGCAATCAAAAATTTATCAATTTGTTTGCCATTCATGTCATATAAATATACACTGGCACTGCTAACGGTTTCTGGTATGTAATAACGGATAGTAGTCTCTTTTGTGAACGGGTTTGGAGCATTCTGGTGAAGAACGGATGATTCTGTATTTACGCCAAAATTGTTTGATGCCGATTCATTTCTACTGCCCATGCCTGTAGGTGAATTTTGACAACAGTTGTTTCTCATTTCATCGAGCTCAAGTTCCAATTCTTCAATAAGTTGGTTTTGTTCTTGCAAGGCCGAAACTAATTCAGGAATTAAACCAATGTAGTTGACAGAATACTTGTCTATGGTTTCATCTAGTTTTACTAGATCTGGGAAATCGACCAACATATCCTGAGCTTTAAAACCGATATGGTTTTTAGCAGCGGCCTCGGCTCGAATATTGATGTTGTCTGAAACCATACTGTCTGGCTTAAATTTATAATCATATCGATAAGGCGTAAGTCTCAATAAACGGCTCAATGAATTTTCGACCGATTGGAAATTCGTTTTGTAACGAGCATCCGAGGTAATAAGCACACCATCCAGGTAAATATACTTTGAATGTAGGGCCCATAATTGTTGAGTTGGGGTACCGATGCGATAAGCATTGTTCCATTGAGGTTTGAAACAGGGATCCTCATAATTAATGCCTAAAGTAGTGTTTGGATAAACCTCAAAATAGACTCCGGAATAGGCGATGTTGGGAGTTTGGACTTTGGGGACGTGGCTAACAAAGGCATGTCCTCTTACATCAAATGTTCTGATTGGGGACGATCCATAATGTGGGCCAACCACTACGTCGCCACTAACCTCCATTTTAATTTGTGAGAAGGCAGGCGTAAAAAGCGCTAAAATAACTGCAAGAGTTAAAAATCGTGTTTTCATTTTGTAAATTGTTAAGTTTTGATTTATAGGAAAAATTCCCATAATAGTTTGTACTCCAAAACTACTTTATCGATTAATCGTATACAATAGTCACAACTAACTAGCTAATAAATAGTTAGTTATGTGTTGAGGTTTGGATCGTATGTGATGAGATTTGTTTTTTAACTGACTTGAACACAGAGACGGTCTTTATTCTGACACTGGTTGATTTACTGAGTTACCCATACATTAAAACTTAGCTCTTACCCTTTTACTCTATATAAGTCTCTTTTGGCCGACATAAAGTAACCCCTGTAAATCCTAATATGGGTCTTTTAGAGTTCGACCGATGAACCAATAAAATTCGAATTACCCGGCAAACTTGTCCGGCAACTAACCGTTCGGATTTTGTTCGATCCAACACCACAAATGGTTCTAATTCGCAGGCCGAAGGCCGTAATTAATCCAATTCGATACGCCACATAACGGTATGGAATACACCCTCGGTTTCAGTCTTCCCACACGTATTAATCACCCAGAAACCTTAATAACAACCATTATCACCTTATTATTAATACAAAAAACAGGTTTTGCAGCCTTAGCTTTGTACTGTGAATTTTAAGAAAATGGATATGACCACATGAAGTTTAAAGAGAACAGATCGAAATATATCCTGATTTTGATCCTCATTCTGGTGTTTTCGATTCAGGCGTGTGAAAACGATGAAGTGTTTCAACCGGTGGAGCCTTTTCCAACAACGCTCTCAAACACGGGAATATTTGTCGGCAAACTACCTGACTTGATACCCGCAGATGAATACACATTTTACGAATTATCGTCTGAACTTTTTTCTGATTATGCCGAAAAACAACGATTGATAAAACTTCCCACTGGAGAGGAATTGGTTCAGGTCGATGGAGGCTTACCCTTATTCCCCAATGGAACGTCTTTAGTCAAGACGTTTTACTATTGGAACGATAAGAGTGATACGTCAAAAGGGAAAAAAATATTGGAAACGCGGTTATTGGTTCGCCAGAGTAATGATTGGA
>CAYZWM010000169.1:841-9378 GCA_964482155.1 uncultured Chitinophagaceae bacterium | reverse complement strand
CATCGTCTCCAATGTCCCAACCGTGATACTTGTAACCTTCCTGGTTTAAGTTAATCATTGTGATACGAGTCTTCGTATACATTGTATCAGGCATAAAGAAACCAGCCGATAACGTGGTTGGGTTCGATAAATTGATTACGTAATCTTCGGTTTCACCGTAGTACGTGTAATTTGTACCTTGATAACATGAGATACCTGAATTTCCATTTACATAAGGTGCGTACGATCGAATTCGAATTCGAGAAGTACCTGACCCCTTAGCTCCACATGGAACCGTAAACTTTAATTCCTTTGTTGCTGGTAACGTCCCGCTAAGCGTTCTGTCTTGTGCAGCTGGGATTTGATTTTGACCAAGATACTCTCCTGCATCAGAAAAATCGCCATCTCTGTTGAGGTCAATCCAAATTCCTACTTTAGAATAATTGTAGCAACAATAGTTCTGAGCATTAATGTGAATACTGAAATCTTGTCCATAAGAAAGCGCAATCGCATTAGATGTTGAGTTGATTACATTCCAATGATCTGTGTTCCTGGAAGTCGACGACTTGTCATTACAACCATCAGCAGACTTGCTGAAAAGTACATTCGTACCTGAAGTAAATGTAACTTCCTCAATGGCACTGTAACGATAAGCGGTGCCGTTGTAACCACACCCAAAATAATGGTTTGCACTACAATACGTTTGTGCATATGCGCTGCTTCCGATTAAAACTGTAGCCAACAGCATAATCAACCTACCTGAAGCTCGATAGACCGATTTTTTAAAATTAGTAAAAGTGATTTTCATATAATATTAACTAATGTGTAACAAAAATTTAGGCTCCAAAAATAGGGAATCCTGTAAATAACCGACACAAAGAAGTGGTAATGGTTCCCAGTTTTCGACAAATATTTTTTTGCTAAATCCACAATGAACTACAACACAACGACTTACATAAAAAACCTGACACTACTGTGGCATTAGTTTTCTTGATATTTTGGAAAATAACTTCGTTACCCAAGTTGTACTTTTGCCAATTAAGGTTTTAGATGGACGTTTTGAACAAACTAAACAAGCAACAGAAGGAAGCAGTTGAGGAAATAGAAGGGCCAGTTATGGTAGTCGCAGGACCCGGAACTGGGAAAACTCAAATATTAGCATCTCGGATTGCTTACATACTTGAAAACACAGATAGCGGTGCTCAAAATATACTTTGCCTGACGTATACCGAGGCCGGTACAATTGCCATGCGAAAACGCCTGGTTAGCATGATCGGAAACGAAGCGCATAAAGTTTCCATTCACACTTTTCACGGGTTTTGCAACCGTGTGATTCAAGAAAATCAGGAACACTTCGATTACAAGAGTCTTGATCCTATTTCGGATTTAGAGCGAATAGAATATTTGACCGAAATCGCTTTAGATTTAAGGGATGAACATCCGCTTAAAAAGATGAAAGGCAATGTGGGATATCTCGTTGGAGCCTTGTCACAGCTTTTTGACTGGATGAAAAAAGAAAACGTTTCATCGAAAGAGATCGAGTCTTTGGTCGGGCACCGGAAGCAAGAAATGAGAGACGGTGACGAATTCCGTTATAAACGGAAATACAAGGAATTCAGTGCAGGAGATCTGAACATTCGCAAACTCGAAGAGATTGAAAAAAAACTGGATGATCTAGTTGCTGCATCGGCCATTTTTGACCTGTATCAGGCCAAGATGTCTACAAACAATAAATATGATTTTTCGGATATGATTCTTTGGGTCATACGTCTGTTCGAAACCAAATCCTCAGCCTTATCAAACTACCAGGAAAACTTCCATTATTTACTTGTTGACGAATATCAAGACACCAGTGGGTCTCAGAATGCTCTGCTCACGCTGCTTCTCAATTATTGGGAAAAACCCAATGTTTTTGTTGTCGGAGATGACGACCAAAGCATTTATCGATTTCAAGGCGCGGAAATAAAAAATGTTGTGGATTTTGTTGACACCTACGGGAAACATCTGAAATCGGTCTTGTTAAAAACGAATTACCGATCTACCCAACCTATTCTCGCAGCGGCGAAATCGATTATTGACCTAAACGAAGAACGTCTGATTAACCTGACGGATTTACTGGATAAAACACTCACCTCGCACAAGGACCCTTATGCTTCAGGGTCGAAGGTTAATGTGGTAAAGCTCGACAACGAATACATTCAGGCATTCTGGATTGTAGAAGAAATCAAACAGAAGATTTCGGACGGAGCCCAACCGGAAGATTTTGCAATTATTTATATCAAACATGCGTACGGACACGTTATTGCCGAACTGCTTAAAAACGAGCAAATTCCGGTATTCTTAAAACGATCGGATGATGTGTTGGCATCTGCCTCCGTGCAAAAAATATTAACCATTCTAACGTACGTCAACAAGGAAATTCACTTTCCTTTTTCTGCTGAATTCGAGCTTTTTGAACTGCTCCATTTTTCGCAGTTTCGAATTAAGCCGTTAACGCTTGCCCGGCTGTCGTATTTTTTAAATAAAAATCGATCGGTATATAAAAACTGGCGGAGTTTCCTTGCAGAGTTAGAGAATATATCGCTCATTGAATTAGGCATCTCACTGGACGAAAAAGAGCGCATTATTTCCACCGGCAAAACCGTAGAAGAAATCATTGCCCTTGCCGCAAATGAAAGTCTTTACCAATTGGTGTCTTATGTAATTCATACCTTAAACGTATCAAAGCTTGCCCTACAATCGAGCCAATTTGCGTTTGAACTGGAAAGCATTATCACGTTTTTAAATTTTACAGAGAACGAATTAAAAAGTGAAAAAGACATTGGATTATCTCAACTCTTAGAAAAGGTAAATCTGATGAAACACCATCACTTATCTATTGGAAAGGAACACATTGTGTACGACAAAAAGGGCGTTAACCTGTTGACTGCCCATGCCAGCAAAGGGTTGGAATTCAAACATGTCTTTGTCATCCAATGTATTGCCTCTGCCTGGGAAAAAAGAAGAAAAAAGTCGTTACCCTTTAGCCTTCAACAACTGTTCTCTAAAGATCGGGATCAGGTTGTATTGGAGGAAATAAGACGGTTGTTTTATGTGGCCATGACCCGTGCTGAAGACAGCCTTTATCTTACGTACTTTGACAAAGACAAATCGGGAAAGGAGATTGCCCGAAGTGCCTTATTAGACGAACTGGAAGGAAAAGAGTCTTGTCATTTTCTAAATCCCGTCGTTGACCAGACAAAAACGCTACAACACCTAAATTCGGTTTTCGCTGAGCCTAAATTAGATCGAATAGATTTACTCGACCCCCCGTTTTTAGAGGAGTATTTGCAGAGTTACAAGTTGAGTGTCAGCCATTTGAATAATTATCTCGAATGCCCGACTAAGTTCTATTTTCAAAACATACTTCGCGTGCCATCCTCAAAAAACGTGTTTATGAGTTTTGGAATAGCCATGCATAACGCCCTGGATCAAATTATCAAACTGCTCAATCTCAAATCGCCAGACTATACATCCCAAAAATTAATGGAGCTCTATGAGTTTTATTTAAAAAAGGAACGGCCAGTTTTTAATGAAAAGGATTTTAATGGTTTCCTAGTTTTAGGTCGTGATATTCTATCCGAATACTTTACGGCAAAAAAGGAACATTGGGAATCTATCGAAAAGATGGAAACAGAGGTGATGATTGACCGTGTTGAAGTTGATGGTGTACCCATAAAAGGGCAGTTAGACAAGATAGAATTTACTGGAAAAACAGTAACTGTGGTCGATTATAAAACTGGCGATGCCAAAAATGGTCTCAAAAAAATGAAACCTCCAATAGAGAATGCGACACCTGAAGATTCTTTAGAAAAGCAATTTGGCGGGAGCTATTGGAGGCAAATAATGTTTTACTCGTTGTTGATTAACCACGATACGACTCGCGACTATTCTATGATTAGCGGAAAAATGGACTTTGTTGAACCGGTTGGCCCGGGAGAGTTTCTATCTCAAGTCCTCGTTATTACGCCTGAATATGAGGCTGTTATAAAATCTCAAGTCAAATCCGTTTATTCTCGTATCAAAAACCGTGAATTTATGAATGGCTGTAAAAAAGAAGATTGCTACTGGTGCAGCTTTACATCAAATTATTATCAATCGAAAAAAACCACTGATTAAAACTAAATTGTAATTGGATGGTTACCTTTGTACCCATTTTTATATACATATATGACAATCGACGAAATAGTAACGGTATACTCTGAGGCAACTCCAAACCCGGAATCAATGAAGTTTGTTTCGAACAAAATGATCCTGGCAAACGACAGTGTTGACTTTCGTTCTAAAGACAAGGTTGTGGATTCTCCTTTTGCATCTGCGCTTTTTGAATTTCCTTATGTGAAAGGAGTTTTCATCATGAACAACTTTGTTAGTGTAACGAAATCCGTTGATTACGAGTGGTTTGATATCATTCCAACGCTTAAGAAATTTGTATCTGAATACCTTCAGGACGAAAAGGAAATTGTTACCCAACAAAAAGATGTCTTAACGGAAGAAGAAGAATCTGATGTCGTTAAAAAGATTAAACAATTACTTGACGATCACGTAAAACCTGCAGTGGAAATGGATGGCGGTGCCATTTCGTTTAAAAGCTTCAAGGAAGGTGTTGTATCTGTCGTAATGAAAGGGTCTTGTAGTGGTTGTCCAAGCAGTACAATGACGTTAAAAGCAGGTATTGAGAATCTGTTAAAAAGAATGATTCCTGAAGTAGAGGCTGTCGAAGCTGAACCAGGTTAGATCTAACCATCTAAACATCTAACATTCTAAACATCTAAACATCTAGACATCTAGACATCTAACAATCTAGACATCTAAGTTATCGCATAATAGTTATGGTGCCTTTTTGGTACCTTTTATTGTCTGGCAAGCACTCCGTTTTTAAGCTGGAATACCACATATATACCCCTGGGGCCGCGTATTTACCTTTCCACATTCCATCCCATGATTGACCATATTGGTGTGTCTCAAATACTCTTTGCCCCCAACGATTGTAAATCATAAAGGTATAGTCTTCTACATATGACAAACCAAAATAGGGCGAGATGGTTTCATTTAAACCATCACCATTCGGACTGAACGCATTTGGAACGAAATAGGCCAAAGCCTCGGAAACAAACGTAACATCGCAACCGTCTGTAGCTTCAAAATCACAGGATTTATCACGAACCAGCACACTGTAAAAACCGGATGTATTCACGATTATCGCACCTACTTCTGAACCTGTATTCCAACGTATTGAAAAGGTATTGGTATCGTTAATTTGGGTACTTAATCGCACGTCTCT
This sequence comes from uncultured Chitinophagaceae bacterium, assembly GCA_964482155.1. Classification (GTDB taxonomy): domain Bacteria; phylum Bacteroidota; class Bacteroidia; order NS11-12g; family UBA9320; genus UBA987. Next base: position 4,076 of record CAYZWM010000169.1, on the reverse strand, counting down.
TGACTCACAATAGAACAAACTTGGAGGACCAATATCCACCTCAAATTCGTCTCGACTGGTTACTTCGATGGTATCGATAAAATGGCAAACTCCTTTATCTGCACGAAGCCAGTAGACCCCAGGTTGAGTTACCTTTTTGATACCTACCTTACTTCCATCGAACCAGGTAAAATCATCCGCTGAAATATTTGCTCGTAGGTTTATATCAACCTCACCACAAATCAACGTATCGTTACCAAGGCTAAATTCAGGAATAGGGATATCCTCAATTAGAATGGTGTCGCTGGCAAGGCACCCATCTCGAGTCACTTCCAACCAGTACTTCCCTGGTTTAGTCACCGTCAGGCTCGATGTTGTATCTCCATTGGACCATACGTATTTGTCAAATACTCTATTCGACACTTCAAGGGTTTGGTTCACTTCATTACCACATACCATGGTATCGTTTCCGATGGATATTGGTCGTATGGCTGGTAGAATATTTATCTCATCCTTAAAGCTTCCGCATTGAGTAAAAACTTCCACCCAATAGGTCCCATATCCTTTAACCTGTATTTTCTGTGTTCGTTCTCCATTTGACCAAAGTACACTACGACCTGGATGGCCTGCGTCTAGGGTCTGAACAAAACCATCTGAACAAAACGACGTATCGTTGCCAATGGCCGTTTTATGCTTAAAACTTTTGCTTCCAATAAAAACCCACGAATCGTACTCGGCGTCACCCACATCCGTTATGGCCAGTTTTATCTTATACCATTTACACGCCTGTAAGGACAAATTAGCTTTTAACACGACTGTTTGTCCATCGTGTTGAAGGTTTTTAAAGCTTACTGAGGAAGGACTATTGTTATGAATAAAATAGGCTGAATTTCTAAAGTTGTTGACGCTATCTATCGAAACCGCGACATTACTTCCTGGAATTTTGGCAACATTTTGTTCGCCAACTATACCTGGGCCGGATATAAAAAATCCAAAGACATCATTTACACCGTGATCGATAAATTCGAGATATTCTTCGGACGAGAAGATATAGGTAAATTCAATCTCTTCGGTTTGAGGCTTGAATTCAAATTCCAACACCGACGCATCAATGGTATTGTTATTGACAAGTTTGCGAAGGGTAGCATCTCCAGGGGTATTGAATTTCACTCCCCGATCTTTTCCATTGTCGTCATTTTGCCCTTTCGCGTTAATCGCTGCTCCAGTCGAAAGGATAATCCCCTTATCCAAACCTAAATCGGCCGCATTGCCGTTTTCGAACAACGCCATGGATCGGTTATGACCCGTATGTTTGATGTTTCGGGTTTGAACACCATCTCCAACCAATACGTTACCTACCAAAACCTGAGCACTAAAACCTTCGCCAATAATGAACTGACCGAAGCCAATATAATGACTCAGCACCAAGGCGGCACAGCAGGCAGCTCTCAGAAGAAAGTTTCTGTAGTATGTTTTCCTTAAACTCAAATTAAAGTTTAACGTGTAGTAGCACGCATTTAAACAAAGATAACACCTTAAAACGTCAAAATAATGACATGATTTGATCCTTTTATGCCAAACGGGAAAGAAAATGTTGTTTTTTTACTCCATCTTGCGAACCAAAAAAGTAAATGATGAAGTACTTGTACACCTTAATTGCCCTTCTCGCCATGTCAAGCATGGGTTATTCTCAAATAACGTGGGAACCTGCAAATGCTGATACCGCAAGAGGTTTTGAGACAAATCCAGACATAGAAACGCACAACAAAGTGACGTTTACAAAAGCTGGAACCTATCGATGGCTTCGTACCAACCTGACAAACTGTAAAATACAGACCGCTATTTGCGATAAAAACTCATGTTATCTTGAAACAACGGATTCTGCTGATTTTACGGTAACCGCTGGTGAGTCATTCGATATGATCTGTCACTTTTACCCATATGATTCGTGCTGTCCAAAAGGAGCAAGCGTATCTTTATATGTGTTTAAAATTGATGAACCTACAGAAAACAGTACCGCTCTTTACCATTTAGATTTGTGGTGTGATGCACTAAGTGTAGCTGATGTATATGAAACATCAATTCAAATTATGCCTAATCCCGCCTCTGACCAAATCGAGATTAGTTCGGTAAATGCAATCCAAAATGTGGTTATTACCAACCTGATTGGAGAGAGCATTCAAGTGGAACAATTAAGTTCCAACCGATTTGACATCTCTGCACTCAAGCAAGGTATTTATTTGATCACTGTTCTAAGTGAGAACAAGGCATTTACTCAACGATTTATCAAACAGTAAGATTTTTACAATAAAAAAAGCCTCATTCAAATTTGAATTAGGCTTTTTTTTGTGCTGTTTTTATCCAGACTAAAATTTGCTCGTAAGTGATAATACCAGCGAATTGCGTGTCGACTTATTGGAAGCTACCGGCACAATACCTGCATCAAGGGTATACGGTTGGATTGATTGGTTACCCATCCGTTGAACAAGGGCAAGGTCTAACGCCCATTTTTTATCCTTAATACCAATACCAGCAGTTACATATGTTCGAGCAAGGTTGTTGTTTTTCGCATTTGACAATGGACTAGAGTAACGCGCAAACCCTGCTCTTAGTCGGACTACATTAAGTACATATTCGCCTCCTAAACGCACGTTTACCGCCTTTCCATACTTCTGACCAATCAAGTCATTTGCAACCTCAAAGGCACTAATCGCTGGTCTCAAACGCATCATTGAATAATCCATTATCTCTATATCAGTTGACAGGAAACCTAACTTACCAAATAAGTATGCTGCACTCAGCGTAGTCCGCATTGGGCTTAAAACTTTATAGTCGTAATATCCATCTGAAGATTGATAAGTGCCACTCGTACCGTCGTCGAAATTAACATTCAGCTCATCGTAGTACTCATCTTTAAGACTATAAATCGTCGGTGTTTTCAAGGAGGCCCCAATTCTTACATTTGGATTTGGGCGAACGATAATACCCAGGTTACCACTTATGCCAACTCCCTTGGTTAACAGGTTCTGTTCCAACGACCAAGATGCCCAGTTGTCCAAATTGGTGCTTTCGTCAAACTCGGTAAATCGGTTTTCTTCTTTATATCGTACCGTGGTAAGGGTTAAACCACCTCCAATGTAAAATTTGTTTTCGTAGTTGGAAGACAAGCTTAAACTTATATCGTTGGTAGCACCTTGAGTCGAAATAACGTTTTTTTGACTTAAGGAGCGGTCAAGGTTGTGAATTGAAGCAGCAA
>CAYZWM010000169.1:0-831 GCA_964482155.1 uncultured Chitinophagaceae bacterium | reverse complement strand
TGTCAATCAAATAGGCATCCCACGCCATAGTTTCGAGGTCGTTGTATCCGAGTTCAAGTTCGTCTGAAGAGGCTGAAAGCTCTTCAACGGTAAGCCCATTTGCACGTTCAGCAAAATAGTCAAGCATCGAGTTGTTGTCATTGACTCCGCCATAATTAATAATGCCATTAAAGTTGTTGGTTTGATTTATGGCCATGGCAAAGTTGGTGTTTATCCACCCTTTTTTTGCGGGTTGTCGATTTTCGTACCTGCCGTTGTAAAATACGAGTCCGATAGATGGAACACTCAGGCCAAAATCATAATCTTTTTTCGATTGGTTAAGATATGATGCGTTACTCTTTGAATTTGCCATTTGGCCACTTATTGAAAAGCTGTTAGACCGAAACATGGCTAGACCAGCTGGGTTTATCTGAATACTGGTGATATCTGCTCCTAAAGCGCCAAACGCCCCACCGGTTGCTATAGATCTGGCCGAATTACCTATATCGCTTTGTGAATATCGCAATGCATCTATATCGCTTTGCCCAAATGAATATTGGCACATTCCGCCTATTAAAATTGAGAAAATCAACTTTTTCATAATTTATATTTCTAATGTTAAACTGTTCTTAAATTTATCTTCCTCTTGATCGAGATGGACTCGAACTTCGGCTTGGTGTTGTCGTTCTGGATGGACTTGATGATCTGGTTCGAGTAGGCGTTGTTGTTCTGGACGGCGAACTACTTCTCGATGGACTCGATGTTCGAGTGCGAGTAGGTGCTGTTCGTGTTCGTGAAGGTGTTGTGCTTCGCGATGGACTCACCGTTCTACTCGGAGACGTAGTCGTTCTC
>CAYZWM010000168.1:0-9407 GCA_964482155.1 uncultured Chitinophagaceae bacterium | reverse complement strand
ATGGATATTACTCATTCACCAGATTGTACACGGCAGACATGAACAACCTACCCGACGGTTTGAAAAATTGCTACATCATGCAAACGGACAAAGACGACTATCCTTTAGGTTCAGTAATGACTACTGACAACAGTGAAAAATCGGAGTTTAATTCGTTTGGTCAGGAAGACATAGACAATGATTTCGGGCACATAAAGGTTTTAAATTCAAACAACTTTTGTGGTAAATTGGAAATTACCATTAATAAGAAGAAGGTTAAAGGAAGCAACATCCTAACGAACTTTCCAGTATACCTCGACCTGACACATAATGCTTTGATGTACAGAGAAAATTGGACCTATAGCCACGATCAGGGAATTCATAGTCCATTGGGCTACGATGTGCAACTCACCAATGCAGGTGGAGATGTGCTGCCTTTTGAGATTGTAGGATATGATTCTACATTAGGTAATATGAAACTTTGGGTCAACGTAGATTCATTGCATCCGAATACAAATACCATTCTTTATTTGAAACACGGTATTTTAACCGGGCCGATTTCTGACCCAAGTAGTACAGGCACCTGGAGTTCGAATTACAAGGCCGTTTACCATTTCGAAGATTATGATGATGCAACGGTGAATGGAAACGACGCAACGAATTATGGTGCAACTACGACCTCTGGTAGAGTAGGTGGTGCCATTTCTCTTGATGGAAGTTCCGACTATCTACGCGTACCTTATAGTTCAAGCCTGGATATCGGAGGCAAAAAATTGACTATGTCCGCATGGGTGAACATTGCTCCAAGTCCTTCGCAAGATGCTCCATTTGCTGTTAAAGGGCCAGGTGTAAATAAAGAAGCCTATATGTTTGGTGTTGATGCTGGTAAGAATCCGGTAAAAATAAATTCTCGGGTAACAACTGGATCCGGACACTACAGACACGATGATGGGGAACTATCAACCAACAAATGGGTTCATGTACAATATGTATACGACGGCGATCTGGGCTCAGGTCAGAAACGAGTTTATGTAAATGGCAAGTTGGAGTATTCCAAAAGTGCTTCTGGAAATATCAAGCAGGGTAATCACGACTTATTTATTGGAAAACGACTGTATTCAGATAACCGTTATCTAAAGGGTAAATTAGATGAATTGCGAGTATCTAGTACCGCTTCATCGGCTGATTGGATCAAGACAGAATATTTAAATCAACGATATCCTCATATATTTGCTAGTATTACTGACTCCTTTGGATGTGGAGCAGTACCCGTAACCTGGTTGGAATTTACAGCTGTGAAGATCAGTAAAAATGACGTTAAGTTAGATTGGTCAACAGCTACCGAGATCAATAACAGTCATTTTGAAGTAGAAAGATCGTTCGATGGAATTGGTTTTCATACCATAGGTAGTCCAATTACTGGTGCAGGTAACTCCAATCAAATTGAGCAGTATGAAGTAATGGATCATAACTTACCTGAAGGAGTCGCTTATTATCGAGTGAAACAGGTAGATTTCGACGGACAATATGAGTATACACCAGTACGAATGGTGCAAATATTTGGACGTGAAACGATGGTGGTTTATCCGAATCCTGCGAAAGATGAAGTGAATGTTCGTTTTGAAGCAGCCAGGAATCAACAGGTTATTATTACCAATCTAACTGGACAGGTTTTGGAAAGGTTGACGATTTCTTCCACTGGTGATTTGACCATAAATACGTCGGATTATCCAAATGGAATTTATCTGATCAAAGCGGAAAGCGCATACAAATCAGCTATTCAAAAAATAGTGATTAAGAAATAGGAAAACAAACATTGACTACTGTTTTCTTTAAGGCCCTGGGGAGACTACCGGGGCCTTTTTTGTAACTATATCTAGCTAGTTATTATTAGTTATCAGGTTGTGTCTCCAATAGCAAACATGGGAATAATTGTCTCAAATTGGGAGTTTTGGGAAGGTTGGGATTTTTGCGCAAAACATAACTATCTGGTAATTAGTATGTTGTGTCAAATAGGGCTTTGGATTGCTTCTTGTCACAATAATGTCGTAGTCAAAAGGATGCCTGGCATTCTTAAAAATAGTAGTCGCATGTATAAATTTTACAAAAACAGTGTTAAAACACTGGCCGTAATTCTCGGTGTTCTAAGTTTTTCTAGTTTTTCATTTTCCCAAACATGTACCCGTGTTGTAAGTAATGCAATCAGTTGCAACTTCAACAAGGCCTATGTGATTTATCTCATGGATAAAAATGGGAGTCACCATCATTTAAAAGGAGACACAACTCAGTATCAGTGGCTTGAAACTGGAACAGACGTACGCTTTATTGCAACCGGACTGTCCGCTTCAGGTTTAGACGGTACGTTTGATGTGGATTTAACGTTTTCTGGAAGAACCACAACTCCTCCAACGAATAGTCCCAAAGAAGGAGGGTGCTTCACAATCAGTGATACGTCGGGTTGGGTTTATTTCCCAACTACCACAGGTACCATTGTTTCAACGGATTATGGCACCATGACCATTACACGGAGAGGGGAATCTTTTCAAATCGGAACAGATGCCAACGTTACCATGAAAGGGTATGGGGCATCAGCCTGGTTTAATGTGTCAGGAGGAACAGGTGAATTTGGCCTTGGAGATATTAATGTGATGTTGGCCGAAGATTGTAAACCCGGTCCACCACCTTGCGAGCGAATAGTGAGTAATGCAATAAGCTGTAATTTTAATAAAGCGTATGTGGTTTATTTTAAAGACAGCAACGGAAGTCATCACCACCTTAAAGGGGATACGTCAAATTACCAATGGATTGAAACTGACGATGCAGTTCGTTTCATTGCTGATGATATTTCAGCACCTGGATTGAACGGAACGTTCGATATTGACATTACCTTTTCAGGAAGAACTAAAACTCCACCTACCAACAGTCCAAAGACAAGCACTTGCTTCACTATTGGAGATACCACAGATTGGGAATATTTTCCAATCACAACAGGAACAATCACTTCGACCCATTATGGCACAATGACCATTACGCGTAGAGGGGAGGCCTTTCAGCTTGGTACGAATGCAAATATTACCATGGCAGGTTTTGGTGCTTCAGGTTGGCTTGACATATCTGGTGGCACAGGAGGTTTTCTATTGGCAGACGTTAATGTTATGCTCTCTGCTTTAGGTGATTGTCCAGATACAACCGATATTAAGACATGTAAGAATACATCGATCAATTTCTGTATTAATGATCTATTTGATTTAGATAGCTTGTTTAATGGTGACATTACAATTAAGACCATTGAAGAAACTACCAATCATGGTATTACCTCAGTATTAGGAAACGATCAGGGCAATTCCGATCAGGGATGTTGTGATGCCGGTAAGCCTACAGGGTTTACGTTTAAATACGTGGCAAGCAATATTACAAACAACAGCCAGACAGGTGGAAAATCATCCGTAACCACTTATACCGCACCTGCAGGTCAACGTGTACTAATTGTAGCCAATGAAAGCTCAACAGCTTCAGATACCAGTAGTTCTTTTTTCCGATGGGAAGTAAATGCGGGTGAGGAGATCACCATGGATAATTCGATATCAACCTGGAAGTCAAATACCTATTTCCATATATTGGATTCGACGGGTAAAAATGTGTTGCAACTGGTACAGTTTCATACGTCGTGTAGTGCACCCATTATTCCTGGCGATCAATTTGGGACGTTATTATTGGTGTCTAGCAGCATTGATGGTGTTGTGTGTGGCGGTGACGAAGAGTGTATTGCAAACGTTGTGTATTTCCCAGAAATTGATTTCATTGGAATCGATACGATTTCCATAGAGGTATGTTACATGGTAAGCGGTAATAAGGTTTGTGAAGATCTATTGGTAAGCATAGAGGTTGAAGCTGACGATAGTTTTTGCCCTGCCATTTGTCCTGAGAACATGGTTCCGACTTATGTAGAATCTACATCGAGTGGGATTCTTAAGGCCAAGGCACATGACAAAGACAAAGGCATTGGTGCTCCTGATGGCGATTTCGCCAAGCTTGAGCACAAAGGAGAGTACATTACTCTTGCTTTAGAAACGATATTAAAGGCAGGCGATACATTGGAAGTTGTTATTGCCAGCTACGATGATAACCTAGCTAGTGGTACGATAGAAGGAAGTGAAGATGGTATCAATTTTGGGCCACCAACAGCAATTTCTACTTCGACCAAGAAACCTTCGACAGAAACAAAAGAAATCCGATTTTGGACGAACACCCAGTTTATTCGAATCAAGTTGGACGACGATACCAAGGCGAAATTGCTGATTGATGGAATACGTTATAAAGGCATATTCTGCAAACCAGACATTCAACTTGAGTTGGAACTAAATACCTGTAAGAACACATCCATTACTATTTGTATTGATGATTTAGCCAATCTTGACAGTATTTTTAATTCCAATGTTTCAGTAGGAACTGATCCAGTGTCTTCAACCAATGGGTATTCGGTGTTTCAGACGTCAAATTCAAGTTCAGATCAGGGATGTTGTGATGCAGGTAAACCAACCGGTTTTACCTTCAAATATGTAGCATCGAATGTGACCGATAACAGCCAGGACGGAAGCAAGTCATCCGTAACGACATATACTGCCCCTGCTGGGCAACGTGTTTTGATCGTTGCAAACGGTAGTTCGTCTGCAAGCGATACAAGCAATTCGTATTTCCGATGGACAGTAAATGCAAATGAGCTAATTACATTAGATAAGGCCATTTCTTCATGGGCGTCAAATACGTACTTCCATATCATGGATTCAACTGGAACAAATGTGTTACAACTCGTACAATTTCATACATCGTGTAGTGCACCAATCATTCCAGGAGACCAATTCGGAAACCTCATTTTAATGTCCAGTTCATTAGATGGTGTAGTTTGTGGTAGTTCAGGTGAATGTACCAATACCATTACCTATTTTCCGGAGTACAATTACTCAGGAAAAGACACGGTCGAAATGAACGTGTGTATGGATTTTAATGGGGTAGAATATTGTGAAGTTATTGATGTCGTTATTACGATAAAAGACAGTAGCTGCTCTCCAGTGGTTGATTGTCCTGTAGATTACGATATTAAAACAACGACAGGTACTTCAGTTGGTCAGACCAACAATTCGGTTACCGATGCAGCAAATGCAGTAGGAGAACCAGATGGTTCTTTTGCAAAATTGGATAATGGAAATGATTATTTGATATTGGCTTTGCCGATGTGGATCGAACCAGGAAATGACCTGGATTTAGTTATCGCTAGTTACGATGGAGCGTTAGCAAAAGGGACAGTAGAAGGCAGTGCTGATGGTGTGAACTTTGGTGCACCTATAGCGATCTCGACCTCAAAAAGAAAACCCCTTACCAATACACGAACAGTTCAGTTTGATAATTATGTTCAGTTTGTACGAATAAAATATAATACGGCGTGTAGTGGGAAGCTTATGATAGACGGCCTGGAATATGAAGGCGCAGTTTGTCAGCCGAATCTTGAAATTGAAATTGAAGTAAATACCTGTAAGAACACACCTCTATCCTTTTGTCTTGACGACAAAATCAACCTGGATAGTTTGTTTGGCACTACAGTCACGGCTAAGACCTTTTCAGCATCAACCAACAACGGACAGGTTACGTTGGAAGGTGTAACGTCAAGTGGCGATCAGGGATGTTGTGACGCTGGAAAACCCACAGGATTTACGTTCAAATATGTAGCAACTAATGTGACCGATAACAGCCAGGACGGAAGCAAGTCATCCGTAACGACATATACTGCCCCTGCTGGACAACGTGTTTTGATCGTTGCAAACGGAAGTTCGTCTGCAAGCGATACAAGTAACTCGTATTTTCGATGGACAGTCAATGCAAATGAGGTAATTACCTTAGACAAGTCCATTTCGACATGGGGGTCAAATACGTACTTCCATATCATGGATTCAACTGGATCTACGGCTTTACAATTGGTTCAATTTCATACGTCGTGTAGTGCACCGATAGTGCCAGGTGATCAATTTGGAACCCTGGTTCTTCAATCAAGCTCATTGGATGGTGTAGTCTGTGGTAGCTCAGGAGAGTGTACCAAAACGATGACGTATTTCCCGGATATTAATTTCTCTGGAACGGATACTATTACGTTTGATGTATGTTTTCAGGATAACGGAAATGAAGTCTGCGATCAGGTAGACATTATTGTCCACGTTGCAGACAGTGTTTGTAACCCATTTTGTCCGGAAGGGTTCATACCCGTAAAGGTATCATCTACTTCGTCCGGCATTCTTAAGGCTACGGCACACGATAAGCAAAAAGGTGTTGGCAGTCCAGATGGACAGTTTGCCAAGCTGGAGCACAACGACGAATACATTACGTTGGCATTGGATGCTTTGTTGGCACCTGGTGACAGCATAAACGTAGTTATTGCAAGTTATGGAGGCGATTTAGCCAAGGCAACGATTGCAGGTAGTGAAGATGGAATAAACTTTACAACACCACAGGATGTTTCAACATCAACTAAAAAACCATCGACCGAAACGAAGTCGTTTAAGTTTTTAGCCAATGTGCAATTTGTACGAATACAACGGGCTAGTGATACAAAAGATAAATTTTTGGTAGACGGTGTTTACTTCGAAGGCGTAATATGTCGGCCAGAACTTCCTAAGAAAATTAACCTTCAAACGTGTGTAGACGATCCATTAACCTGGAATGTGGGTGAAATTCTTCCAGATGGGGCATCACCTCGAAATTGGACGGTTGAGATCAACCAGAATCCTACAAAAGGTAGCCTGAGTCTAACGGACAGTTACTCATTGAGCGGTTGTGCGCTCGATAAACCTAAGAAGTTAACGATGCGATATACAGGTGGTGACTGCAGCACATCAGATAATTCACAAGGCGGTGATTTTAAATGTGATGACAAAAAGGACATTTCCGCTTATACATCTGTATACATTGTTGTAAACGATAATAAGGAAGAAAAAGAACGAACAAAAGATAACGACCAGTACTTTAATGGAGTCGTTTCAGTAGGCGATGTAGTTGCTATTGACGCAGCGCTAAACAGCAAGAATTCACTACCGGGTAAGATTTACGTTTGGATAATGAATCCGAGTGATAATAAGGTGATCCAAAAAATGGAAATCAAAACGGATTGCAACAAACCGATAAACATTTACGATGAGTTTGGTGCTCTGTTGCTGACCAAATACACTGCTAAGGACGGCAATGGCGAGGTTTCAGAGGTGTCTGAGTTGTTTGAGGCTACCTACACACCAAATGCTAGTTTTATGGGGTTAGATTCTCTGAAAATTAATGTGTGTAGTATTAACGGCGATAGCTTCTGTCAGGAAGTTACGTATCTGATTCAAGTTGGATCTGACAAGCCAGTAGCAACAAACGATACAGCAGACGAACTGAAGGTGGTAGCCGGACTTTCGTCTACCTTCATCGATATCCTTGCAAACGATTATCACCCAACAGGTGATCCATTTACACTGCAATGGCCATTGTTAATCGGACCAACCTTATCAGGTGCAACGGTAACCTACGATTCAGTATTAGGTGGTGTGTATTATAACATCAGTGATCCTGTAAAAGGTGATCTGGACTCTTTCCAATATGTAATCGAGACCCTTTGTTCTAAAGACACGGCTAAGGTGTATATTAAATTCGGAGAGGCACTTCCTGTCGAGTTTATCTCATTTACAGCTGAGTTAGTTGGTCGAAATAATGTAGAACTAAACTGGTTGACAGGGTCTGAGGTAAACAACAGTCATTTTGAAATTGAGCGTGCTTTTGGAAATGGAAACTACCATACCATTGGTGCTCCGATTCAAGGTGCGGGTACAACAACAGAAATACAGTATTACGACGCCTTTGATTCTGATTTGCCAAACGGTGTGGCTTACTACCGCATTAAGCAGATCGATTTTGATGGCAAATACGAATATTCAGAGGTTCGATTCGTGAATATTCAGAATTCGAACGACATGAGAGTTTATCCAAATCCGTCGAGCGATGTGGTACATGTGTATTATGCTGCAGGAAGGAATAAGGAAGTTTTGTTGACTAATTTGGCTGGTCAGGTTATTGACCGGTTTGAGTTGTCGTCATCGGGAGATGTATCTTTTAATACAATAAACTATCCACAAGGAGTCTATTTCCTAAAAGTAAGTGGGTACGATACAACGGCGATTCAAAAGATCGTTCTTCAGAAATAGATAGTCTGAAAATTTAACTTTGTGTTTACAGGGCCCTGAGATTTTCTCAGGGTCTTTTTTTTGTTCTGATTAAGTTTAGGAATGCGACGGCCAGAGCAACCTTAGGTAAGAAAAAAGAGGCCTCATAAAAGGGCATAAAAAAAGCCCTCATCAACGATGAGGGCTTTTTACTATGAAGTTTTTAATTATGCTAGAACAATAATTTTGTTGTTCAACACTTCGACTATACCACCAGAAATATCGAAGTCTTTAATGCCTTCGCTGGTTTTTACACTTAGCGTTCCTTTTTCAAGACTTGAAATGATCGCAGCGTGATTATTTAGAGTTTCGAACTTTCCTTTTGTCCCAGGAAGTTTTACCGACACAACTTCGCCTTCAAAAAGCGTTTGGTCAGGAGTAATCAGTTCTAAATACATAGTCGTATTAATTAGTTTCCTTTAACATGACCTCTCCAGCCTCGATAGCCTCTTCAATTTTTCCTTTAAGGTTGAATGCTGCTTCTGGATATTGGTCAACTTCACCATCCATAATCATATTAAACCCTTTGATCGTGTCAGCGATGTCGACTAACGTACCTTTAAGGCCTGTAAATTGCTCAGCAACGTGGAAAGGTTGAGACAAGAATCGTTGAACTCGTCGTGCTCTGTGAACAACCAATTTGTCTTCTTCAGAAAGTTCGTCCATACCAAGGATGGCAATGATATCCTGAAGTTCTTTATATCGTTGAAGAAGTTCCTTAACTTTTTGGGCTGTGTCGTAGTGCGCATCACCTAAAATATCTGGAGATAAGATTCTCGAAGTCGAATCCAATGGATCCACCGCAGGATAAATACCCAAAGATGCAATCTGACGTGAAAGTACAGTCGTTGCATCCAGGTGAGCAAACGTTGTTGCCGGTGCAGGGTCAGTTAAATCATCTGCAGGTACATATACAGCTTGTACAGATGTAATAGAACCTCTGTTGGTTGATGTAATCCGTTCTTGCATCACACCCATCTCGGTAGCCAATGTTGGTTGGTAACCTACCGCAGATGGCATCCGTCCAAGAAGAGCTGATACTTCAGATCCTGCTTGTGTAAATCTAAAGATGTTGTCAACGAAGAATAGGATGTCTCTACCACCCGATTTCTCGTCTCCATCTCGATAGTATTCAGCAATACTAAGACCAGACAACGCAACCCGTGCACGTGCACCAGGAGGTTCGTT
>CAYZWM010000167.1:0-9480 GCA_964482155.1 uncultured Chitinophagaceae bacterium | reverse complement strand
AACTGCCCATGTCTAGGTATAGTTTATGCAGATTTTAGGGGTTATTATTGTATAACGTTGTGTACATAGGAACCATGCGGTTATTCCAGATTTTCTTGCCCCTCTTTGTGCTGACATTTGGATATTCATATTCAAATGCCCAGGTGCCTTCTAATGATTCATGTTCAAAGGCTATTGAGATCAAATTAGGTTCGAATGGGTATGGCTTTGGTACATTTCAAAGCGACTCTATAGCCATAGACAGTGCCACAGTTCAGGTAAGTGAGTATTTTCACTCCTCCCTGGTTACTTCCGGAAACGATAAGAAAAGCGTCTGGTTCAAGTTTTTTATTGGAGCTCGACGAGGCGTAGACATTGAGCTTAAGCAAAATGCCAATGCGATCGCAACAAAAGATTGTGGTTTTACAACGTATTATGGCGACCAGTGTTTGCCAACGAGTACAATGGCAACCGCAGCTAAACTAACGACCTTAAACCAGTTTGGGAGTTCATTCCACCCATGCATGGACCCAGGTTGGTATATGGTTCAGGTCAGTTCCAAATCCAGAGCGGCCGGTCGTATATATTTAATCATAAAGACGACGTATCCGTATGAATATCCAGCTGTTGTGAATGCGGAATACGATGCGCGGGATAGTGCGTATGATTTTGGAAACCAGACAGTTGGAAAACCTGGATCTCAATCAAAATATATAGACTTTGAGTTGGGCTGTTATACGATTAAGGACACCACAGAGCTTTATGCCGACCTGGGGAATAATTATGAATTGTACAATCAAAGCGCCTGGTTTGTCTTTGAATCTAATACGGATGCCGATAATACACAATTTAAAATTAGCCACAGAGCCGGTTGTTCGACAAAAGATACCATGGCTTTTAGGTTGTATAAGGGCGATGCACGAGGAGGTGGAGGGCTTCAATTATTGGATTCCAGTTTTAACGATTGGTCTTCTAACTTTACCTGTTATCGAAATTGCTCAGAAGTTGTAAAAAACATGACATGCCTGTTTGATTCCGGTGAGGTGTATTCGGTACAATTGCTTTTTCATTCTGATTTGACTGAAACCATGCGTTTTCACATTGCCGATCAGACGTCCCAGTATGATTCAGGATATACAAAACCTGTTTTAGCCAAAACCAACGACTTAGGAGTTCTTAAAGGGGCTTCAAATTATTTTACAGGATTTTCATGTAATTCATACATCAATAAAAACAGTTGTGGTAATACAAACATAAATCGTGTTAGCCTCGACAATTTTAACTACAACTTAAATCAGTGGTTTGCCTTTGAGCTTGATGAGCAATCCAAATTGGATGTCCATTTAAGTTATGCACCAGCGAACTATAAATTTTATAGTTATATCGCCTTTCGGTTGTTTAAAGATACCGTTACGACCAGTTGCGGAGGTGTAGATACGTCAAATATTATTCTTGAGAAGACCGGTGTTGGATATTATTCTCTCGATTGTTTAGAACCTGGAAAATATGCCATACAGGTATTGGGAACCGATTCGGTTTGGCGTTATTCCAGCTATGCTTGCTCCGGTAGTATGCATTTGGGAGGAGACTACAGGCTGTATTTGACGCAAACTAGACTGCCTGTTGCAAATCGCTTTGCACAGTCTAACGTTGGTGATGGCGATTCGATTAACAGTTTAAAAGCCTTACCTAATTTTACCACAATTTATGGTCAACCCGACACCGTCTCTTGTAACGATGCGGTTCGTCCATTGGTCATGTGTGATTCTACTTTGAAAAAAGCAATGTATCGCACATTTGTCATTGGAGATGCCGATGGAGATGGAAAGGCCGACAGTGGAATGGTATATATCTCCAACTTGCAGACGGCGTATCGCAGTGCTCCATACTATGACTATCATGGACGGCATCAGCTATATAAAGGCAACGCGTTTAGCCTGCGTGCATCGCAAAGCATTGGTTCATATCCCGATACGCTGGCAGGCCTAGTGCCTCACACAGATTGTTTTGGCCAAAATAATACCAATCAGTCTATATGTCTGGAACCGGGAGAGTATACCCTTGTTTCTTCGTATGACAGCATCGCCATTTCAAAAGTAGAGCGTCCATATTTTAAGTTTAGTACGACTAAAACCAAGTTTGACAATTATGCAAAAGCCGAGTTCTTAGACAGCATAAAGGGATACCGAAGTGTTGTAGGTCAGTATGATACCTTCACGTGTTCAACCAACCCCGATACCATCGATGGCGTGTCTTGTGGACGTAGAAACACGTACCATGTGTTTTATCTGGATTCTACTGCGGTAGTTAACGTAGCTATCAATTATTATTATGCTTACTGGAGCGGGAACAGGTTCTCCCTGTTTAAAGGCGATATAAGAAACGGGAAATCAGGAGTTAAGTTGTACGATGATGGGGTGGATTGGTCATGCGTAGGCTATTCGATAACTACGTCAGACTGTAGACCGATGGAGGCAGGATGGTATACGGTGGTCGTTAGTGACGACCATGATATATCGTATGATTCTGCAAATAGAATTAGTACTTCTCCAAGGTCATTATACACCTATGGGCATCGGGTTACCATTACAACGCGTGCATCCAGCGTAATTGCGCCAAAGTTTTACAGACCGTCCAAAGCCGCCTTTGTAGACAGCTTGGTTAATGGAAACAACCCATTGAGTTACGATGCAAACTATAGTTCTGTGAAGGGAATGCCATTAAAATTAGCGCAATTTCAATTCCCACAGGAAATTTTAGAATGTGATTTGGACACGCCATTGAATCATTTTCCGTATGGCGCATTATGCGATACCAATACAACAGACATCGTTTACTATACCTTCAATTTGGCGAAAGATGCCTATGTGAAAATATGGGGTGGTAAGTCTGGCGGTACGTGGGATGTGAAATTGTTCAACTTTGATGTGCGTAAAGATTCGAGTAAACTGGCCAGCGCCACACCAATACAAGATTGTAATTATGATGCCAATTTCGTGGAGTTTTGCAACCTTCAATCGGGTGTTTATTCTCTTGTTTATTTCTGCACACGAACTGCTGGGACGAGGACATCAATTCAGCCAACAATATACATAGATAGTGTGGCAACGTCACGTTTTGACCATGCAAACAATGCCTATGACTTTGGCTTAATTCCAGGCGACGGAACATTTTACGATGGAAAAATAGGAGATGTTCACCCGTTGGACACGAGTTTACCAGCAAGTCACGACCTCATCACGTGTCGAACAGGAGCTCAGTTATCTGACCCCGTTGAATCTTTGTGTTATGCACACATCAACCCACTGGTTTACCAAGGAGATACCAACGTTTCTATGTTTCCTTATGACTCGGCATATCCACATAACAATGGAATCCAGTACTACCCATGGAGTACCCCAGTTCGTCGAAATATCTGGTATAGTTTTGTGGTAAAGGGAAGAGGAAATGTAACCGTCGATATTAACGGATTAAATGCATCCGTTAAATCGACAAACCTTCAATACAATTCGGCCAACTCCTTGCGGTTCGCGATTTATGAATCCGATGAAGATGGGAGTTTGAGTTTGGCTACGCTGAAGTCCAGCGGAAAAATTGATTCAACGTTAACCGATGGTTTGACATTTATCACCGAGGATTACACCTACTGTCCATACGCTTCAGATATGACAGCAACATTTGCAATTCCGGCTTGCGAAAAAGTAAAGTCGCGCCGATACTATGTTTTGGTAGAAATAGGAGGGTACTACAATTATATTTATCGCAGACCTAATGTAAATCAACACACCTGGCTAAATGTAAAATATGATAGCCAGTACATTCCCGATACAAAGTATGATTTCTACTCAACGGCAAATCAGGTTAATGGTTTGAACGATGTTGATTTGATGAAAAATGGTGGTTTTAATAGTAACGCCAATTGGACTTCCAGTGGGACATGGGCATACCATCAATCCGCTGTCACCAGAAAAGAAGGGCAGTATTACAGTTGGGCGTATTACAGACCATACTTCTCAAGTGATACGGCGGATTTGGTTCAAACCGTAGATGTTTCACGGTATTCGAGTGAAATTTCTTCGGGTAAAGCCACCTCTGTATTTAGTGGATATATACAATCCAAAAGTGAAACGACTTCTGATCAGGGGAGGGCCATCGTTCAGTATTTGAATAGTTCGGGCAGCATTATCTCAAGTTATCCGACCTCATGGGTAAGTTCCATAGGGAGTTGGCAGCTTGTATCGGATA
Source organism: uncultured Chitinophagaceae bacterium (assembly GCA_964482155.1). Lineage (GTDB taxonomy): Bacteria > Bacteroidota > Bacteroidia > NS11-12g > UBA9320 > UBA987. The sequence continues at coordinate 5,256 of CAYZWM010000167.1, read as the reverse complement.
CCCGGAAAATACCTTCAGGTACTCAAAAAATTAGAATCCGATTGGAAGCCTGGTATAGGTCGTCGAACAGCTACATTGATGTGTATTTTGATGATTTTCGTTTGAATATCTCCATACCAAATAGAACGATAAAAACGACACTGAAAGCAGAAACTTTGTATCAGGGAGACCGAACCTATTTTGCTGGTTCGACACTTGATTCTACGGATTATAACCGAACGTATACGCACACCTATTATAAGTGCTACGACCCTAAGGTAGCCGGTACAGTGTGGTATAAGTTTGATGTGGACTCTACCGGCTACATGTATTACAACTACATATACAGTTATTTGTCCAGTCAAACTTCAATTTCCACTACCAGTACCGACTGGAATAAAATAAGAGTGTATCGGTCCACCATTGCAGGTGACTCCTTAAGTGGTTTAACATATGTCCCGTATATCAGTAGTTCAAGTAAATACAATACGCTACTTGGAAATACCGTGTATTTGTGCGTAAGCCCAGGCACCTATTATATTCAAATTAATAAATGCATCACGCACGAATGCAGCGATTTCGTGTTTCCTCAAATGGTTTTTGATTTTCACTCAGGTGATTTTTGCCATAATGCGATTCCCCTTCTCATCGATACTCTGGAACAGGTTAAAGGCCGAGCTCTAGTTAACTGTCACACCATTGGAACAGACTTTGGAGAAGATGGCTCCAATATGGGTTGTTTGTACGGGCCAAAAGATTACAAGTCGACCTGGTTTAAAGTAGACTACACAGATACCACCAAGGTAGATTTAGAGTTTAAATTAGCGGAGTATACAGATGCTAAAGCGAACCAAATTAGGTACAGAGCCTACTACGGAAATTGTCAATCGTTAACCCCAGCTCCGTGCAACAACAATGCGTTAACCTCGTTTGTGCTTGACTGTATTCGCAAAGGAACCTATTACATTCAAGTGGTTACACCGAATACAGCAACGGGTGAATTGGAAATGAGCGTGGAGGCCAAAGAAAACAAAGACACCACGTGTAACCCCGTCGATATTTTTCAACCAAATGCGGCTTTTTATTACAACACCGGATGTCCCGAAAATATAGTGGAGTTTGTCAATACTTCGTCTCGAGGCGACTCAATTCGCTATTTCTGGGATTTTGGATACAACGGCTGGACGGATACGGTATTAAATCCGGTCATTCCTTACCCTGCACTTAATGTAGAAAAGTCGTATACAGTTAAGCTTTTGGTTGAGCATATAACACGAGGAAGTAGAGACTCCATAGAAATTAATGTCTCTGTTCCGTTTTCTCCGTATGCGAACATCCTCAACAACGATACGATACTTTGTATCGGCGACAGCGTAACGCTAATTGCAGAAATATCGCATTGGAAAGGGTTCTGGAGTACCAATGATACCCTGGACAGCATTACGGTTGGGACTACCGGCATGTATTATTACGACATGCAGGATAAACCACAATTGCTTGTGAATCCAAGTTTCTTTAGAGATCCAACGACGGTTGGGTGGTCGGCCACTTCTGGTGTCTGGACGCGATCTGGAAGTTATGTACCAAGGGATTCGAGTTACGTAACGTTTGGAAGTTTTGCCAACGCGACAAGTACAGGTGTTCTTGAAATGTGGCAAACCTTCGATGTTGGCTATGACTCAATAGAGATCGATTCAGGAATCGCCAAAACGTCGTTGACAGGTTATTTACGTGGGCATAATTCGTATGACGACGAAGGTCAAATTATGCTTCAATATTTGGATCGCAACAATAATTTACTGGCCATTTACCAATCTGTGTTGACCAACTATGGAGATAACTGGCAATACTTGGTGCACTCGCGATCCACGCCTAAGAAAACCAGAAAACTCCGGGTTGTTCTCCAAACCAATAAGATAAATATCACCACCACGACCAGTTATGCCTTTTTTGATAAATTAAGACTCAAGATGCGTAGCGCCTGTTCGTATAAAGACAGTGTTTATGTACAGGTAAATCCATTACCAGAAGTCAGTTTGCCAAACGATACTTTTTTCTGTGCCGGCGATTCCTTATTGATCTCGCCAATAGTGGACTATACAAATCCATACATTATTCAGGACTCGATGAACAAGACCATTTCGGGGAAACCCCGGAACAGTACCACGCACTCATCGTTAAATAATTATGTTGTGTTGACACCCAGTTCTTTAATATCAGCGAATGGACAGATTGAATGGGAGGATTCGAACCTGCTCATAACGGATAGTTTTACAATATCATTTGATTACTATTCGAGCGGAAATAATGCCTATGCATTGTGGTTTTATATGTTTAACCATACCACACCAGTTACCGAAGATTATTATGGAGGAGGCTATTCCATTGCCCTCGATAAGAACAACAGTAATTCCATTCAGGTTGAATGGAATAATGCCAGATTAAAGACGACTTATCCCGGTATTGATTTAGACGATGGTAGTTGGCATTCGGTTCAAATTCGGTACAGTAATCAACGTTTTGAAATATACATCGACGGGGTGTTATACGTTACCTATTCTGACGGGGGAAGTCGAACCCAGGGTGGGTATAAATTTGGAATTGGAGCGAGGAGTTATTACTACAATGAATACCGTGTTAAAAATTTCCAAATATCAAGAAACAACGATGCCCTTGTTGTTGTACCAGGTGTGAGCACACGACGTTATTCCTATACTTGGAATGATTCCTATACGGACTCCACACGATGGGTAAAAAAGACCAGTACATACACACTTAAAGTCGTAGACCAAAATGGGTGTAAGAGTAATGACGATACGGCTACATTTACTGCAGTAAGACAGTACGATAGCTTATTTACGACCGAAGAGATTGTGTGTTCTGAACTGGATACTTTTCGATTGACCAAACCAGTGTCGACCGGTTATTTTTATGGCAATCTAAGTGTCGACAGCAGTGGACTGGTAACGACTAATTCGGCTGCCTTTGGTTCCAATACGATGTATTTTTCGGTTCTGGACAGTTTTGGGTGTATCGCACGCGATACCGGGTCGTTTATTCTGGATAGTGTGCCGCAAATAGAAATAGACTCCATTGGGCCTGTTTGTAGAAACGACAGTGCGGTTCAACTAACAGTCAATAACTCAGATGGCTTTTTCTATGGAGGAAGTTATGTGGATTCACTCGGACTGTTTGATCCCAGTAAAACAAATCAGCAGATCAATTGGGTATTTTATAGAACCCGAGGCAATGATTGTGTCGGTTTGGATTCATTCGATGTATTGGTAGACTCGATTCCAGATGCATCTATAACCTCGACTGGCCCATTTTGTGAAAACGCAGGAGTTCAAACCATAAGTGCAGTAACCAATACGACGGGTAAATTTACGTCAACGGCTTATCTAGATTCAACAGGAAAGTTTAACCCATTTGTTGCTAAAACAGGTTCACATACCGTGTTTTATTCATTCACCGACAGTAGAGGCTGTAGCAATACGGATTCAGCCACAATACGAATTGATTCCATACCTGATGCGTCAATAACAGTTGCTGGTCCATTTTGCGAAAACGATGGAGTTCAAACGTTGTCGGCTCAGGTAAATACTTCAGGTCGGTTCGTGGCAACTGCATACCTCGATACAACAGGAATCTTTAATCCAGAAATCGCTAAACCAGGAAGTCACAAGATATTTTACCGCGTTACCGATGGCCATGGTTGTACAAACATGGATTCAACGACCATCCAAATTGATTCCATCCCTGACGCTTCTATAACACCAGCGGGTCCATTTTGCGAGAACGCTGGAATACAAACTTTAACGGCCAGAATCAACACCTCTGGACGATTCACTTCAACGTCCTATTTAGACACTAATGGGAAATTCAATCCCACGGTGGCCAAAGTAGGTTCCCATACGGTGTATTATTCGGTTACCGATAGCAGGGGGTGTAGCCATACCGATTCTACAGTCATAACCATTGACTCCATTCCCAATGCAAGCATCACTTCGGCAGGTCCTTTCTGTGAAAACGGTGGCGTACAAACCCTAACAGCACAGGTGAATTCAGGTGGCAGGTTTAAATCAGGTGCATTTATTGATACTGCCGGCAATTTTGATCCGGCTGTAGCCAAATCTGGAAATCATATGGTGTACTACACATTTACAGACAGTAAAGGGTGCAGCAATACGGATTCCATTCGTATTTCGGTGGATACCATTCCCAACGCATCAATTACGAGTGCGGGTGCGTTTTGCGAAAATGCCGGTCTTCAGACAATAACGGCAGCGGTTAATACAACCGGGAAGTTTCTACCAACGAGTTACCTGGACACCGCAGGTGTATTTGATCCGTCGATCGCCAAAGCTGGTTTGCACACCATCTTTTATCGATACACGGATGGTAACGGCTGCAGTAATCTAGATTCGACTACCATACAAGTGGATACCGTTCCCGATGTGTCGTTTGTCTCCAAATCGCCATACTGCGAAAATGGGAAGGTAGACCGATTAATACCTAAGGTTAATTCCGGTGGGAAGTACTCTGGCGGTAGTTACATTGATAGTGTTGGGGACTTTAATCCTCAGGTTTCCGGAAAAGGGAATCACAAGGTGTATTATGAATTTACCGATGGTAATGGCTGTTATTCGATAGATAGCAACGTATTGATAGTGGATACGCTAACCCTGGTCACTCTGGCCAGTGCAACGCCATATTGCATTGATGATACGATCCAGAAAATATCGGCTTCACCCAATCTTGGTGGTCGTTTCTCGGGCGGAACGTTTATAGATTCTTCGGGGCAATTCGATCCCATAGGAGCTGGCATAGGCAATCACATTATCTACTTTAACCAAACCAATGGAAAAGGATGCTCAACGTTTGACTCCACGAGTGTAATGGTCGATAGTTTGCCCAATGCAGGTATTCAACCGATGAGTTCGCTATGTGCTAATGATGATTCAGTTCTAGTGGTCGCAAGGGTAGGAGGAGGTCGTTTTTATGGTGGAAACTTCATTGATTCTTCTGGCTGGTTTAAACCGTTAGTTGCCTCAACAGGAAATCACAACGTATACTACACCTTAACTAATTCGAGTGGTTGTATAAACACAGATTCTTTGTTGATTCGGGTCGATTCAATCCCAAGTGCAGAAATCACCTCAGCAGGCCCTTTTTGTGAAAATTCGGGTAATCAAACCCTCACAGGTATTGTGAACACATCCGGACGATTTACGCCAACCACGTATTTAGATACATTGGGTGAATTCCTTCCAGCTA